>JBEKNO010000172.1:0-6662 GCA_049522735.1 Occallatibacter sp.
ATGCCCTGGCCTGCGCGGGCCGCCGGGACGAGGCCCGAGCCATCCTCGAGCGGCTGCAATGGATGAGCCGCGAACGCTTCGTCCTCAAATCGTTCACGCCCGCCGTTTATGTTGCCCTGGAAGACCATGATGCCGCTCTCTCAGAACTGCGCGCCGCCGCGGAGGACCGCTGTCCCTGGTTCTTCCAGATGCTCGCCGACCCGCGCCTGAAACCCCTCCACGGCCGCCCCGAGTTCGACGAATTGCGCTCCATCCTCGCCCGCATGGAAGACGCCGCCGCGCACCAGCCTGAGCTGAAAGATTGACCCGGAAATCTGAGCCGCTCCCGCGTTTCCCGCTGCAACAGCCAGAACAGCCCATTGCTCGAATAGCCCAGGCAGGCTCTCTCTCCGTGCATCTCTCCGCCGCCATTTCCAAATCCCCTCGTGACTCCCATCACAGGTCTCTTCTCTTAAATCCTGAATAATCAGGAAGGATGGCAATAGAGTCGTCCCTGTCCGTTACGGCATTAGTCCTCCGGTCCGGTTTCCGTTCGCAGTGCCCGGAGCCAGACTCCCTGGACCAGCGTTCGAAGCGGAGGCCTAACTTTATGTACAAGATCATCGAAGCCCGCAACGTCGGCCTCAATATCAAGCAGTTTGTCATTATGGCGCCGCGCATCGCCCGCAAGCAGAGGCCGGGGCAGTTCCTCATTCTCCGCCTGCATGAGAAGGGCGAGCGGATTCCCCTCACCATCAAGAGCGCGGACTCCCGGGCGGGCACGGTCACCATTGTGGTGCAGGCCATCGGCAAGACCACCTCCCTGCTGAATTGTCTTGAAGCGGGCGACTCCATTCTGGACATCGTGGGCCCCCTCGGCCATCCCTCTGAGATCGCGAACTACGGCACGGCGGTGATTCTGGCCGGCAGCGTGGGTACGGCCATGGCGCTGCCCACGGCCAACGCGCTCCAGCAGGCCGGCAATCACGTCATCTTCATTGAAGGCGCACGCAACATCGAAATGGTGGTCTTTGAGGACGAGGTGCGCAGGGCCAGCAGCGAGACTTACATCATGACCGACGACGGCAGCTACGGCGAACAGGGCCTGGTCACCAAAAAGCTCAACGAACTGATCGCCGCCGGGCGCAAGCTCGACTTTGTGCTCGCCGTCGGCCCGGTGCCCATGATGAGGGCCGTCGCGCAGATCACCGGGCCACTGGGGATTAAGACCATGGTCAGCCTCAACTCCATCATGGTGGACGGAACCGGCATGTGCGGCGGATGCCGCGTGCTGCTGGGCAAGCAGAGCAAGTTCGCCTGCGTGGATGGGCCGGAGTTCGACGCTTCGCTGGTCAACTTCGAGGTGCTCATGCAGCGCAACGCCATGTACCGTGACAAGGAGTGCCAGTCGCTCAAGTATTTCGAGGAACACAAGCAGGAGGAAGTGGCCGAGCTTCGCGCCGAGTTGGCCGCCAGGGAAAAGGAAGTGGCGCGGCTTCGCGCCGAGCTGGCCGCCGCGGAGTTGGCCGGAAAGGGTGCGCTCCATGGCTGAGAAGAATGCACTTCCCCGCTCTGCAATGAATGTTCTTCCGCTGAAGGAGCGGATGAAGATACAGCGCGCGCACATGCCGGAGCTCGGCGCCGAGGTGCGCAGCCGCAACTTTGCGGAAGTGAACCTGGGCCTCTCCGCCGACCAGGCCCTCACCGAAGCCACGCGCTGCATCGCCTGCGCCAAGCCCGCCTGCATCGTCGATTGCCCGGTGGGAGTAAAGATCAATGATTTCGTGGCCCTGATCTATGCGGGCGACTATCTTGCCGCTGCGGCCAAACTGCGCGAAGACAACGCACTGCCCGCCATCACCGGCCGCGTCTGCCCGCAGGAGAACCAATGCGAGGGCGGATGCGTGCTGGGCAAGAAAGGCGCGCCCCTCGCTATCGGCAACCTGGAACGTTTTGTGGCCGACTTCGAGCGCTCCAGCGGCCATCTCGGCCTGCCCGTCAACGCGCCGCCCACGGGCAAGAGCGTGGCCATCGTCGGCAGCGGCCCGGCCGGCCTCTCGGCCGCAGGAGACCTGATTCAGAAGGGCCATCGCGTCCGCGTCTTTGAAGCCCTGCACGAACTCGGCGGCGTGCTCGTCTACGGCATTCCGGAGTTCCGCCTTCCCAAGTCCATCGTCAAGGAGGAAGTGGACAACCTGCGCCGCATGGGCGTTGAATTCGAGACCAACGTGGTGGTGGGCAAAAGCGTGACCATCGACGAGCTGATGCTGAACGAGCACTTCGACGCGGTCTTCGTGGCCACTGGCGCGGGACTGCCGGTCTTTCTCGGCGTTCCCGGCGAGCACCTTAACGGCGTCTACTCGGCCAACGAATTCCTCACCCGCGTCAATCTCATGCGCGCCTACAATACTGCTGAATACGACGAGCCGGTCTACGACTGCCGCGATCGCGACGTGATCGTGGTGGGCGGCGGCAACACCGCCATGGACGCGGTGCGCACCTCGCGGCGGCTCGGCGCGCGATCGGCAACCCTGGTCTATCGCCGCTCGGAAGCTGAAATGCCAGCCCGCGCCGAAGAGGTCAAGCACGCCCGCCAGGAAGGCATCGAGTTCCGCATGCTGACCGCCCCCGTCGAGTTCATCGGCGACGAAAAGGGTTGGCTCACCGGGGCTCGCTGCGTGCGCATGGAACTGGGCGAGCCCGATGCCAGCGGTCGCCGCTCGCCGGTCGATATCAAGGGCTCGGAGTTCGTTTTGCCCGTGAATGTGGCCATCATCGGCGTCGGCACCACCGCCAATCCGCTTATCCAGAGCTCGACGCCCGACCTCAAGACCACCCCGCGCAACTACATCGTGGCTAATCCCGTGACCATGCGCACCTCCAAGCGCGGCGTCTTCGCCGGCGGAGACATCGTCACCGGCGGCGCCACCGTTATCCTCGCCATGGGAGCGGGGCGGAAAGCCGCTGCCTCAATTCATGAGTTTCTAACTACAGGTGAATGGTAGCAGGCAGTTAGTAGCTGCCCTGGACCTTGACAGAAACGAACCTACCTCGCCAACTACACGAATATCGTGTACACCATTCTCGTATGAAGAACATCACCTTAAGCGCCGACGAGGATCTGATCGAGCGGGCGCGCTTGATTGCGCGCGAGCAGCGCAGAACACTGAACGAGGCATTCCGCGACTGGCTTGCGCAATTTGCCCAGAGCGCGGGAGACGCTCAGGGTTTCGATGCGCTGATGAAGCGCATGCGACACGTCGATGCGGGCCGGCGCTTCAGCAGGGACGAATTCAATGAGCGATAGATTCTTTCTGGATACGAATATCTTCATCTACTCATTTGACCAAAGCGCCGCCGTGAAAGCCCGGTAAGCCGCCGAACTCATCCGCAAGGCCCTGACGGCGCGGAAGGGCGTCATCAGCTATCAGGTGGTGCAGGAATTCTTCAATGTGGCCCTGAAACGGTTCTCCCAACCGATGCAGACGATGGACGCAGAGCAATATCTGAGCACGGTCTTTCGCCCGTTGCTCGGCGTGCATTCGTCGCAGGCGCTCTATGTGGAGGCACTGCATCTCCACGCCCAAAGCGGGCTTTCGTGGTTCGACTCATTGATCGTCTCAGCTGCGATGCAGGCGCGGTGTGATCTGCTTTTTACCGAGGATCTCCAGCACGGTCAGCGCTTCGGAACTCTCCAGGTTAGGAATCCCTTCCTCTGAGTATTTTTCCCTGATCTCTGACCCCTGCCCCCTGTACAAAAAATGGGCGGCAAAGGTTAGCCCTTTGCCGCCGCCCGTCCCTGGGTTGTCTTGAAGTTAGTGCAATGGTGCGGTTGGTAAAAAACTCGCTATTACTGCAAAAGCTTGGTTACTTCCTGCTCCACGCTGTTAGCTTGCGCCAGCGCGGCAATGCCGGTCTGGCTCAGAATTTCGTACTTCGACATATTCGACGTCGCCGAAGCATAGTCGGTGGCCTGGATCGCGTTCTGCGCCGACACCACGTTATCCTGCTGCGTGCTCATCACCTGGCTGATGGAGTTCAGCGTATTGATCTGCGCGCCGATGTAGCCGTCCTGCGCAGCCACGTCGTTAATGGCCACATTGAGATCGTTCAGCGCGGCCTGGGCATCGGCCTGGTTTAACAGGTCAGTGCTGCTCAACGACTGGCCCGCGCCATCCGCGTAACTGACCGTCGCGATCGCGTTCGACCCAATGGTGTTTGCGACAAAAGTGGCCTGGCTCTGGCCGGTGGTTGAATCGTAGAGAGAAGCCAGCGATGTGGAGTTGGAGAGCCCGGTGCTATATGGGTTGGCGGCGGTGAAGCTCAGCGTCGCGGTGGTGGTCGTATCGTTGATGGATGTGACCGGGGTGGCAATTTGCCCGGCGCTGCCCTCAGCGTTAGATGTCAGGATCACGTTTCCGTAGCCGTTGCTGCCGGCCACCCAACTGGCTGTAACTCCCAGCGAGGACTGGTTGATCTGGCTAATCATGCTGGCTACCGTAGCGCTCGCTGCCAGGGTGAAGATTTGCGCAGAACCGCCCACAGAGAAGTTGATGGTTCCGGAAACGGCATCGTTTTTGCTGGCGAACGTGCCCAGCGTCATGCTTGAATAGGTTCCCTGGGTGGTGTCAGCGAGCGTACTGGAGTTCACGGAAATGGCGGTGCCTTCAGGTGCGGACGAGGCCAACGTCAGGCCCGTGGTGTTTGCCTGGGCTGTGAGCCCCAGGGCCACGACGCCCGAGATGGCGGTTGCCAGATCAGCAATCGTGGCGCCAGCTGCGAGAACAGTGTTGGTGGCGCTGGCCACGCCGGAGCCAATCGAGAAGCTGTGAGTCACGCCGCTGTTGGTGATGGAAATGGCGCCGGTCAGAGTATCGCCTGTATTCAAGCCGCCGCCGAGCACGCCGACCGTTACCGCTGAATCGCTGCCCGTGTTGCCCGTAACGCCGTTCAACGCGGTCGGAGCGGCAAAAGCGACCGCGTTGGCCAAGGTGGTTGTGCCGGGCGTGGAGATAGTCGTGCCGACGGTGTTGGCCTGCAGATAAATGCCGCCCGTTCCTCCGCCCGGAGCGATGGCCGTGATGCCCAGACCAGCGACGCCGTTGATCTTGTTCACAAGGCTGGCGACCGTGTTGAGGCCCGTGTAGTAGGTGCGGGTGCCCGCATTATCCACGCCGACGCCCATGATGAAGGTGTAGGCCGCGCCGCCACCGTTCTGGATCTGGATCTGGCCCGTCAGATTGACACCTGTTGTATCGTTGCCGTTGGCGCCGAGAGCACCGGTTGCCAGTTGCAAGACGGCGGTGCCGTATGTGCCGGGTGAGCCGGCAGTTCCCGGCGCATCTAACTCGGCGCCTGCGTCACTCTGAATGGCCTTGCCGCCGTTGGTTGTGTCTGTCAGCGTGTGAGTGCCTACCGTGATGTGGTTGACTCCAGTGACATTCGAGGTCAGCACCAGGCCGCCATTGCCCGCGCCGCCGGCGGCGGCATTCCATACTGCATTGACTCCGAGGCCGCTGCTGTTAATTTGCAGCGCCAGATCGGCAAAGGTTTGGCCGGCCGTCGCCGTAAAGGTCGTTGTGCCCAACGCATTCGTCAGTTGGAGGATTCCTCCAGTGTTCAGAACATCATCTTGGCCGGCGGCGCCTCCGCCCACATCATCCAACACGGTCACCGTATCCGTACCGGTGCTGGCTGCGCCGCCATCGACCGGGTTGTAGAGACCGAGGGTGGCATTGGCGTTGGTCAGGGTGTTGGCGCTGGCGGTGACGTTTTCGCCGCTCAGCGCATTCAATGCGGTCACCGTAATTCCGCCTGCGCCCACCGTGGCAGCAGCCCCGAGACCTGCACCCGTAGTGGTGGTATTGGTGGTGGTTTCCGCATTGATGGTGGCCGCCAAGTTGGCTAGCGTGTTGCTGTTGTCGCCGTGATTGGCGGTATAGAAGGTGGTAGCCGAATCCACCCCCGCGCCGATAACGAAGGTCAGAACCTGGTTGCCGTTGGGAATGGTGTTGGTGAGGGTAATGCTTCCGCCGGCGGAGAGCACATCCGTGACGGCGTTAGTTCCAGCTTTGCCAAAGGTGGTAGAGCCAAAGGTGGCGGTGGTTGCGGCGACTCCCGTTACAGACGTGCCTGCAAGGGCAGCCAGACTTGGGGCGTTTGCAGCTGTGGTAGGCGTGCTAAAGACCGGAGCCTGGGCACCCGCGCCCGGGGTTGTGGTCACGCTCAACGCTCCCGCCCCGGAGGTGGCATCGGCCAGCGACAGGCTCTGCGTTCCGTCGCCATTGGTCATAACGGTGGCCGTGACCGGCGCACCGGCAAATGAGTTGATGGCGCCAGCCAGCTCGGCCAGCGTGTTGACGGATGGCGAAATCGTTACCGCCCCCACTGTGGCGCCGCCCACTTTGACAGTGACGGTTTGGCCCTGAGTAAGCAGTTCGCTGGCGGGAATTCCACTGGGGTTGATTACCCCGCTGGTGCTCACCGAGTTAGGGTCGATACCGACTGAAACCAGCCCGCCGGTAATCTGAATGCCGGTCTGCGTTCCGCCACCGGTTACCCCAGCGCCGGCTTGCGTGGTGAAGCTGGCCGTCATGCCCAGGCCGGCATTGTTGATGGCGCTGATCAAGCCATTTGCGGTGTTGGCGTAGCTGGTGCCCGTGCCAACTGTAATCGAGGTGCTT
>JBEKNO010000173.1:0-6607 GCA_049522735.1 Occallatibacter sp.
AAGCTCCAGTGATGTAGTCGGCCTACTTGCCGCCAGCATGGACGCTTACAGAATATCGGCTCCATGCTGACCGCATGTTCCTTCCCATCTCCACCGGCCAAAGCCGGTTTAATGCTCAAAATGGGAATCTGGGTAGTGGGGTCATAGCTTGGATACGCCGATTTTTGCTTGCCGTTCGTCTAATCTGCTGACAGAATGCGAGTTGGACGAGAATTTCACACAACGCACCTGATTTGCAACTCTCCGCAGGTTGCAGTTTATCCACCGAGTTGGTTACCTAGAAGGGGAACTTCGAGAGGCGGAAAAAATGGGATATGCGCAACCATTTCTTTTTACAGAGGATGCTCCTAGCCGTCGCGTCCAGGGTGGTGTTTGTACCTCTGATGTGACGCTATCCGCTTATCAAGGGGACAACGCTGAGGTATTCCCAAAGATTCTTGACCTTCACGTCCCCAAGGGCGCAAAGATTGCGGACGTAACCTACGGACTTGGCGTATTTTGGCGGAATGTTGACCTCGAAAAATACACCTTATTCCCAAGCGATATAAAAACAGGAGTGGATTGCCGCAACCTGCCCTATCGCTCTGGATCACTCGACTGTGTGGTTCTTGACCCTCCCTATATGGAGGGCCTGTATCGAAACACGAACGGGCACCTTGCTGGTTCCGGTACTCATGCTGCATTTCGCACCGCGTACTCTAATGGCCAGGAAACAAAAACCGGCCCTAAATGGCATGATGCAGTTCTCGATATGTACTATCGGGCCGGTGCAGAAGCATACAGAGTTCTGCGGAAAGAAGGAGTTCTGATTGTCAAATGTCAAGATGAGGTATCGGCCAACACACAACGATTAACGCATGTTGAGATCATCAATCACTATGCTCAGCTTGGCTTTTACGCCAAAGATATATTTGTTGTAATGAGAACGAATAGCCCCTGCATCACGCGCCTAAAGAAACAGGTTCATGCCCGCAAGAACCACTCCTATTTCTTGGTATTTGTGAAGACCTTATCTCCTCGCTCGCTCAGCAACCAGTCGGTCAAGAAGCCCAAAAGGGCTGTCAGCAAACGGAGCGCGTAAGGGCCACGAAATCTTCATGCTGCTCGGAAGCAAATATTGTTGCTGCTCAAGTGTGTATCCTCGCCATGTTGATCGCGGCAGATCATCATTCAAGGCAAAGGCAAATCGCCATACATTGCCGAATGAATAGAGACAGACGGCAAGCATATCGAATCCTCCGACCACAAGGCAATTGGTATTGACTGTCTCGCCATTGGGAAGATTAACCGGTGTCTTATCACTGGCGTTGCACTGGAATGTCCCCTCGTACCCTCCAGGCACCTCTTTGACCTTTGGAGTATCGAGGCACTTTACTTCGACACGCACATCTGTCCCTTTGTAATCGAAGCGGAAGTCACACTTCTGCGTTCTATCGTGAGAGCGCGGACGTACAAGATTCTCAATTTCCGGTCGTTCCAGCCACAGCTTTTTTAGTTTGTACTCTGCCACAAACCCGAACATAAGCCCGCGCATACCTGGGTTCTGCGACAGGATCTCGGAAAGTTCCTCGGACGTGAGGGACCACGCTTCTAGCAGGCTAGGAATGGGTGGGGTAGCCATGTAGCAGGATTATAACCTTCCAACCCCATCTTCTCTATTTTGCGTCCTCCAATTTTGTGGGGGACGCGGCCTCATAAAAAGCGATAAGAGGCTGTAGATAGGTGGATCTATCCCACCTTAACCGCGATGAAACCGCGGTGAAGGTGGGGCACCCGGCTGTTTATGGATGCTGCTCGATAGTGATGTTGATGGTGGAGGTGTAGCCGGAGGCGGCCAGGGCGAGGAGATCGGTGGCTACGCCGGGGAGGGTTGCGGGGGTGAAGGCGACGGTTCCGTCGAGGGCGGAGGTGGCTGTGGCGGCCTGGGAGGCGAAGAGGCTGCCCTGGGTGCAGACCGCGTGCGGGGAACAGGGCGGAGACCAGGCGTAGAGCGCCTGGTAGAGAGCTACCGAGCCGCCGGCCATGGGGTTGCCGTCCATATCGAGGAGGCGGAGGACGATCTGGGCGGGGGTTCCCTGGAGGGAGAGGCTCTGGGCAGCGCCGGAGACGGCTTCAAGATAGGCATACTCCGGGCGCGAGCCGAAGGCGGTATAAGCGACGCACTGGCTGGCGCCGTTGAGGCAGGCGCTGATGGTGGCGGTCTGGCCCTCGGTGAGCGGGCCGGCGGTGAGGGCCTGGGTGGCGATGCCGCTGGAGTTGGTGATGGCGGTGGCGCTGCCCTGGACCGTGATGCCGCTGCCGTTCGACTGCCAGGTTACTGATTGGCCGGCGATGGGAAGGCCGCTCGAGAGAACCAGGGCCTGGACCGTCCAGGTGACGGTGGCGCCGGCGGCGAGAGAAAGCTGGGGCGTGAGAGAGGCGAGGACGGGCGGCGTTCCGCCAGCGAACTGGGCCTGGAGGCTGGAGCCGTTGGTGAGCGAAGCGGTGACGATGGACCAGGTTGCGTTGACGGCGGTGAGGTTCATGGTGGCGCGGCCGTCGCCGGTGGCGGTGACGGAGCAGACGGAAAGTCCGCAGGCCAGGGTGGCGGTGCCGCTGGTGACGGTATAGGTGACGGTTACGCCGCCCGCGGGGGTGAGATCGGGGCCAAGCGCGGTGACGGTGAACGGTAAGGGCACACCGGTGGGGACGGTGTTCATGGGGGCGGTGAGCAGGGTGAGCGCGTCGCTGGCGCCGGAGTTATAACTGACGCCGCCGGAGACGACGGCCGCCGCGTAGAAGGCGGGCAGATCGTCCACTTCGACATCCACCGAGCCGGCGACGCCGGTGGCGGCTGGGGGAGCAATGGCGGTGATCTCGTTGGGCGAGACGCTGGTGACCAGGGCGGACTGGCCACCCACCAGCACCGTGTCCGCGAGGCGAAAACCCATGCCGTGAATGACGATGGGGCCTCCGGATGCGGGAAGGCGCGGCGGCTGGACAGTGTTGGCGTAGAGCACCCAGCCGTTATAGGGGTAGTCAGGACGGCCGTCGCCGCGCTGGTCTGCGATGCCGATGCGGACCACGTCGTCGCCGGAGGCGCTGACTCGCAGCCAGGTTTCGCCGGTGGCCAGGCCGTTCATGCCGGGGGCTGCGCCGACGGTTGTGGCGCCTACGGGATCGAAGGCGTCCCAGATGCCGATGGCGGGCATGGCCTTGGATTCAGTGGGCGCGCCGGTCTGATCCAGGGCCTGGGTGACGATGGTGAAGGTGCGGTTGCCGAGAACCGGGAAGCTGAACCAGTCAGATTGGCCCACCTGGCTGAGGCGGCCGCACCAGAAGCCGCTGACGGGCAGGACGCGCGGCGAGGCCTGGGTGCCGATGGCGTCCTCGTAACCGCCGACGGCCGAGTTGGCAACGTTGACGGTGAGGTTTTGCGCGATGCCAGCGGACATGTCCAGCACGGAGATGGCCGACGGCGTGCCGGAGGGGGTGACCTGGCCGTCGAGATAGGGGCCGACCGCGTTGGCGAGGATATAGAGGGGATCGATGGCCTCGAAGCTGAGCTGGTAGTTGGCCGTGGTCATGCCGGTGGGCAGCGGAATTCCGCTCAGGTCGAAGGCACCCTGTTGTGTGGAAACGTTGGAGCCCCACATGGTGAAAAGGTTGCCATTGTCATCGACAAATCCCGTGACGGGGCTGCCGTGGTTGCCGCTGAAGTAAGAGCCGGAGGCGAAGGTGACCGTGTACTGGTAGAGAGGGTTGTTGTTGGCGTCCACGGGCCGGGCGACGACGTTGACGCCCTGCATGCCCAGGCCGGTGCTGAAGGTGACGGCGCCCTGAATGGAGACCGTGTTGGCCGCGGTGAGTTCTTTGCCGGGAAAGCTGGCGAGATTTGCGGCGGTGATGGGGTAGATGCGGTTGAGGGCGGCGATATCGTCGAAGTGGAGCACGAAGGGTTCGGGAATGCAGAGGCCGCCGGTGGAGCCGCAGACTCCGCTGATGGGCTGCATTATGGGCCAGCCCTGGGTTCCGCCGGCTTCTTCATTCTGGAGCGCACCGGGGTTAACCTGCGCGTAGTCCAGGTTGAGGATGTAGCCGAAGGCGCGCTCCAGCTCGAAGCTCATCATGTTGAGCATGTTTGTATTAGTGGCGCAGAGGCCGTTGAGCAGGATGATGGCGTGGGCGATGGTGGCGTCGGGATTGATGTTGTCGAACCACATCCATACGCCGTTATATTGGCAACTGGTGGGGTCGCTTGCCCCCGTGCCGAAGAGGGCGTCGATGACCGAGCCGTCGGCGTCGTAGATGATGCCCAGCGGATAGTTGGTGGCCGAGGGCGTGACGTCGGCGGGCTGGGCGATCTGGCCCAACTGGGCAAGCTGCTCGCCGGTGACCGTGAAGTTTGTGCCGCTGACCACGATGTTGGCGCCGCTCACGTCCTCATTCAGCGGGCCCTTATCCGTGAGCGTGACGGCGGCGGTGGGAACGGCGGACCAGAGAGCCGCGGCCGCATCGACCATGGCCGTGGCCTGCTGGTTGGTGACGGTGCTGCTGAGTGGGCCCTGATCGACGTAGTAGTTGACCTGCCCGCCGGCCCAGTGGATGGGCTGGCCGAGGACCGCGGGATTGAAGTAGCTGACGCCGGCCACGTATCTGGGTCCGCCGGCGAAGGCGGCTGTGGACGCTAGAAAGAGAAATGGAGCAACGAATGCAATCGCCGGGCGGCGCAAGATGGCGAGAAGGTGACAGAGCATGAGAGGCGCTCCAGAGAGAAAGTCGTGGTTTGTCCCGGAGTTATCCAGTTACATCCGTGTGTTCGCCCCGGGACAGGCACTGTGTGTTTATCGGCCAGTGCGCGGGGGACACGAGGATGGAGCGCGTTTTTTCGAGGTGGAAACAAGTGAAAGTAAACGAATGAGATGGCCGTGTGGGGCGTTGGCTAATGAGAAGAAAGCAATGTGGAATTATTTAAATAATCAGGAGCGCCGGCGCAGGCGAGCGCAAACAAAGACGAGCACGATAGGTTCTTCAGGCATGAATTCCCGGTATGTGGAGGACCGGGGAGTCTGGCTCATTGGGAATCACAATGACTGCATTCGCAAGGAGCAAATCTTTTCGAGCGCAGGCGCAGGGGGGTCTATCGCAACCGGTTCGCGCGCAGTACAATTCGAGCGAATCCAGTTAGAATTAGATGATTCCAATGGAAAGGAATTCGATGCCAATGACATTCCCGCCTGGCCGGATTTCAATGCCTGCGATGTAATCGGTCTTCATCATGCTTGCGCTTCTACTTAGCCTTTCAGCTGAGATAGCCAGGAACTGGGGGTGGATGTGCAGGAGTTCGAGGCCGGCGCGCCATGCCCGAGTGGAATCGAAGTGCAATCTCCTGTTGCGCTGGCGGTTGGCGGCTTGGCGGGAACGAGCTTGTCGGCGGGAACCTATCGCCTGAGACTGGAAATGCCCGAGGATGCGCGTTGAATTTGAATCGGGGGGCAATTGCCAGGTGGTTACATCGGCTGCGGAGATCGAGGCGCATGCCAGCGGTGGAAAAGTGCAATTTACGCTTTCGCCGGTTGCCGGTGCGGCTCGCGTTTGCGGGCTGACGCTGAGACGGCGCGAATGATCTACGCAGGCCGGGCTCAGATTTCCGGGTAGAAGTCGAAGAATGCGTCGAGGCTGCGCTTGAGTTGGGTTTCTATCTCCTGGCGCGAGCCCTCGATGAGGTGCATGGTGACGTGGGCCTGGTGGCCGTTGGCCAGCTTGAGGGTCGCGTCCCTGATCTCGGTTACCTCGCCTTCGGGGAGCAGCCGCAGTCCGTAGATTAGAGTCAGATTCGCCATAAGTTCATCTTAGGGCAATTCCAGGGTTAACGCGGGTAGCGGAGATACAAGGCGCCGCCGATTCGCCCCACTTAGAAAGTGTGTTTATGGCCCCAGGTTGCCGTCCAAAGCGCCAGCAATTGCGCGGTGGGTTGATCCAGGCCGGTGACGGAATTGCGGTTTTGGTTGTAACTCCCCTGCGCGGAGATAGTGCTGAACTTCATCACACCGGGAAGCTTCCAGGTGAATCTTCCGCCGTATTGGCCGGTGAGCATATCGTTGGTCAGCGTGCCGCTCAACAGCGCCGCCCGGACCTGCGCCACCGTAACCAGGGGAGAAAGTTGCACAGCGGGCTTCTTCCACACAAAGGCCGGCTGCAGGTTCACTGAGACGCTGCGCGAATCTCCCACCGTCAATCCGTCGGCAGCCACCCAGTTCACGCTGGCCTGCGAATTCAACTGGAAGTGCCCGCGCGTCACCAGGTTGCCGCCGGCATTCAGTGTGGAGGTAATGGTGCTGTATTCCGGGAAGAGCGTGTCGTGGAGCCAGTCTCTCTGTCCGCCCATGGAGAGCGTCATGGTACCCACCCGGCGGCTAAAATTGATCCTTCCGGAAATGTCGCGCATGTCCTGCGCCCCGGTTACCGCGGGAGGCATGCTGAGCAGCGCCGCGGGCACTGTCCCGGTCTCGGTCAGCGATTGGCGCGCGTCAAGCGAGATATTGGTCTTCTTATCGATAGGCTTGCTCCAGGTTTCCTCAAAGCTGTTCAGCAGCAACTCGTCGCTGGTGATGGGCTGAACATTGTT
>JBEKNO010000174.1:0-6582 GCA_049522735.1 Occallatibacter sp.
CCACGCCATAGTGAATCGTTCCGCGAATCTGCGTGTTTCCGCTGGGCTGCCAGCCGATGTTGGCCGCCGTGGTGGCCACATGGTACTCATCCATGGGCAGAGCATTGCCGGTCTGCAGCCAACTGAAGGCGCCCAGGTAATCCAGCTTGTTGTGCGCGCCCGCCAATGTGAACTCCTCGCGCGAGGTGTTGAAGTTGCCCGCATCGCCCTCAAACATGAGCGAGGGAAAGCTGGTGGTGCCGTGAGGTGTGGTCAGGCTGACTACGCCGCTCTCCGCATCGGCGCCATACAAGCTCGAATTGGGTCCGCGATAGACCTCCGCGCGTTCGACGGCAGTCGTTAAAAGCGGTCCAAAGTCGAAACGCCCGCCCAGGTCGCCGGCGCTCACCCCGTCCACAAGAATCTTGTTGTTGTCCGAATCGCCGCCGCGCACAAACAGCGAACTCTGCGTGCCGCGCTGGCCGCTTTGCGCCACAAACGTGCCGGGCATCAGCCTCAGCGCGCTCACCAGGTCGTCGCACAGAGCCAGATCCAGGGGTCCGAGCACGCTGATGGCGGCGCTGGTCTGCGGTTGCGGCGTGGGGATCCCGGTTGCGGTCACCACGATCGACTCCCGCACCCACTCCGGTTCCAGCACCACGTTGCGCTCGATGTTGTCCAACCGCCCGGCGTAGAAGCCCGGCGTCTCCATCTGACGAAAGCTCTTGGCCGAGACCACCAGGAAGAAGCGCCCCTCGACCCCGGTCAGAATCTGAAAGCTGCCGTCGGCGGTGGAGACGGCGCTGGAGACCACTTTCCCGTTGCTGATCAGAGTGATATTGGCCCCGGTGACTTTGGCTCCCGAGGCATCGGTCACTACGCCGCGGATGGACGCAGCCGGACAAATGGCGGCAATAAATGTAAGCAGAATGGCGGCGAATACGCGGGGCAGGGCGCGACCCAGGCGAGTGCGCGGAGATGCGAACATAAGCATGATGACTCCTTCGTTCCCCTCGGAACGCAAGTGGGTTAGAAGCGCCGAGGACCGGTCTCCTGACTTGCGCCTTCTCCAGCCACCTTCCCAAAAACGAACCCTACAGCGGAACCAGAGTCGATGTACCCCGAAAGCAAGCCCACTGAGTGGCTTTTTCCTCAAGAAAAAGCCACCTTCCAGATTCTTAACAAGGGCACGTGAACTCTGGTTCCGCTCTAAAAGGCTCGCCTCCAGTGGTTTCCTCGGGCCTTCCGCGCCGGGCGGAACAACCCTGGCTGAAATCCTGCTCTCATCCGGTAACCCAATACGACGGGCGCCGAGGCAGGGACGCTCACAGTTGCGGGGCAGTGGCGGAGTTTCACCGCCTTCCCGTGCATCCTGGCGATTGCCGTGGTGAACTGCGCTACCCCTTGACGGAGCAGCCAATACGCATGGAACGACTTTCCATGACCTCAACATTTTATAACCGGAACGGGGTGTGAAGTCAAAAACACGCCAGGGGGAAAAACGCGCGATCCAAGGCGGGCAATCACAAACCGCAGGCTGGACTCTTGGCTGATGGGCTGAATGCGCTTGAGGAAGAAGTGGTGACCCCGGGAAGACTCGAACTTCCGACACGCAGTTTAGGAAACTGCTGCTCTATCCACCTGAGCTACGGGGCCGTAATAGAATCACCATTTGCCATAAGTACTGAAACTGGCTCACTCACTATAACTCATCTTATCTATTTTGGGTTGCGTTTTGGGCTGTATAAAGCACAAAATTAAATTCCAAAACATCGCTCAACAAGGTAGCATTCGCCGTGTGCGCGAGCGAATGGTTCGCATGCGGGGTTCTCTTCAGTCCGCAAAAGATGGAAAGAAGTGTTTTATTATCAACGGCCTGCAGCAACCATTATCGCGCGGCGCCAGTGACGATTTCAAGCGCGTTTTCGATCACGTAATCGATTTGCGCCCCGGTCATTCCAGGAAAGATCGGCAAGGACAGATACCGCTCATACTCCCTGCTTGCGACCGGAAAGTCTTCTGCTCTGTATCCATACGCCTTCTTGTAATAAGGATGCATGTGCAGGGGGATGAAGTGCACGCTGGTTCCAATGCCTCGCACCCTGAGCTTTTCAATCATCTGGGAGCGGGTGATGGTTAGTTCTTCCAGGTTCAGCCGCAATACATACAGGTGCCAGGATGATTCGCGGTCGGCGCCCACCGTGGGAACTTCAAGCGCCCGCTGCCTGGCAAACTCATGGCTATATCGAGCTGCGATCTCCGCGCGCGCGGCGCGCATGGCATCGCACTTTCCCAATTGCACGATCCCAATTGCAGACTGAATGTCCGTCAGGTTGTACTTATAACCAATATCCAGAACTTCGTAATACCAGGAACCTTCCGCGCTATATCGATTCCACGCATCGCGGCTGATGCCGTGGAGCCTCATCATGCGCATGCGGGCAGCCAGGTCGCCGTTGTCCGTGGTGGCCATGCCGCCTTCCCCGGTGGTCAAGGGCTTGGTCGCATAAAAGCTGAATGACGTAAGTTCGCTGATCGCTCCGATACGAACGCCGCTGAGGGATGCGGGCAGGGCGTGGGCTGCATCCTCTATCACGCGCAGCCCATGGCGATTTGCCAGATTCTGAATCGCCTTCATGTCGCATGGTTGACCGGCATAGTGCACGGGCATAATCGCGCGAGTTCGCGGTGTAATACGGCGCTCCGCATCAGCCGGATCGATGCACAGGCTCACGGCATCCACGTCAACCAACACCGGCTTGGCCTTGAAGTAAGCAACCACTTCCGCGCTGGCGGTGAAGGTCGTGGTCGGCACCAGCACTTCGTCACCCTGCTTGAGACCGATGGCGTCCAGGGCAAGATGAAGTCCCGCGGTACAGGAACTGACGCCTACCGCATGCCTGGCGCCGACATAGGCCGCAAATTTTTCCTCGAATTCGGCCGTCCTGGCGCCCATGGTGAGCCAGCCGGAGCGAACCACATCGGCGGCCGCCTGCGCCTCCGGTTCTCCAACGCCGGCGCGATGAAACGGAACAATCAGTTCTTTGGCTTTGGTCATCTGAGAACTATTATAATCTTTCGTAGTCTAGCGGAATATGTTGAGACTATCAATACATAATTTTAGTGCCCATCTTTTGCCTTCTGTGCAAGGTGTTGTGCATACAACAATCAGAAAATAAGGCTATCGTCCCAACTTTGATATAGCTTCATTGAGAGCGGCAACCGAAGTCAACTGGGGTATATCCTGCGAGCTGAAACGAATTCCAAGATTGTATTCGATCTCCAGGATCAGACGAAGGTGCGCGAGAGAATCCCATGACGGTGTATTCTCCTGGCTGGTTTCCAGCGAAACGGCCTCAGGCTTGATCTTCAGAATTGTGCTTACAGCTTCCACCATAACCTTATTCATGACGCGGTTGTCCTCTCGAGTGCAATAACGCTGAACCACTCAGGGATTGCCACAGTTTTCCGCCTGAGGTCGAGTTCCCATATTGTCCGCTTCCCGTTGCTGTCCGTTCGCGCAAAGTCCAGCTTGCCGTAAAAATCTGCTACCATCCCATTCTTTGCGGTTGGAATGTATTCTCCTGTAATGCAGGCCGCGCCCAGTTCCTGAAGATCGCGCACAGCGTAGCCGAGAAGAGCTTCCTCCACGGTGCGCCCGATGACCCGGCAACTTAGAAGAAAGGTATCGATGTGCCAGCGTTCTGCGCCCTGCCTGCGAAGGATGAGCACGCCGACGATGCCGTTGGGGCCAAAGCGGTCCTCCAGCTTAATCCAATAGACGCGGTATCCTGGATCCGCGGACATGGCTGCGATTTCAGGTTCCGTGTACCGCCGGGTAGTCAAATTGAACTGGTTTGTCTTCATCGTCAGTTGCGAAACTCGCGGCAAGATCTCGTGGTCTACCGTGCCGATGGTGAGTTTCATTTGCAGCGAGCGGTAGAAATCCTCGAGATTCCCGGCGCTCTTCGCGAGATGCTCCCGCTCCGCCTGTGCATGATACATTTCCCCGCGGCGGCGATCGTCTTCGTCGATATCGAATTTCAGGAAGTACTCGCCGGCAACCCGGCACAGCGCCCGCTTGTAATCGCAGGGGTCATGCGGCCATTCCGGAACGGCAACTTCCGGGACCGCCGCTCGCACACGCTCGCGTTCTACCGGGTTGTCATCGATAAAGACCAGGCTATCGACTCCGATATTCATTTGACGCGCAAGATCGCGGATGCTCTCCGCCTTGTCATTCCAGTTGATCTGGGCGGCAGCAAAATGTTCCTCGCGAAGAACCATGGCCGGATGATTGCGTATAACTTCATATGCGTCTTCAGGATTATTCTTGCTGCAAATCGCCAGCAGAATACCCTTTTGCTGAAGATGCAGTAACGCGCGCTGGAAATCCACGTACGCAAAACCTATACCTTCATGGCCAAGTTGGATTCCCGTCATCCCGTCTTCGCCGACAATTCCGCCCCATAGCGTGTTATCCAGGTCCAGAACGATGCACTTGCGGAGATCGCCCCAACGGGCCGCAATAAAACTTGCGTACTCTGACGCCAGCAGGCGGTGTGCATGCTCGCTCAAGCGAATGCGCGCCAGATACCACATGCGAGGGTCATGCCAGCGCTCGGCTCCGGCGGCCTCAATAAGCGCTTCGACATCCACGACCACCGCATGGGTGGAGTTGCGAGCCAATTCGCGCAGGCCTGCGTTGTACGAGGCTACGATCTGACGGAACGAAAAGCCGGAATTGTACTCCAGGCCGTGATAGGTTGCAGTGAGGTCCGAGGAGGATAACGTATTTAAAAAGACAGTTGCCGAGGGAAGGCGCGTAGCGATGGTCCCCACCAGGGAGGAAAGATCCGCTCGCGCGGCCTCTACGATGGCCGGAATATCCTCGATCGAATGGCCATAGGGGTGCGCAAGACAATCGGCAAACAGATCGGCGGCGTCCAGAAACAGCAGAATGGCTTCCGTCTTTTCCTGGTAGAGCCCCGAAGAGGGATCGAGAATCGCCTGCCTATACTGATTGAACCCCGGATTCCAGATTGTGGGCGAAAATCCCCTCTCCACGAGCCGGTCGTTCAGGCGCTGCTCGAGCAAGTCCAGGTTGGAACTGGCCAGGAGCGCCAGACGCAGCGGACGCTCGGATCGCGCCGTCTTCATGATGAACTCTTCTCCACGAATTCGGTAACGCCAACCCCTCTCAAGATGACGAAGGCGATGCGGCGCTGCTGGTATGCGGCCGCGGGAACCGGCCCGGAAATGAGGATGGCCCCCTTTTGCCGCGCATTTTCCAGTGTCCTCTCCAGATCGTCCACCTCATAACAAAGATGGGCCAGGCCTCCGCCTTTGCCGAGAAAACCCGCCACGGGAGAATCGTTGCCCACCGGTTCAATCAATTCGATAGAGATACCGTCACCCTCCCGGGCCCAGAATTGAACGATTACCCGCTGAAGAGGATCATGCACAGCCGGTCCGAGGGCGCGCATCCCGAGCTGCTCCGCGTAGAGCTTGCCCGACTCCTCGACGCTGCCGACGACCACCCCGACGTGGTGCAGTTTCACTCCACTCCCTCCTCCGGCTTGCGAACCGCGATGACACGGGCGGGTGCCCCAAATACAGTGGAATAAGGCGGAACATCGTTGGTGACCACCGAGCCGGCGCCCACCATACTCCATGCACCCACCGTAACATCCGGAAGGATAATGGCGCCGGAACCAATGAATGCGCCCATCTCGATTTTGATCCGGCCGTTGATGCAGACGCCTGGAGAAATAAAGCAGCATTCCCCCACCTCGCTCTCGTGCGCTGCGATCACTCCAAAGCTGACGAGACTCTGCGAGCCGATGCGCGTCTCAGGACCAAGGATCACTCCTTCCTGCACGATACTCCCTTCCCCGATTTGCGCATAAGCGGTATCAACCATGGGATGAATCGCGGTATAAAACCTGGCGCCACAATCCTGAAGTTTGCGCCACACCTTCCAACGGATGCTCGTCGTGCGGGCCACGTTGTTGATAACCCAGCAGTCCGCATAAGTACTCCGCAGCAGTTCGCTGCCGCCAAGAACGGGCAGGCCCATGAAGGAAGAACCATGACGCGCCTGGTTATCATCGAGAAATCCGAGGAGATGAATGTCGTTCTTGCCCATAACTCTGCGGGCATCCAGCAGCTTCACGATTTCCGAGCCCGTCGACCCGAGAATTACGACTTTCTTCATGTTGGCCTCGTCCGGCATTACGCAGCAACTCCGCGCCTCTTCCCAGGCTTTTCAATGTAGATACCGCGGCCCAGCAGCACCATGGGGATGGTGTGCAGAACAATCCGGATATCCATCCAGAGGCTACGCTTTTGAATATACTCGATATCGAGATCACGCCGCCGCTCCCAGGGGAGACTATTGCGGCCGTGTATCTGCGCCCAGCCCGTGATGCCCGGCTTGACCGACAACCGCTGGTGGTCGTCCGCTCTGTAGTGATTCAGGGCATCGGGAACATCCGGGCGTGGACCCACCAGGCTCATCTCTCCTCGCACGACGTTGATCAACTGGGGCAACTCATCCAGGCTCAGCTTGCGCAGCCAGCGTCCCACCGGCGTAACGCGCGG
>JBEKNO010000175.1:0-6560 GCA_049522735.1 Occallatibacter sp.
GAGGAGGAGCTATCGATCGCGAACGGTTGAAGACTCACTATCGCTTGCCGGAATTGCGCCTCCTACCAGCAGAAGCGCTCACAGAAAAGGCCCGGACTGAAGAGTCCGGGCCTTTTCATCATTCAGCGCCGGCGCAGGGAGCGCAGGCGTCAAGCGAGTATCAGCGACGCACCTGGAAGGTGAAGGTTGTGGTTTTCGTAATGCCTCCACCCTTGCCGGTGATGGTGATGGGGTAGGTGCCCGTATTGGCGGTTTTGGATACCGTCAGGTTGAAATCCGAGGTGCCGGAACCCGGCGCGGCGATGGAGGCGGGACTGAAGTTCCCGGTTACGCCGGTCGGCAAGGCGCTTGAAGACAAGGCAACCGCAGCGTTAAAGCTGCCGGAGACCGTGGTGGTGACGACAGCATAGCCGCTTTGGCCCTGAGCCAGGTATCCGGAGGCAGGCGAAACGGAGATGGCGAGGGAGGGAGGCACCGGCGCGGTCACGGTCAGAGAGACCGTGGCCTTCTGAGTGATCCCGCCGCCCTTGCCGGTCACCGTAATCGTGTACGTGCCTGTGGCGGTATTCGAGGCCACGTTCAGGATCAAAGTGGAGGCGCCGGTACCCGGCGCGGCGATGGACGTGGAGTTGAAGCCTACGGTGACCCCTGACGGCTGGCCGCTCGCAGTCAAAGCTATCGCCGCGTCAAAGCCGTCGATTGCCGTGGTGGTGATGGTGGAGCTCCCACTATTGCCCTGTACCACTGAGACCGCATTGGGCGAGGCTGAGAGGGCGAAGGTGGGAGAGGCCGCCGTTGGGGCAAGGGCGTTGATCAGGGCGGTCCCGTTGGGACTGCCCCAGCCGGTGACCAGATCGAAACCGGTGGTTGCCGAATAGCTGCCGGATGTGCCGCTGGTGATGTCGTGGAAGTCCGCGGCATAGGCGGCAGACAGCGCGCCGCCGGAGACATTCTGCGCGTAGATGGTGGGGTTGATGAAGCCGATGGCAGGCTGGGCGTTGTTAGCCAACTGCTGGTTGACCAGAGCAATGTAGGCCGCCCACATGGGCGCGGCAAAACTGGTGCCGCCATATTCATTGGCCAGACAGGTGGTCTGGTCGGCACATGTGTAGAAGGTGAAATTGGCGTTAGCCGAGACGTCCGGGCCGTTGCGAAGCGTGGTCGAACCCTTGTTGCCGCGGGTGATGACGCCGGAGAGCTGCTGCCATGCGGGGATGGTGATTTTGTCCGGGGAGATGCCGCCGCCGCTGTCTGCCCACGCGGTTTCCGACTTCCAGGGTCCACCCGCGCTGGCGGTTACCAGGTCTGTTCCGCCGACGGAAACGACATGGGCATCGTCGGCCGGCCAGGCCGAGGCGCTGCCTCTGGACTTCCAGGTGGAATTGTCGCCGGAGGCCGCAAAGAAGTTCTGGCCCTGGGCCGCCATCTTCTCAAAGTACGGGGCAAGGGTGCTTGAATCCGCCGGCGTCCAGCCCCACGAACAGCCAATGGCGGTGGGCAGCGGGTTGTGGGTGGTCATGGCGCTGATTATGGCCGTATCGGTGGACCCGATGTACACGACCAGGCTGGCCAGCCCCGGGGCCATGCCGAGGGCCTGGGTCATGTCCAGCGTTTGTTCCGTGTCGTCGCAGTCGCCGCCGGCCCTGGTATACACGCAGGAGGTGCTGGTGCCGTCGGTGGAGAACAGGGTGATGGGCACATTGTTGGTTTGGCCCACGTTGGCGAAATAGGTGTTCAGGTCGTCCAGGTCGGTGCCTTCATACTCCAGCAATCCCAGATTCTGGCCGGTGCCGGTAAGGGTGGTTCCGCCGTAGTAGGCCGCGCGCATGTCGCTGCCCAAAAACGAAGCTGAAGGGCCAGAGCCGGTGGTGGCATGGGAGACAACGGCATTGGCATTGATGCCGTGAGCTTTCGCGTAGTCGCTCTTCTTCACCAGCATGGGATGCGGGATGGAGTAGTTGTCCAAACCGGAGATCTGCCAGAGGGGGAAGGGCAGGTTTGTGGTGGGCTCGCGGTCAGGCGCGTAGAAGGCACGGTTCTCGGTGGGGTGCTGGTAGGTATGCATGGTTACATGGAAAGCATTCTCGATGGCCGAAACGTGACCCTTGATCTGCACATCCATGCCATCGCGCGATCCACCCACCACCGTGAAGCCGTTGGCGTTGGCGAAACGCACTACAGCGTCATAATCCTCCTGGCTGGGACCAAACCTTTGGGTGAACTCACTCACGGAGAGGAAATGCCGGTAGGAAGGACTGACCGGGTCGTAGAGATCATTCAGAAACGCTTCCAGGCCGGCCTGATCGCTGAGCGGAAGCACAACGTCCAACTGCATGATCTGGTTTGCGGGAAGGCGCCCGAGAGCCTGCGCCTGGCCGTTGAGAGTTGCCTCTCGCGTATGACGGGTCAACACGGACTGCGCCCGGCAATTCATGGCCGCGAGCGACAGCACCGCAACCGCTGTGAGCAGAATCAGGCCAAATCTCCGAACCATGTTTTCTCCTTTGATTGGGTGGCCACAGGGGCGTCCGGTTGGCTTGCACGGGGACGGACTACCCAATTATCCACTTAATGTATCGCTGCCAATCTTGAACAACGAACGAAAGTTCGACGCCGATGTTCGATTTCAGTCCATGCTTCCCATTCATGCGCGTACTTCCCGCGCCAGGGTTGATAGCCGCCAGTCCCTACCGCGAGCCTAAAGCGCTGAAAATTCAACAGAACCCGCTATCTCGCTAACCCTGCCCCACGGGGCAAGTTGCTGCAAATGAGACTATCGGCTAAAAATATTCTGCCGATAGAAAAAGCGGCGGCCTGCGGTCCAGCGCGCGACCCGGCACTAGCGCTCATTGGCGCCTGACCGGTTGGCCGCCCGCCTAGTACACTTGTTCCCGGGCCGGAGGAAGGCGTATGGGAGGCAAGAAAAAGCGCAAACACAAGCACCCGGAAGAGAAGGGAAGGGCTTCCGAGGGCGATCATCACGGCGAGAAGCTGCCGGAGATAGCCAACGGCACGGCCCTGCGCCTGGGCCAGGACTGCGACTACGAGCGCGAACTCCGCAGCCAGCAGGTTGAACTGGTCAAGCTGCAGGAATGGATTCGCAACCAGAACCTGCGCGTGGTGGTCATTTTTGAAGGCCGGGACGCGGCTGGCAAGGGCGGCGCCATCAAGCGCATCACCGAATCGCTCAATCCCCGCGTTTGCCGGGTGGTGGCCCTGACCACGCCCACCGAGCGCGAAAAGACGCAGTGGTACTTCCAGAGATATGTGGCTCATCTGCCCGCGGCGGGGGAGATGGTGCTCTTCGACCGAAGCTGGTACAACCGCGCCGGCGTGGAGCACGTGATGGGCTTCTGCACCGAGCATGAATACCGGGAGTTCATGCAGAGCTGCCCGGAGTTTGAGCGCATGCTGATCCGCTCCGGCATCATCCTCATCAAGTACTGGTTCTCGGTCAGCGACGCGGAGCAGGAGCGGCGCTTTCAGGACCGGATGAAAAAACCCACCAAGCGCTGGAAACTGAGTCCCATGGACCTGGAGTCGCGCAAGCATTGGGCGGAGTACTCCCGCGCCAAGGACGAGATGCTGGCCATTACCGACACCAAGCATGCCCCGTGGTTTGTGGTCAACGCAGAAAACAAGAAGTGCGCCCGGCTGAACGTCATTCGCCACCTGTTATCGATGATTCCCTATAAAGATCTGACGCCCGAGCCGCTGACCCTTCCTCCGCTGGAAAAGTCGAAATATGTGCGTCCCCCCATAAGCGAGCAGAACTTCATTCCCGAGGTCTACCGTTAGGAAACCTCTGCACGGGCGCGTGATTTCGTAATCGCGCTTATCCTCTACTTATCATTTTATCCAGGCAGAGCGCGGCTTTGGAACTTGCGCAGAGGATCCCTATCGTAGGTCGCCGCGGCGACTCGCGGCAAGGGTGGGATCCAGATGCTGATCGAAATCTCTGCTTTCCCACCCTTGCAAAATGCGCGAAGTATGGGGCACCCGGCTTTTGACTTGTGCAGAGATTGCTTACCCGAAGATGGCCATGACGGCATGGTTGACGACGAAGGCGGCGCCGTAGGCCAGCGCCAGCATGTAGAGGAATTGAATGGCGGGCCACTTCCAACTGTTGGTTTCGCGGCGGACTACGGCCATGGTGGAGGTGCACTGCATGGCGAAGGCGAAGAAGATCATCAGCGCCAGTGCGCCGCCCAGGGTCATGTCGTGGTGCAGGGCGGTTTGCAGGTGCATGGCCTGGGTGGCGGGGTCGGCGCCGTAAAGGGTGCCCGTGGTGCTGACCATGACCTCGCGGGCCAGGACGCTGGAGAGCAGGCCGATGCCGATCTTCCAGTTGAAGCCGAGGGGGGCAATGGCGGGCTCGATGAAGTGGCCGAGGCGGCCGATGAGCGAATCGGCCAGATCGGGCGCGATCAATGTGCCGCCCGGCATTTGAATTACCGGCAGGTGAGCCAGCACCCACAGAGCCAGCGTGACGCAGAGAATGACCGTTCCAGCCTGGCGCAGAAAGATGCGCGCGCGGTCGATGAGGCGCAGAGCGAGCGACCACAGCGTGGGCATGCGGTACTGCGGCAGCTCCAGGATGAACGGCGTATCGCTCGACCGGAGAATGGAGCTCTTGAGCAGCCGCGCAGTGGTGAATGCCGCCACGAAGCCGGCCACGTAAAGGCCGAGCATGACGATCGTGCGCAGCCCGATGACTCCGTGCAGGAAGTAGGTGTTGGGAATGAAGGCCGCGATGAGCAGCAGATAGACGGGCAGCCGAGCCGAGCAGGTCATGAACGGCGTGACTAGGATGGTGGCGAGCCGGTCGCGCTTGTTCTCGATGGTGCGCGTGGCCATGATGGCCGGCACCGCGCAGGCGTAAGCCGAGAGCAGCGGGATGAATGCCTTGCCGTTGAGGCCGATCGTGCGCATGACGCGGTCGGCGATGAGCGCGGCGCGGGCGAGGTAGCCTGTGTCCTCCAGAATCCCGATGAAGAGAAACAGCAGCAGGATCTGCGGCAGGAACACGAGCACGGAGCAGATGCCCTTCCACACGCCGTCGAGCAGGAGCGATTGCAGCCAGCCGACTGGAAGCAGCGGACGGGCGAGGTCGGCCATGCGCCCGAGGAGATCGCCGAAGCCATCGGAGAGCGGCTGGCCCAGCGCGAAGACCACTTCGAAGACGCCGATGACGACCATGAGGAACAGCAGCGGTCCCCAGATGCGATGCAGAAGCACGTTGTCGATCTTGCGCGTGTTCTCGGCCGAAAGCGGCGCCTGGTAGCCCGTGTTGCGGCTTACCTGCGCCGCCCAGGTGTGCGTGCTGGCCGCGTTACCCATGACAGGGAGGGAAAGCGGCTTGGCCTTCTCTCCGCGCCCGTTTTGTTGATTGAGGAAGAGCGCGACGGAATCGAGGCCAGTTCCATGTGTGGCGCTGATCTGCGCGACCGGAGCGCCCAGTTCGCGCGCCAGCTTGAGCGTGTCGATTTGCCCGCCGCGCGACTCCATCAGGTCGGACATGTTCAGCAGCACCAGCGTGGGCAGGCCGACGGCGAGCACCGGCGCCGCCAGCATGAGCTGCCGCGTCAGATGAAGTGAGTCCAAGACCAGAAGAACAGCGTCGGGCTTGGGCGTGCCGGGCATGCGCCCGCGGAGCACGTTCACGGCCACGCGCGCATCTTCAGAGTACGGAGTGAGCGAGTAGATCCCGGGCAGGTCGATCAGCGTGAGGTCTTCGCGGCCCACACCAGCCATCAGGCCCATGCGCTGCTCGACGGTGACGCCAGGGTAGTTCGCGACCTTTTGCCGGAGGCCGGTGAGCCGGTTGAAGAGAGTGGATTTGCCGGAGTTGGGTGGGCCGATGAGCACGACCGTGCGAAGCGCGCTCTCGGGCAGCGCTGCGGGTGGCTCAAAGACCGGCGTGTCGCAGCAGGCGTTCATCGCGCAGCCTCGGAGAGTTGGCGGCTTTCGCCGGAGTCGTGGTCCGGTGAGGCGGCGGCTTCAACGGGGTGGACACGAATGGCCGACGCCGTTTCATGGCGGAGCGCGATTTCCATGCCGTCGATGCCGTAAACGGTGGGGTCCCCGGCAGGAGCGCGACGCAGGGCGGTTACCTCAGCGTCTGGAACAAACCCCATATGCATCAGGTGATTCTGGACATTTTCAGGCAGGTCGAGGGCAACCAGGACCCCACATTCACCAACCGCCAAATCGCTGAGCAAGCTCACCTGAAGAACTCCGCATTGCCGCCCGCCAAAGCGGGGCAGCAGAAAAATACGACCGGAATGGTCGTAATTCAGTATACGGCCAAATTGCCTGCGGCCGCAATCGTGGTTTTGGGGGATATTGGCTTCGGACATTCCCATGACGTGACCTCCAGGGAGAGGATCGATCGGCTGGGATCCCCAGCCCTCCCTAGCCCCCCTGGCGGACCCTTTGCTCAATTCATCGGAACGATGAGTCTTTTGTAGCAGTGGAGATTTCGCCTGAAAGTGATCTAGATCACAGGTCTCGGGGGCTGGGCTCGTTGCAGGGGTCGAGGACGAGTGGTACAAGCGAAC
>JBEKNO010000176.1:0-6543 GCA_049522735.1 Occallatibacter sp.
GCCTAACTCAATTCGAGAAAACCCCCATTTTACAGGCACTTCAGGAGATGGACTGCGATAACGACTTAGGTGATATTTGCAACCAGTTGAATCTGTTCGACTTGTAGCCGGACAGCAGTGATCCAGTGATATCCCCAAAGGTCGGCTGGTGGGTAGATCACGTTGCACCAGACAAGTCACGAGTACTGAATTCTCTCGGGATCTACTACGCTCTCCTTAACTTTGCGCTCCTTGCGATTTGCGTAATGGCTGCATTGGCGTTTGTGTCTTTCTTTCTTCTGTGCATTAGGTTTGGCCGGATTATTGCGCAGCAGTCAGTCCGCAGCAAGAT
This sequence comes from Occallatibacter sp., assembly GCA_049522735.1. Lineage (GTDB taxonomy): Bacteria > Acidobacteriota > Terriglobia > Terriglobales > Acidobacteriaceae > Telmatobacter. The sequence continues at coordinate 332 of JBEKNO010000176.1, forward strand.
AAGTTTTGAAGCAATCAGAGAGATGCTCTCGGACTTCAATGAGGCATATGTGACTTTGAAACTGCTTGCCGCTGTTCTCGTGCTCAACATCCACACGTGGAAGTGGGAGATTGCGAATGAAACCATTGTCTTTTTTGCTTTCAAAGCGGTGTTATTGATTTTTGGTGTTATTCTCATTTCCATCCCGCGATATTATATTGAACTCGAGTGGTATAACTTCCGGGAACGTCGAGCGAGCGCACATGGCGCCGAGGCGAGTCGAGATTCCGACGATGTGCGGGGTTCCACTTGGGTGCGGGGGATCACGAAAGGTGTCGATGGAATAATACTAACTAATATCGGAGTAGGCTTCCTTCACCGATTCTGGTAACGGTGGTTTCTTCAGATCTGAATTACCGATCTCCAGAACCGGACGGAAAATAGAGGGGTGTTCCAACTCAAGCGCCACAAACCCGGGACCCGCGAGTACGGGTTTGTGGTGGTGATGATGGGTTTTGACTTACGCCTTGGCTAATACTCCGCCGGTCAGGCGCTCGGTTAGCAGTTCGTGGGCGTGGGCCAGGAACTCGTCCATGGGGATTTTGCCGGAGTCGACTTCGGCGAGGAGTTCGCGCTGGGCGGCGTACTCCTTGTTGACGATGCCGGCCTTCGATTGCAGCATGCGCCAGGCCTTGCGGCGCTCTACGCAGAACATGACCAACTGGCGGGAGATGGCGCGGTACTCGGTTTTGCCGTTTTCCTCGAAGGCGATGTAGACGCCGAAGTCGGGGATGAAGGCGCGGTGGCCGGGAGTAAGGTAGCGGCGGTAGACCACGTCCTGCTGCGTGATGCGGACCAGCATGTTATCCAGCGGTATAAGTTTGGCCGCCGCTTCGGGCTTGATCTTCTTCAGATGATTCCGGAAGCGGGCTTCGGTCACGCACCAGTGGGCCACGGTGTAGCGCGAGGTTTCGCCGGTAACCTTGTTTTTGCTCTCGTACCAATCCAAATCGATCGACGGGTTGCCCTTGATGTCCAGGGCCTCCTGGTAGGTTTCGCCCAGCCGCGGGTTGAAGACGAACTCCGGCGCGCCGCGCGAGTCGCGCACGCGCTGGGCCTGAACGAGGGCCATGTCGTCGGCCACGCCGTGCTCCGGCTGGCAGGTGGTGAAGCACTGCAGAAATGCCGTGCCGCGGTACTCCAGGCCGTCGAGAATGGCGCGGTAGAGCTTGGGCGCGTTGGCCATGGAGATCTGGGCCACGAAGGGCGATCCGTGCCCGGCCAGGAAGGTTTCAGCCACCGTCTTCTTCTCAGTGTTCTTGCCCTGCGTGGCTGCGCCGAAGGTGTTCATGTCGCCGCCGCCGAGCATAGGCGTGGAGTCAGAGTTCTGCCCGCCGGTGTTGGAGTAGACCTGGGTGTCGAGCATCACCACCTTGACGTTGGGCCGGTTCTGCAGCATCACCTTGGAGGTGTTCTGGTAGCCGATGTCGCCTATTCCGCCATCGCCGCCCACCGCCCATACCTTGGGCAGCTCGATGATCTCCTGGTCGGTCATCAGCGCGTCAGTGAAATGGGAGAGGTGGTAATACTCTTCGTCGCTGATCACATTCGCATCGCGGGTGAGCAGCATGTCGGCCAGGCGCTCGGGAATCACGGAGCGGCGCGCATGATCGACGATGAAGCTCTCGCCCATCAGCCAGCCCACGGTGACGCCGTCCTGGAAGAGCGAGTTCATCCACGGATAGGGATGGGGATTGTTGGGCGCGGTGGAACCGTAGACGGTGTTGCAGCCGGTGTGCGCGGCCATGGCCATCACGCTCATGCCGTTGGCGTGACGGCCGTCGATGGCTTGCAGGTTCTTGTGGTTGAAGGCCTCGGTCAGCAGCACCGCAGAAATGGCCTCAACCAGCTCGGCGTCGCTGAGCGGGCCGTGCCCGGCCTCATGCGCGGCGATGCGGGCCCTGGTGTCGGCGATGTCTTCGCCGCCCAGGCCGAGGATCAGGTGAGCGATAGCCTGGCGCAGCAGTGCGTACTCCTGGGGGTTGCGTTGCTTGAGAGCGGCCAACTTGGCCACGCCGGTTTTTTCAAGCTCGCCGGCCTTCGCTAAAAAGCGGTCGCTCTTGGCGTGAAAGACGGGCCTCATGTAGGCTTCAGTAACGGCGGCGATGGAGCGCAGCACGCTCTTTTCGCCGCAGCCGGCGCAGGCGCCGTCGCCGCTGACCAGCGCATCGTAATTGGTGCGCACCATGAGCATGTTGCGCAGCGTGGCGGTCTTCGAGTCCGCCGGGTTGGCCGCGTTGAAGAGGCCAAGGTACTTCTGCGAGGTATCTGGCAGCAGATCGAGGAAGGCGGAGCCGGTCTGGTGCCCGGTATTCACTTCTTCTGTCTCCGCCACCATCCTGAGCGCGTTGTGATCGCCGCAAGCGGTGACGCAGGCGGCGCAGCCCTTGCACAGATCGCTCACAAAAATCGAGAAGATGCCGCCTGAGCCGGGATTTTTGCGCTCCGGCGAGGAGAAGATGGCGTTCACCTTCTGGTAGGCCATGGGCACCTTGGCAATGATGTCGAAAAACTGCTGCCTGGAAGCCGCGGAGAAACCGTCGACCGATTCGGTGACTTCGCGCAGGATGGTGGGCAGCGGCGTAAGGGCGTTGGCCTTGTTGGCCTCGACCATGCGCTGGCGGGCGAGCTTCTCGATCTGCGGCAGCGCGCGCATCAGATTGGTGCGCTCCGCTGCGTCGGCGATGTAGTAGGAGACAGCGGTGGAGAGCAGCGTGCTCAGGTCCTGCGAGCAGTTGGGCAGCGCTGTGTCCGGGCAGACGGAGATGCAGTCCATGCACTGGGTGCAGTTCTCGGGAATATAGAGCGGGGTTTCGCGGCGGGCCACGTACTTCGAGGCCGTGTCTCCGGTAGCCGCTGCGATCAAGCCCATGGCCGACAGCGGCGTGGACGGCTGGTTATAGCCGTAGGTGGAGCGAAACTGCGCGTCGAAGTTAGCCACGCTCGCGAGCGGCGCTCGCTTGGCCTGCCCAGCAGGGAGCGGGTTGGAACGGCAGCCGGCGCCGCAGGAACCGCCGGCGGTGGCGAGTTCAAGAATCGGCAACAGGGCCTGACCGCGCAGGGAAGAATGGTCGGCCGCCGTGAGCTCGCCGATCTTGATTTCTTTTACCTGCTCGAAGCCCTGGAGCATGACCTCCATGTTGGACTGGACGACGGCATCGCCGAGCTTGCCGAACTTGCTCACATACTGCTTGTGGACGACCGCGCGATATTGCTCCTGGGTGATGCCGAACTCGCGGAGCATGGTGCTGACGGCGAAGAAGGCTCCGAGGAAGGCGTTGCCCTGCATGCGCAGTTGCAGATCGCCGCGGTCGGTGGCTTTCTTTGCGATGGCGAAGCCGGGCAGCGTAAAGACGCGAATGTTCTTGTCGATGATCTGCTTGCGCGCCCACTGAGGCAGGCGCTCCCAGGCCTGCTCGCCCTCTTCGTCCGACTCCCATACCAGAGAGCCGCCCTCGGCCATGCCGTCCAACGGGTTGGTGTGGGTAAAAGCCTTGGGGTCGCAACAAAGCACGACCGTCACGTGGCGCAGGTCGCAGTTGACGCGGATGCGCTCCTTGGCCGCCACCATGAAGTAGCTGGTGGGCGCGCCCTTCTTCTCGGAGCCGTACTTGGGATTGGCGCTGACATGGATGATTTCCCTGGGATTGCCCAGGTCGTCCTTGAGGCCGTCGCGTTCGTAGAGCAGGTCGTTCAAATCGCCGATGATGGCGCCCAGGTTCTTGCCTGTGGTGATGGCGCCCCAGCCGCCGATGGAGTGGAAGCGCACGGCCACCGCGCCCTCGGGCAACAGCGACGGCCTTTCATCGCCGATGACCGCATAGGGGTGGTCGATGCCCAGCACAAAGAACGAAACGCCGTCGGAGGCGCGCTTGCCGTCTGTGCGCGCGCGGCCGGCGGTGGCGAATTCGTATGCGCCGATAATGTGCTCGGGGCGGAAGTCGCGCGAGCCCAGACCGTAAGTGCCGCCGTAGATCTTCGGAACTTCGGCGAGCGAGACGGCGGGCAGCCCGGCGACGGATTGAACTGCTTTTGAAAATGCGGTGCGAATATCGCGGCCCATCGGGTTGTCGCCGGACAGGGCTTCGTCGGTGCGCTCCAGAATGATGACGTTCTTCTTGCCCTTGAGCGCCGTAACCATGGCGGCTTCGGGGAAGGGCCGTATGACGTTGATGTGGATGGAGCCGACCTTCACACCGCGCGTCTGGCGCAGGTAGTCCACCGCGGCTTCGATATTTTCCGCGGCCGAGCCCAGCGAGACGAATACCGTGTCGGCGTCGCCGGTCTTGTATTCGCTGATGAGGCCGTAACTGCGGCCGGTCAGCTCGGCAAAATCCTTGTAGGCGGCCTCAAGAAATTTGAGAATCGGCTCGGCGAAGTTATTGCGCCTCGCCACCACGCCGTTCATGTAGTGTTCCTGGTTCTGCACCGGGCCCAGCAGGACGGGATTGGTCAGATCCATCATCTTGGGTACGCGGCGCCTGGTCGGCCCGAAGAGGACGCGCTGCGCCTCGGTGGGGCAATCGATGATGTCTTCCGGTGAGCCGAGGTACTCGCGGATCAGCTCCGATTCATGCTTGTAAAAGGTGCGCTCCAGGTGCGAGGTCAGGAACCCGTCCATGATGTTCATGCCGGGCGTGAGCGAGAGCTCCGTCACACGGCGCAGTATCAGCGCCTGGTCGGCAGCCTGCTGCGCGTCTTTGCCGAAGAGCATGATCCAGCCCGTATCGAGAGCGCCATAGATATCGTCGTGGCCGCAGTGCACGTTGAGGGCGTGCTTGGTCAGGGCGCGCGCGGCCACCTCCAGCACCATCGTCGAGCCCTTGCCCGGCGCGTGGTAGTACTGCTCCACGCCGTAGACCACGCCCTGGCCGGAGGTGAAGTTCACCACCCGCTTGCCGCATACCGAGTGAGCGATGGCGCCGCCCTGGGCCGCGTGCTCGCCTTCAGTCTCTATAGCGATGGTGTTGTGCCCGAAGACATTCAGGTTGCCCTCGGCATAGGCCTGCTGGAAGAGTTCGCCGCCCTCCGTGGAAGGCGTAATGGGATAGAACACGCCGGCGTCGGCGATGCGCGTCTCGGTGTGGTATGAGACCAGTTGGTTTCCGTTTGCGGTAACCCGAATGCCGGGAAAGCGAGCAGCAACCGTCATAAATCCCTCTCTCTGTCAGCCCGGTTCTACAAATCGACATCGTTGCCGCGCGCCGTAAGCCTTCGGATTCGAGGGAACGCGTCTCCTCAAACCCGTGCCGCGGCTTGCTCAAACCGAGCCTGGCCCCATTGATTCACCGGACCGCTCAGTGGAGCGGACCGGATCGAATACCCTTCAAAAAGTGTAATGGCCGGGATGGAGACGGGAAACCCAAGGGGAGGATTGTTCCCGCAGTAACGGCCTGTATATCAGTGTGCGCCTGGCCGGGAAGACTATGTCCCAAAGGATGGGATTTGGGTTTGCCCTCCCTCGATCGGGTGGAAAGGACATTTTCGGGTGTGGCGCGATTGTGCGATCACGGAGAAACCAAAGCCGGCGCCACGTGCCGAAATGCGGCAAGACACGGGAACGATTCAGGCAGGTGAACGGCCGTGTGCGGCCCCGGCTGCAATCGGGGCCTTTGGTTTGCGGCTCACTCAAATCATTGTTGAGGAGTGTGCGCAAATGCAAACGAGAGCTGTAACGCATGTAAGAAATACTACATTCGCTTTGGACTTTTGCCGTAGCAGTATGGCCTTATGCGAAAACAGTTTCGGGAGCAGTGGCCGCAATCCTCACGTTGATGAGTCTCACTGTGGGAAACACCTGGCCCAGTATCGAGGTTCCCGGTTCCGGCGCCTTCAAACTGATCATGCCGTATATCGCGTACGCATAAACGGTTTATTATCATCGGCATATGAAGTGCCACCCATCAAAAGTAACCCGCGCCATGCCTATTGGTAATGGCTTTCGATTAATGAACATTGACACAACACTTCCGCGTAGAGTAAGGTTCTCCTCGTTCGCAAGCAGTCAATCTGGCCGTCGCTAAAAGCGAAGCTAAGAGGAGCGTTATGAAATCCACGAAGTCCCTGTCCCAAGTCGTCCCAGTTGGCGCCCGTTTTCCGCTCAAGGCGCTGTGCGTAATCACCTGTTTCGTCCTCTTTCTGTTCGCTGCCTCCGGCGGCCCCGCCGCGCGCGC
>JBEKNO010000177.1:0-9711 GCA_049522735.1 Occallatibacter sp.
CAATAAGTAGCTTCCGCTCGTCGAGATAGAGGTGATAGAGCTTTCCGGCAGCCTTTTCATCCAAGGGTGCTTCCATTTGTGCCTCCCTATCGCTGCCATTGCGACTAGATCGTCTCACAGTTGTTTGGGATTCGCAAGGAAGAAATGTTGACGGGAGCAAACTCAAAGAGGCAGGTAACAGGATGGCTGGTGGAGAGGAACGCGAGGAGTATCGTCACTCATAGCGCAGCGCCTCGGCGGGGAGGATGCTAGCGGCGGCGGAGGAAGGGTAGAGCGTGGCCAGCAGCGAAATGCCGATGGAGACGGCGGCGACGATCACCCCATCCAGCGGGCGGGGCGCGAAAGGCAGGGTATCGATGGAGTAGACCTCGGCGGAGAGATGGATGAAGTGGTAGTGACCGCCGGCCCAGGCGGCGAGATAGCCGAGCACGAGACCCACGGCAGTGCCGATGAGGCTGATCAGCAGTCCTTGCAGCAGGAAGATGCGCCGCACCTGGCCCGGCTCCACGCCAAAGCTCATCATCACGGCGATATCGCGCGTCTTCTCCATCACCATCATGGTGAGCGCGATGAGAATATTGAGCGCGGCCACGATCACGATGAGCGCGATGACGATGAAGGTGACCACCTGTTCCAGCTTGAGGGCGCGGAAGAGTTCGCGGTTCTGCTCCATCCAGTTGGTGGTCATGTAGCCCTTGCCGGCCGTCTGCTCGATGGCGCGGCCGATGGCCGAGGCGCGGTCCAGATCGTCCACCTTGAAGCTAATCACCGACAGCAGGTCCGGCTCGCTGAAGAGTCGCTGCGCGTCGCTGAGGCGCATGAAGGCCATGGCCGCGTCGTACTGGTAGAAGCCGGAGTGAAAGATGCCTGCCACGCGGAAGCGCTGGTACTTGGGCGCCAGGCCCAGCGGCGTCAGCTCGCCCTGGGGACTGGTGACCAGCACGCTGTCGCCTACCTGGGCGCCGATCTGCTCGGCGATTTCGTTGCCCAGCACCAATGCCGGAAAGGGCGTATTAGCCGTGCCCTGGCCTGGCGCCGGGTTCGCGCTCCGGTTGGCAGCCTCCGGATTGAGGTCCTTAGCCGATCCGGTAGTGATCGAGTCCAGCAGGCTGCTGACCGTCCGCTCCTGGGCGGGAATGATGCCCTTGATGAGCGCGAATCCGGCGCGCGGCCCGCGCGAAACCAGCACCTGCCCGTAGATGCCCGGCGCCGCGGCGGTCACATGGGGCACCGCGCGCAGGCGATTGAGCAGCGGCTGCCAGTCGCGGATGCCGTCCGCCTCCACGCGCATCAGGTCCACGTGCGCCGAGGCTCCCAGCAGCCGGTCCTCGAGGTCGCGCCTCATGCCGTTGGTGATGGCCAGCGCGATGATGAGCGCGGCCACGCCCGCGGCCACTCCGGCGATGGAGATGGAGGTGACCACGCCCACCACGGCTTGCCGCCGCTTGGCCTTCAGGTACCGCGTTGCCAGAAAAAGCTCGAATCGCATGGGCCTACTTATCTATTTCTCTTGGGCCGCGGCCAGCGCGGAAAAAAACAGAGCGCGAAAAAGCAGCAACAGCTCGTGGGGTTGAAACAAGCATCCTGCCGTTGAGTTTACTAAAGTAGGCGCCAGTCGGGCATTTTCGGCCAGGGCCGTCAGATCGGCCGGTGGGCGAATGCTCTGGCGGAGTGACGGAGTCACTCAACTCTGGAGTTATCTTCCGCCCCGGAACTGGATGATGCGTCGCCGGTCGCGCTTGGTGGGCCGGCGCGAAGGCAGCGGCGCGAACTCCCGCATCGCCTTGAGTCCTTCGGCCGCCCTGGCCCGCGCCGCCTTGCTGTCCTCGGTCTCGCGATAAAGCGTCTGCGCCACCGCCGCCGGCCCACGCATCTCGCTCAGCAGCAGCACCTCAATCAGAAACTCGCCGCCCGCGTTCCTGATTTGAAGCATATCGCCCACGCGGACCTCCCGCGCCGGTTTGGCTTGGATGCCGCCCGAGTAAATGCGGCCCAGGTCGCAGGCCTTCTGAGCCAGCGCCCGCGTCTTAAAGAAGCGCGCCGCCCACAGCCACTTATCGATGCGTACGGAGGCCATATCTCTATCTTCTATCTTCGCAAGTGAAAATGCGCTTGGTCTCAGAATGGGAGCTGGCAAGCTCCACTGAATTTATCTCCTGGGTTGCAATGGCGGAGGCATTGCGCCGATCAACTTGGCTTGCGTGAAGTCCGGAAACTCGACGGGAGCGCCGCCATTGCTCACGGACGCCGATCACTAACTGCCGGCCTGCGGCCAGGGATCGCGGAGCAGCGAGCACAGGCCCAGGTCGTTGCCGTAGCGCTCGACCTCAACCTCCGCCATATGAATGGAATGCGCCATGCCGCGGAAGGCGGGCACGGCGTCGGAACCCATGATCTGGGGGGAGACAAAGAGGTGGATGCGGTCCACCAGGCCGCCGGCCAGCAGGGCCGTGTTCAGCCGCGTGCCGGTTTCGGTGAGCAGGGTCAGTATGCCCTCTTCGCCCAATATGTCCAGCACATTACCGAGCGGGACGCGCCCAGCCTCAGCGGGCAGCACCTCCACGCGCACGCCGCGGCTGCGCAACTCCTCGATGCGGCGTTCGTCGTTGGAGACTGTGAAGATCACCAGATCATCGCGCGCCGTAGCCACCATCTTGGAGTCCAGCGGCATGCGCAGGGCCGAGTCCAGCACCATGCGCAGCAGGGGGCGGCGGCGGCGCAGTCCGCTGCGGTCCGTAAGCATGGGGTCGTCGGCCAGCACGGTGTCCACGCCCACCATGGCGGCATCGGCCTGCCAGCGCAGCGGCTGCACGGCCAGCCGCGCGGCCTCGCTGGTGATCCAGTAGGGCTCACGCGGGAGATGTTGCCCGGCAGGCGGCGCGATGCGGCCGTCGAGCGACATGGCTACCTTCATCAGCACCAGGGGGCGGCGGTGCCGGCACCAGCGCGCGAAGCCCTCGTTGAGGCGTCGCGCCTCTTTTTCACAAACCCCAACGCTCGTCCGAAGCCCCGCTGCACGCAAGCGCTCCATTCCGTGGCCGGCCACGGCCGGGTTGGGGTCGATGGTGGCGGCCACCACGCGGCTAACTCCCGAGGAGATAAGGGCTTGGGTGCAGGGAGGGGTGCGGCCGGTGTGGTTGCAGGGCTCCAGGGTCACGTAGGCGGCGGCGCCGCGGAGGCGGTCGCCGGCGTGCTGGGCGGCCGCCTTGAGGGCAATGACCTCGGCGTGGTCTACGAGGTCGTATTCGTGCCAACCCTCGCCGACTACCTGGCCGGAGCAATCGAGGATGACGCAGCCCACGGCGGGATTGGGCGAGGTGACGCCGATGCCGCGGCGGGCCAGCTCGAGGGCGCGCTGCATCCAGTACCGGTCTTGATCCGAGTTTGGGTCTAAAGCGCTCATTCTATTCCAGTAACGAGTCTACAAACTCTGCGGGGGAGAATTCCAGCAGGTCGGTCACCTGTTCGCCTACGCCGACAAAGCGGACCGGGAGCGAGAGTTCGCGGGCGATGGCCACGGCTATGCCGCCCTTGGCGGTGCCGTCGAGCTTGGTGAGCACGATGCCGGTAACACCAACGGATTGAGTGAATTGGCGGGCTTGCTGGAGGCCGTTCTGGCCGGTGGTGGCGTCCATCACCAGCAGGACTTCGTGGGGCGCGCCGGGGATGAGGCGGGCGGCGGTGCGGCGCATCTTGTCCAGTTCGTCCATGAGGCCGGTTTTGGTGTGCAGGCGTCCGGCGGTGTCTACGATCAACTCATTGATATGGCGGGCTTTGGCGGCGCTTATCGCGTCGTAGAGGACGGCTGCCGGGTCGCCGCCGTGGCGGGTTTTGATCATCTCCACGTCCGCGCGTGTGGCCCAGATCTGGAGCTGTTCGACGGCGGCGGCGCGGAAGGTATCCGCGGCGCAGAGCAGGACGGTGCGGCCCTGGGCGCGATGCCAGTAGGCGAGCTTGCCGATGGTGGTGGTTTTGCCGGTGCCGTTGACGCCCACCAGAAAGATGACGGCGGGGTCGCCGGCGGGCGGCAAGGCATTTGAATTGTTGGAGATGGAGGCTTCGAGGAGGGCGCGGAGCTGCTGCTTGAGGAGGGCGCGCAACTCCTCGCCGCCCTCGATGGCCTGGCGGCGGGCGCGGTCGCGCAAGGCGGCCAGGATTTCGGTGGTGGTCTGCACGCCCAGATCGCTTGAAAGCAGCGCGGTTTCAAGGCCTTCGAGGGTGGATTCGTCGACGGCGCGGGTGAGGGCGACAAGGTCTTCGATCCTGGCCGAGAGGGACTCGCGGGTGCGCGAGACGGCCTGCTTCATGCGGTTGAAAAAACTGGACTTAGGATCCTCGTGCGGGAGGGATTCTGGGGTTTCGGTTTGGCCGCCAAAGAGCTTCATGGTGAGTGGTCCAGATTTGAGTTTAATGCAGGGATCGGGGGTCAGGGCAGTCGCATGAATATGGTCGAGCGGGAAGGAAGAGGTTCGCCGCGGCCCTACGGGACGCGGAAACGTAATTCGGGCGCGGTCCCCTGCGCCCAGGTTGGGCACCCGGCTTCGCTCCATCCGGGGCTACTTTCGTTTCTTCCCTCCGGGAAGAGGGCTTGCAGGTGGACCTTTGCGGCTTTTTGTGTATCTCAAGGACCGCGGAAAATCTCTTAATTTGGACAATTGCATTTTTTGCGCGGGGTGATTCTATTCCGGAGGCAGGAGCGGGAGGGTCAGGTTCGCGGCTGGCTCGGGACGGCTGCGGGGGGCTTTCTTGAAGGTGGCGTCGCGACGGTGCAGCGGATACTCCGGTTGCGAGCCCGAGAGAATCTGCTGGATGGTGAGGATTTGCAGTCGGGGGTAGGTGGTGCCGTCGGTCGATTTGTAAAGCCCGGCCTCGGCGGCTTCGCGGAGCATGGGTTTGGTGGGCTCGTCAAAGGTAAGAAAGACGCCGATCTGAGCCTTCTCGCGGTCGAGTACACCGACAAGGTCGCGAATCTGTGAGACGGTCACGCCACCCGCCTTGACCGAGAAGACGATCTGCTTCGATTGTCCGGATTCGTCGTCGTGGAAGTAGAGGCGTCCGTCGATGCCCCGGTCGGCTCCCTTTTTCTGATCGGCAGGACGCGCGCCTACCTGGCCCAGCGCCCACCACTGGAACTGGTATTTGTCCTCGGCGGCCAGCGCCGCGGCCCCTTCGTAGTCCGTGGGCTCGCCGATGACGTCATAGGTGGATTTGATGTCGGGGCCGAAGGCATCGGAGAGGCGCTTCTTGATGAGGCCGATGGCGAGGTGTGTGATGTCGATGCCGATCCAGCGGCGGTTAAAGCGCTGGGCTACCTGAACGGTGGTGCCGCAGCCGCAGAAGGGGTCCAATATCAGATCACCTTCGTTGGAGCTGGCCTTGAGGATGCGTTCGAGAAGAGCTTCGGGCTTTTGGGTATCGTAACCCAGCCGCTCCTTGGCATGGGGTGATAATGGGGCTATATCGGTTACAACATCCTGAATGACAACCCCGCGTTGCAAATCGAGGTAACGCTTGAATCTTGGAATTTCGCCTTTCGATGGCCACAATATCAACTGAATACTATCCAGAAAATCTAGCCTCTGCTGTACGCTCAGTTCATCCCAATTTTTTGGTGCCTTGTGAGGCTTTGGTACCGCCCAATGTCTTCCGGTTTTCGTTGGATCAACTCCACGCCACGGAAGTCCAGACTCCCCATGCCGTGTTCCCGCTCCGGTTAAATCGCCTGTCGTGAATCTTCCTTCCTTATCCTCTTGACGATAAAACTGAGCAAGATACTCATCGCTGTATTCTTGGGAGACCCGATTCCATGTGGCTGTCTCAGCCTTGGAAAAAAAGAGAATTACATCATGCACTGGCCCCCATCGCTTTGCGCTATTGTGTGCACTTGTCCGTTTCCAGATAATTTCGTTCTGAAAGAACTGCGGGCCGAACACAGCGTCCATCAGAATTTTCAAGTAGTGGCTGGCAGTGGGATCGCAGTGTAGGTAGATGGAGCCGGTTTCCTTGAGGACGCGGCGGAGTTCGATGAGGCGCGGAGCCATCATGGCGAGATAGGCCATCATGTCGGTGTTGAAGAGGAAGGTTTTGAAGGCACGGAGGGCGTCGGCGACGCGGCCGCCCTGCTCGACGATCTGCTGGTAGGCGCGCATGGATTCGGTGTTCCACTCCCAAGTGTCCTCGAAGGCGTGAATCTGGGAGCTGGACTGGGAGCCGTCCTTCTCGGCGAAGAGGACGTTGTAGTCCTGGCGGGAGTTGAAGGGCGGGTCGAGATAGACGAGGTCTACCGACTCGTCCTTGACATACATCTTGAGGACTTCGAGGTTGTCGCCGTAGTAGAGCTTGTTTTTCTCAGTGGCCACGGGTTTGGATAGAGAGTACCACATAGGCGAGGATTTGAGCGCGGCTTCGCCGCGCTGACTCAGGGCAAACGCATCTTAATTTCTCAGCAATCCTTCGATGAGACAGTTGTGGCCGTTGCTTTTGCTTGTTCTTGCGGAGGGAGCAGGGGTCTTCAGACCCCTGAAACAGACGTAAAAAGTGAGCATCGAATCGTATTCAAAACTGCATACGTGGCGAAATAATAAGATGCGTTTGCCCTGCGCGCTGACTGATTTTCAAAATGGATGGGTGGATTTATGCCGGGGTTAAAACCCCGACCTCCCTCCGTTCCCTGCGGCTGGAGAGGTGTAAAGACAATAAAAACGATAAAAAGGCCATAGATAGATTGAGCTATCCCACCTTAGCGGCAAAAACAAAGACGCCGGGCCCAGAAGGCACCCCGGCGGGGCACCCGAGTCGTCCCTAGTGTTCGTGTTTGCCGGGGCGGAGCATGAGGGCTTTGATGGCTTCGCGGGGGGCTTTGCCTTCGTTGAGGATGAGCTCCATTTGCTCGGTGATGGGCATTTCGATGTTGTGGCGGCGAGCCAGGCCGAGGGCTGCGCGGGTGGTGAGGACGCCTTCTGCGACTTTGCCGCCTAAACTTTCGAGGACTTCAGGGAGGTTGCGGCCCTGGCCTAATGCTTCTCCCACGGTGCGGTTGCGGCTGAGCGAGCCGGTGCAGGTGAGAACCAGGTCGCCCAGGCCGGAGAGGCCGGCGAGGGTTTCGCGGCGTCCGCCGCAGGCTACGGCGAGGCGGGTGATCTCCGCAATGCCTCGGGTGATGAGGGCGGCGGTGGTGTTGTGGCCGAGGCCGACTCCGGCGGCTACTCCGGCGGCGATGGCGATGACGTTTTTGAGCGCGCCGCCCAGTTCGACTCCGATGAGGTCGGTGCTGGTGTAGAGGCGGAGGGTCTCGGAAGAGAACTCGTGCTGGATGCGGGCGGCGATGGCGGGGTCTTCAAAGGCCACGGTGACGGCGGTGGGCTGGCCTTGCGCCACTTCAAGGGCGAAGCTGGGGCCGCTGAGCGCGCCGATGGGGAGGGCCGAAAAGCGTCCCTCAGGGGCTAAAGCCCCGGCTTCTTTTTGCGGCGTTAGCGGCACGACTGAAGTCGTGCCCTGATACAAAGCACGATCGGAATCGAGTTTTTCCTCAAGCTGTGAAGTCGTGCCCTGACACAGTGCAAATTCGGCCAGGCAGGCGGCGATGACCTGGGTCATGCGCAGGAAGGTGCGGTCTTCAACGCCTTTGGTGGCGCTGAGGATGATGTGGCCGGAGTGGAGATAAGGGCGGAGACGGGCGAGGGTGGGGCGGAGGAACTCGGAGGGGACGACGGAGACCACGATCTCGGCCTCGGCCACGGCCTCGCCGTAGCCGGTGATGGCCAGCTCCGGGGGGATGGGAAAGCCGGGCAGGAAGAGGGTGTTTTCGCGGGCTTCGACGATCTCCTGGGCGGCCTCGGGGCTGTGCGCCCAGAGGGTGACCCGGTGGCCGCCGCGGCGGTGAAGCGAGAGGGCGATGGCGGTTCCCCAGGCGCCCGAACCTAAGACGGCGATGCGGCTCATGGGTTTTTCCTGGCTCCGAAGCGGGATTCCGTGCCGTTGAGGAGGCGGCGGATGTTCTGGTGGTGCTTGGCGATGACCAGCAAAGCGACGGCGAACTGGACGGCGATGAAGAAGGGGGGCTTGTCGCCCCGGACCAGGAACCAGGCAAAGACGGGAAAGCCGGCCGAGCCCAGGATGGAGGCCAGCGAGACATAGCGGCTGATGAGCAGGGCGAGGAAGAAGACGGCGATGGCGGCCAGCGCTGCCCAGGGGGCGGCGACCAGGAAGACGCCAAAGCCGGTGGCCACGCCCTTGCCGCCGCGGAAGCGGAGCCAGACGGGGAAGATGTGGCCGAGAACGGCGCAAAGAGCGGCGATGGCCTGGGCGTCGCGATAGGGCAGGGCGGGAGTGAGGAGGACGGCGAGCAGGACGCCAAGCCAGACGGCGGCGGAGCCTTTGAGCATGTCGAGGAGGAAGGTGACGGCGGCGAGGGATTTTCCGCCGGCGCGGAGGACGTTGGTGGCGCCGATGTTGCCGCTGCCGACGGAACGGATGTCCTGTTGGCGGAAGAGGCGGACGAGCAGGTAGCCGGTGGGGATGGAGCCGAGCAGGTAAGCGGTGGCCGCGATGAGGAGGATGGCGAGGAGCATGACGAGAGAGAGTTTAGCAGGTCAGCAGGTCAGCAGGTCAGCGAGTCAGCGTCGAGTGTCGTGGTTTCCCACCCTTTCGCCAGAAAAAAGGCGAAAGGATAAGGCACGGCGCGCAAAGCCAGATCAGGAGTGATCCCAGGTCTTCCGGCAGGTGGCCCGTTCATCAGTTCCGAAGAATCACCCTGAACCTTGAAAAGCTGTGCCCCGTTCATCGCGGCTTTATCGCGATGAGCGGGCGGGCGGGTGTCTCATCTCCGGACTTTCGGACCTACGGGGTGTATTTATTTCTCGATCTGGCCGACAGTGACGAAGCAAAGTATCTGATTGCCTCTTATCCACTCAGCGTTTCACACCCCAAAAAGTGAATCGGAGCAATGCCCGGCCGATTGTCCCAGGTCTCACATTGAGACCTGGGACAACCACATTTCAGTTCACGGTCTTGCCCAGGCCGAAGATTTTTTGGAAGAGGTTGCGGCGTTCGGCGGGATGGTCGCAGGTTTCAGTGGGGGCGGTGCCGTTTAGGAAGGCTATCTCATAGCCGTCGGGGCAGGACTCGTCGCTGAGCAGGTAGCTGGCCTTGTCGATCTTGAGGATCTCGACGCCTTCGGGCGGTGAGAAGTCGTGGGTGTCGGAGTACTGCGGCAGCAGCACGGCCTTCTTCATGAACTCGGCCCAGATGGGCGCGGCGGCGTGGGCGCCTTCGATATTGATATCGGTGTAGTCGTCGCTGCCCACCCAGACGATGCACAGCAGGTTGGAAGTGAAGCCGGCGAACCATGCGTCGTGGCTGGCGCCGGCAGTATTTGCGCTTGTCGATGAACAAGCATCATGGCGTGGCCAAGGTGGCCATTGCGCACAAGCTGGCCATCCGGCTTTATTGGATGTTGCGCTCCGGCGAAGACTATGAGCAAGTGGTGGAGCGCGGTTCGCACGCGGGGCAGCTTGTGTGCCCCAGTGGTTGCGGCTCAACGCCGAGGATCTGATTGGACGCCCCGTCTTCCTTGATGTTTGAGGAAGTTTGAACAGGCAATCATGGCGCAGTACCGGGCCGAATACATGGTTGATGGAACCTATTGGTTGCCATCGAAAAATGATTTTGTTCAACGCGCGAGCTTTGGTCGTTTATGCAGAAAGGCCGATC
>JBEKNO010000178.1:0-6498 GCA_049522735.1 Occallatibacter sp.
GCCTAACTCAATTCGAGAAAACCCCCATTTTACAGGCACTTCAGGAGATGGACTGCGATAACGACTTAGGTGATATTTGCAACCAGTTGAATCTGTTCGACTTGTAGCCGGACAGCAGTGTTCACCGTCCGTGATGCGCGCCTTCCGCGCAGCCCTGGAAAACCAAGCTGTTTTGAAAACCCGTTCCGATCTGCCATCCGGCTTAGGCATATTCATAGTATAGCACCTGGTGCTATCGAAGTCGATGCGATAATTGTCTCCCCGGCCGGACCTGTATGCCTTGGCGGGCAGTGACCCAGGTCTGGGGCAATCGACTCTCCTCTGCTCCCTGTTCTCTGGTCCCTGTTCCCGATTTCCTGAACCCTGATCTCTTCTCCGTTACAATCAAGAAGCTATGATTCGATTCTCAACTGCCGGGGAGTCGCACGGAGAGGCTCTGATCGCCCTGGTCTCGGGACTGCAGGCGGGCGTGCCGGTCGATCTGGAATTCGTGAACCGCGAGCTGTGGCGGCGTCAGCAGGGCTACGGCCGCGGCGGACGCATGAAGATTGAAAGCGACAAGGCCCACGTGCTCAGCGGCGTGCGGCACGGCAAAACCATCGGCTCGCCCATCGCCATCGAGATCGTGAACCGCGACTGGAAGAACTGGGAAGAAAAGCTGCCTGTCGAAGCCGGCGACCCGGCGAAGCACCAGGCGGTTACATCGCCGCGGCCCGGCCACGCCGATCTGGCCGGCGCGCTCAAATACAACTTTCCCGACGCCCGCTACGTGCTGGAGCGCGCCTCGGCCCGCGAGTCCGCCGCGCGCGTGGCCGCCGGAGCGATGGCCAAGCTGCTGCTGCGGACTCTCGGAATTGAAGTGGCCAGCCACGTCGTCCGCGTGGGCTGCGTAGAACTGGAGCGCGCCGCCGCGTGGGAGGAGATCGCCGCCGTCGCCGCCAGGGACGAGGTCATCCTTGGTTGTGTCGATGCCGCCACCGAAGCCCGCATGAAAGAAGAGGTCGAGGAGGTCTCCCGCAGCGGCGATACGGTGGGCGGCGTCTTTGAAGTGGTGACTCACGGCGTGCCCGCCGGCCTGGGCGCCTACGCCAACTGGGATGAGCGCCTCGACGGCCTTCTGGCCTGGGCGGTGATGAGCCTTCAGGCTGTCAAAGCCGTCGAAATCGGCCGCGGCATTACCGCCGCCGGCTCCTTCGGCTCCGCAGTCCACGACCCCATTCAGTACGCGGCGAAAAGCACAGGCCGGCCCACCCGCTTCACGCGCCCGCACAACAACGCCGGCGGCATTGAGGGCGGCGTCTCCAATGGCGAAGAGATCGTGGTGCGCGGCTACCTGAAGCCCATCTCCACGCTGCGCCGTCCCCTGGAATCGGTGCGCTTCGATACCCGCGAGGCCACCAGCGCCAGCTACGAGCGTAGCGACATCTGCGTAGTGCCCGCCGCCGGCGTGGCCGCCGAGGCCATGGTGGCGCTCACCATTTCCCGCCTGGCCCAGGAAAAATTCGGCGGCGATTCGGCCCTGGAATTGCAGCGAAACTTCCGCGGATACATCGAACAAATTGGGAAGTTTTAGAACGAGCACGCTAGGCCGGCGCCTGGCTTGTTCGATTCGACGGTAGAATGGTTTAGGCGAGGTGAGTTATATGGACGGTTTGAATTTTGATCCGTATGCCGGCCAGAAGGTTCGCGTTCGGGGTTGGCCAGGCGTGTTCCGGATCGATAAAGTCTATCAACCCAACGAAGAGCATCCGAATCCTAATCTTCGGACCGAGGAAGGCCTACAGGGCACAGTGGACTTGAAGCGAGAGGAAGATGGTTTTGAAAAGCCCTCTACCCCCTGGTATCGATTGAATTACGTTGATGAGACTGACCCCGTTCGTCATGCAATCGAGTGGCTCAAGACAAATCCAGAAGGCCGCGTGTTTCCCGCCTACATTGACAATTACGAGGTTACGGCCGGAGACGATCATGCTGGAAACCCAGCGATCTTCGTGCGTTTTTTTGTCGATCAGGATTACTTCTATGAGAATGGACGGGCATCAGAAGAAAAGATCGACGCGTTGAACGCCTTTCTCTACGAGGTGCAACAGATTTTGCTTGGACTTGGGCTGGATCGATGGACCTATGTGCGGGCAGCGGAGGCGCGGAGGGTGCTTGATGTCGCTAGCTGAGGAACTTCTGGAGCACGCACGGTTCCTGGCGAATCTCGACCCGCGGACAACCTCTCAGGCACACATCAGGCGAGCGATTTCCGCAGCGTATTATGCGGTTTTTCATTTGCTTGCCGCTGAAGTTGCGGCACAGGTCAGTCCCGATTTTCCAGCAGGACTACGAGAAAGGACGCAACGGGCATTGGATCACAAACAGATGCTCAAGGTGGCCAAGGCCTTTTCGCAGGCAGGAGCGAAAAGAGCCAAAGACCTGCCAGATGACATTGTATTGCCCGACCCGATTTCCCAGGAACTCGCTTCGATCTCGAACAGCTTCAAAGAGTTGCAGGAGGCGCGCCACACGGCGGACTACGATGTGTTGAAGCAGCTCGATCCGACCGATGCGCCCACCCTGGTACGACAGGCGGAGAAGATATTTCAAGATTGGAAGACGGAAAGGAGTACCAACAACGCGCCGGTTTTTCTGGCCGCGATGATCTTCGGCAGAGATTGGAACAAATAGCAATAATCGCAGGGAAAGGCAGATTGATTTTTCGACGACGCAGATGATCCTTAAAATAGTCAAATATCCCGAACCGGTGCTCTCCCAGCCCGGCGAACCGGTCACCGAATTCAACGCCGAACTGCGCAAGCTGGTCGCCGATATGTTTGAGACCACTTATGCCTCGCAGGGCATCGGCTTGGCCGCGCCCCAGGTGGGCGTCTCCAAACGCGTGGCCGTGATTGACGTGAGCATGGGCAAGGAGCCTGAAGACAAGCTGGTGCTCATCAATCCCGAAATCATCTTCAGCGAGGGCAGGCAATACGAGGAGGAAGGCTGCCTGAGCTTTCCTGAAATCCGCGAGAAGGTGACGCGCCATGCCAGGGTGCGCATCCGCGCCCAGGACGAGCACGGCAAGTGGTTCGAGAAGGACGCCGACGATCTGCTTTCACGCTGCCTGCAGCATGAGATCGACCACGTGGACGGCATGTTGTTCATCTTCCGCATGAGCGCCCTCAAGCGCGACCTGAACCTGCGCAAGATTCGCAAGATGCAGCGCGCGGACGAGTGGTAAACTCGCCAGGTTGAATGCTCCAGTGATGCCGGATGCCCCAGGTCTCGCCTTTGAGACTCTGGGAAACTACGAACTTCAACCGGTTCATTACATGCCCCAGTGAAGCTCCGTGCCCTATCCTTTCCGGTTTTTTCTACGGAAAGGGTGGGAAACCACAGAACTCAACCGGCGTGTTCTTAACTCGCCCATCCCAAAACGGATGGGCGCCCCAGGTTCCGCTTTTGAGACCTGGGAAACCACGAACCTCGACCGGCGCTCGTAAGAGGTGCCCTATGAAACTGGTCTTCTGCGGCACACCGCAATTTGCCGTGCCCACGCTGGAAGCGCTGCTGGCTGCGGGCCATGAAATCGCACTGGTGGTCTCGCAGCCCGATCGCCCCGCGGGCCGCTCGCAGCAACTCACCGCTCCGGCCGTCAAGCTCGCCGCGCTGGCCGCCGGCCTCCCCGTCACCCAGCCGGATAAGATCCGCGCCAACCCCGAGTTTCGCGCACAGCTTGAGGCCATCGCCCCCGAGGCCATCGTCGTCGTGGCCTACGGCCGCATCATTCCATCCTGGATGCTGGCTCTGCCGCGCCTCGGCTGCATCAACCTGCACGCGTCCCTGCTGCCCAAATATCGCGGCGCCGCTCCCATCCAGTGGGCCGTGGCCATGGGCGACGCCTTCACCGGCAACACCACCATGCTTCTAAAAGAAGGCCTCGACACCGGTCCCCTTCTCCTCCAGCAGACCATCGAAATCGCTCCCCATCAAACAGCCGTGGATCTCTTCGATCTGCTTGCCCGCTCCGGCGCGCCGCTAATGGCGGAAACCCTGGCCGGCCTGGAGAACGGAACCATCCATCCGCAGCCGCAAAATCACTCTTTTGCCACCTTCGCCCCGCTCCTTAAGCACGAAGACGGCCGCATGGACTTTGCCGCCCGCACGGCCCACGAACTCTATAACCGCTGGCGCGGCTTTCAGCCCTGGCCCGGCGCTTTCACCACGCTCGAAGGCAAAAAACTCATCGTCCATCGCATGGAGGTTGCCGCGGAGCCAGCCTGCGCCGAATCCGGTAACGCCGTCCCCGGCCAACTGCTCGTCGAAAACCATCGCCTCTTCGTCCGCTGTGCTGAAGATACCTGGCTCGAACTCCTCGAAGTTCAGCTTGAAGGCAAGAAGCGTCTTCCGGCAGCCGAGTTTCTGCGCGGAAATCCGCTCGGCGCCAATGCGCGGTTAGGTTGAGGCCCGTGCCCGCCGTCTCTCCCGCCCGCAAAGCCGCCTTCCAGATTCTCCTGGCTGTTGAGCGCGGCCGCTCCCACGGCGACGATCTGCTGCGCGGCAAAGCCGTCAACGCTCTATCGCCAGCCGACCGCAACCTGGCCACGGCCCTGGTGCTGGGCGTGCTGCGCTGGCAGATCCGCCTCGACCACCAACTGCATCTGCTGCTCAAACGCCCCAACGCCAAACTCGACCCCGAGATTTCGATTGCCCTGCGCCTAGGCGCCTTCCAACTGCTCCACATGGACCGCATCCCCGCCCGCGCCGCGATCGACGAGAGCGTGGAGCTGGCCAAGCAGGCCGGGCACAGCTTCGCCTCCGGCATGGTCAACGCCGTCCTGCGCAAACTCTGCGGGGATCCGCAAGCTGCGGAGATAGGTTTTGCTTTGAAAGGGCACGGCTTCAGCCGTGCTGTGGGAGAACCAAATACGGACGCGGCTTTAGCCGCCGGGGGAATACTTCCGGAAGAAACTGCCGCGGACCTAGCACTGGCCCAGGCGCATCCAGCCTGGGTGGTCGAGCGCTGGGCGAGCTTCTACGGCCTGGAAGCTGCGCGCGCAATCTGCCGCCACGGCCAGAGCCAGCCCGCGCTGACGGTGCGTATGGTCGAAGCTGTGCCGGATGGGCAACCGCCGGTCGAGGTTTGTGACTTCCCACCCTTTCCGCGGAAAAAAGCGGAAAGGATGGGGCGCCCAACTGTTGTGGCGGAATCTGGTCTGGAGGGCGTCGTTCTTGAAGCCGGCGAAATACTTACTGCCGCCCGCACGGTGGTCTCCGGCGACGTGACTGCTACAGCAGCCTTTCACGAGGGCCGGGTAAGGATACAGGATGAGGGCTCGCAGTTAATCGCCGAACTGGCCAGCGAAAATCCCAACCAAAACGAGAAAAAGATCCTCGACGCCTGCGCCGCGCCCGGCGGCAAAACCCTCATCCTTGCTGAGCGCAACCCTCAAGCTCGCATCGTGGCCTGCGAATCCAGCGCGCCGCGCCTCGAACAGTTGCGCAAGCGGCTGGCCGGTTACGCGGAGAGAATCGAGTGCCGGCTCGCGGATGCAGCCGCATTGGCCGAGGACTCGGTCTTCGACCTTGCCCTGGCCGATGTTCCCTGCAGCGGCACCGGCACGCTGGGCCGCAATCCCGAGATTCGCCACCGCCTGCGTCTTGAAGACCTCGCCCGCCAGGCCCAGCGCCAGCGCGCCATTCTCAAGGCCGCACTGCGCGCCGTCCGTCCCGGCGGCCGCGTCCTCTACTCCACCTGCTCCCTGGAACCGGAAGAAAACGAGCAGGTGGTCGCCGCTGTGCTTGCGGAAACTCCGAATGCCCGCCTGATTCCGCTTCAATCGCGCATTGAAGCCCTGCTCAGCGAAGCCATCCTGACACCCTCCGGCGCAGAGCGGCTGCTGAGCTGCCTCACACCCGAAGGCACGCTCCGCCTGCTGCCCGGCGCTTTCCACACCGATGGCTTCTTCATAGCATTGCTTGAGAGATCCCAGTAAGGAGTCGATGGACAGGCTTGTTTCAATAAGTTCAAGGATCGCCAAGGCTAAAGGTCTTTGTTATTTGTCGATAGCCTAACTACATCGATCTGGCCCTCATTCTCCAATAGAAAGTAGACATCCAAATGGTCCCCTGGCTTCAGGGGAGGCACGGATAGGTCAACGGGAGAATCATGGCACCGTGGGCCATTTGCCGCCTGTCGCGCGCGCTCGACCGGTTCGTATTCGCTCCTGTCTTCGTTCGAGACATCAGCGAACGAATCGATTGAGTAACAGATTCGAATCCTATCTGATTGTTGATGCAATTTTGCATCTGGGGGTAGCGATGTGACGCTAACGACTGTTCCAGGTGCATGCTGAGCAGATTTATGTTGAATCGCGGAATCGAAATCTGCATTAGTTGATCCTGAAAAAGGCTATTTCAAGCGGACTGCATGGTCGTCAGCGCGCCGATGAAGCCCGATGGGGATAGAAACCGGCTCAGGATGGCGTAGATTTCGCGCATACAGCGGCGAGG
>JBEKNO010000179.1:0-6342 GCA_049522735.1 Occallatibacter sp.
GTGCGGCCGCGCATGAAGGCCAGGGGGGCGACCTCGATGACGTTGCGCTCGAAGAGCTTGTCGACCTTTTCAGGATCGAGCAGGTCGTAGAGGGCGTCGTAGAGGGGGCGCAGGTAGGGGTCGACTTTTTCCTGGAGGGTTCCGGGGAGGAAGCCGAGGCGCTCGCCGGCCTCGACCGCGGGGCGAACGAGCACGATGCGGCTGACTTTTTTGGCGTTGAGGGCGGAGACGGCCATGGCGACGGCGAGATAGGTTTTGCCGGTTCCGGCGGGGCCGACGCCGAAGACCATATCGTGCTGCTCGATGGCCTCGACGTACTTGCGCTGGTTGATGGAGCGGGGCTGGACGGTGCGCTTGACGCCGGCGGAGCGCTGCTTGCCGGAGTCGGAGAGCGAACGCAGGGTGACAGCGGGGTCGGTGACGACCAGGCGCAGGAGGGCGTTCAGTTCGCCGTTGTGGGGATTGACGCCCTGACGGCGCAAGGCCTCGAAGTCAGCGAAGATCTGCCGGACACGCTCAATGGCGTCTTCGGGGCCTTCTACGTGGACGGCGTCGGAGCGCAGATCGATGTGGACGCCGAGTGAGTCTTCAATGAGCCTGAGGTTTTCATCGCGAGTCCCGAAGAGGGGCTCGAGGTTGGGCGTGATCTCCAGAGCGATCTTCAAAGGTTTCAGTAGCCTCCAGTGGGGCTTTGTGAGGTTGAAGTGAATTGGCGGCGTATGGGGTCGAGAGCGGCCGCATCGGCTTCGCTGGCTGCGAATAAACTCATCCCGGAGGGAGACGGGGGTTTCAACCCCCGCATGATGCCAACAGAAAAAGCGTGGGCTTTAGCCCCGGAGGGATTGCATTGCGGAACAGCGCATGATTTAGCGGGGAACCGGCAGGCGCTGGGCAGAGCCGAGCCGATGCTCTGGGCTGCCTTGCTAAACCGCGGGATGGCGTAGGCGACCAAATCCGGTATCTGCGCTTGAGAGTAGCGCCAACCGCTCACGGCGTCAATCCACCGAACGATGAATTTTGGTAACCCCTGTGCCTTGGCAGATACCTGCGGCGGTACGTTCCCATCAAGGGCATTTGCCTCGCGGCGGATGCACGTCCGCATTAAAGGCCCAACCCGCGGCGCATTGACCCGCGGCCTGGTTTCCCGTAGACTAAGAAATTGCGAGGAATGCGGCGTTTTTTGCATTCTGAGACCGCATCAATCCTGAGATTAAGGAAGAATAATGGCAAATCATGTATCGGCGCTGAAGCGCGCCCGCCAGACCGAGACTCGCAGCGAAGTGAACCGCGCCAACCGCAGCCGCGTGCGCACCAGCCTGCGCACTCTGCGCGAGGCGCTCGCCAAGGGCAACGTGAAGGCCGCCCAGGCGCAGTATCGCGAGACCGTCTCCGCCCTCGACAAGAGCGTGCAGAAGGGCATTCTGCACGACAATACCGTCTCCCGCTACAAGAGCCGCCTGAACGCGCGGTTGAAGGCCCTGGCTACCGCCAAGGCGTAAGCGCTGCGCAATAAAGCTAGTTCAGACCAAAACAGCCGGGATCGCTCCCGGCTGTTGGTGTTTTTGTCCCACTGAAAACCGCAAAGTCTCTCCGTCAATCCAGCCGCTCAAAGATGCCCGCCGCGCCCATGCCTCCGCCGATGCACATGGTGACCATGCCGTAACGCGCCTTGCGGCGTTTCATCTCCTGGATTAGTGTCGCGGTGAGTTTAGCCCCAGTGCAGCCCATGGGATGGCCGAGGGCGATAGCGCCTCCGTTCACATTGATGCGCTCCGGATCGAGACCCAGCGCGCGAATGACGGCCAGCGCCTGCGCGGCAAAGGCTTCGTTCAATTCGATCAGTCCGATCTCGTCCAGCTTGAGGCCGGCCCGCTTCAGCGCCTTGGGAATGGCAGTGATGGGGCCGATGCCCATCTCCTCCGGCAGGCAGCCGGTGACGGCGTAGGCCACCAGGCGGGCGAGGGGACGAATCCCCAACTCCTTTGCCTGGCCGGCTTCCATCAGGACGGCCGCGGCCGCGCCGTCGGAGGTCTGCGAGGAGTTGCCGGCGGTGACCGTTCCCTGCGCGTGGAAGGCGGGCTTGAGTTTGGCCAGGGCTGCGGCGGAGGTGTCCGCGCGCGGGCCTTCGTCGGCGGAAAAAAGTCTCTCCGACACTTCCGGCTTTCCCGCTTTTGTTCCAGGTACAGCCGTCGTGACCGTCACCGGGATCAGCTCATCGGCAAATCGTCCAGTGGCTTGCGCGGCCAGGGCTTTCCTGTGGCTGGAGAGCGCGAAGGCGTCCTGGTCTTCACGGGAGATTTGGTAGTGGCGGGCGACGCGCTCGGCGGTCAGGCCCATGGTCAGCAGGGATGCAGGGTAGTTCTCGGCTATCCACGGATTGAGGCTGGGCTTGAGGCCGCCAAGGGGCAGCAGGCTCATGGATTCAGTGCCGCCCGCGATGACCACCCGGTCGCCGCCGGAGCGGATACGCAGATCGGCCAGCGCGATGGCATCCAGGCCGGAGGAACAAAGCCGGTTGACGGTGACGCCGGGAACCTCGACCGGCAAACCCGCGCGCAGAGCAGCCCAGCGGGCGATGTTCCAGCCCTGCTCACCCTCCGGCTGGGCGCAGCCCAGGATTACATCGTCGATTTCGGCCCTATCCAGCCCTGGAACCTTGTCTAAAGCTCCGCTCAACGCAGTTGCAGTCAGGTCGTCGGGGTGGGTGGTGGAAAGGGCGCCTTTGGGGGCGCGGCCAACAGGGGTGCGAACGGCGCTGACGAGAACGGCTTCCGGCATGAGTGTTGCTCCTTCAAATACGGGGCGGCGTGTTCGAGGTATCCCACCCTAGCCGCAAAAACAAGAACGCGGCGAGGATGGGGCACCCGGCGTTCGTTGTGAAGGAAAGATTCCCTCAGGGGCTAAAGCCCGCGTCAATTCTATGGCATTTATGTACAAGCTGAAGCCCGTACCCTTCACCAAAACAAACTTTTCCGTGACCTGTTCTGTGTGGATGCAACAGGTTAATCCGGCATTTCTAACAGGGTCCAGACACTTTTCGCATAAAAATGGTAGACGGTGCGGTGCTCGACGACCGAATCGGCGAGGGCGTCGTGGTCCAGGAGCGCCGGACGGTGCGCCAAACCGGCCTGCGCCTCATGGACCTGCTCCGGCGATGCGGGATCGATGCCCCAGTTGAAGCCCAGAACGCCGCTGGGGTCGTGGGCTTGCAGGCGCTCGGTCTCCGGCACAGAGACCAGAACCAGCGGCTGACCCTGGGCCTGCGAAATCCAGTTGCCGAAGAAGACCAGCAGCGAGACTGTCCCCTCGGCGGAGCACAGAACGGCCCAGTCGGAGGAGCCGGCGCGCTCCAGGCTGGCATGAATCACGTTCTCGGGATGGTGCGCCTCGTAGGTTTGAGGAATCAGGCAACCGCGCTGGTTGAGCGAATCCTGTACCCAGGCAGGCAACTCGGGAAACGAGCTGACGGGCAGATGGCGGATGAGGTAAGGAATGGAGTGGCCGCCGATGACGATCTGGCCGCTCTCGATGAGTGGGGCGGGCTTGGGTTGCCGCGCCTGGGCCGGGACCAGGATGCAGGCGCAGAGCAGCCCGCTTAGCATCCAAAGGCTCCGTCTTGAACCTGCGCGAATCATGGCAACCATCGTCCCATAAGCAGGCGTTTCAAGGCTAGTTCCGTAGCGGCTTGCCGGTTTTCAGCGTAAATGCAATCCGCTCCTGGGTTCTGGGCTCGCCGCAAAGGGAGAGAAACGCCTCCCGCTCCAGGTCCAGCAGATACTGCTCGCTCACCGGCGAACCCGCCGTCACACGGCCGCCGGCCAGTATGTACGCGGCCCAGCGCGCCACCTTCTGGTCGTGCTCCGAGGCGTAGCCGGCCTCGCCCATGAGAAAGATACCGGCCTCCAGCGTGGCCAGCGCCGCCGTGCCGGGCGCGGGAATCTGCGTACGCGGCTGCGGAGGGGTATAGCCGGAGCCGGCCAGCGCCGCCGCCTGGGCCTTGGCATCCAGTAACAGGCGTTCGCGGTTCATGGTGATGCGGTCGGCTGCCGCCAGCAGACCCAGCGATCGGGCCTCGGCGGCCGAGGTGGAGACTTTTGCCAGGGCAATGGCCTCGAAAACTCTGCGCAGCGCAGTGGCCATCTCTGCCGACTGGGCAAAGCGCGAAGGCGGGTCGCGCGGGTCGGGCGGAGACAGCGTGGAAGCCTGATCCACGGCCTTGAGCAGCATCTCCTTGGCGCCGCCTCCGCCTGGAATCAGGCCCACCCCGGCCTCGACCAGGCCAATGCAGGTCTCCGCATGAGCCTGCCTGCGCGTGGCGTGCAGACAGATTTCCGCGCCGGCGCCAAAGGTCATGCCGAAGGGCGCAGCCACCACCGGGCGCGGGCAGAACTTGATGGCCGCGGTCATCTGCTGGAAGCCGCGGAGGACCGCGTCCAGCTCCTCCCACTCGCCCTCCTGCGCCACCAGCAGCAGTTGCATCAGGTTGGCGCCTACGCTGAAGTTGTCGCGGTCGCCGCTGATGACGAAGCCGGCAAAGTCGCGCACCGCGTCAGAGGAGGGATTGAGCACCGCGGAAATCAGCGACAGCACGTCGCCGCCGATGGCGTTCTTGAGCGAGTGCAGCTCGATGCAGCCGATGCCGTCGCCCAGATCCACCAGCGAAGCGTCCGCGTTGGCGCGGACCACCCCGTTTGACAGCCGGAAATCCGCCACCCGCGCGTGCCCGGGAACAGTGGCAACCGGCTCCAGCTTGCCCTTCTCCGGCTGGAAGCACTCCCGTCCATCGCACGCGTACCAGGAGGGCTGCCCTGCGGCCAGCAGAGCCTCGACGCGCTTGCTCACCGGCAGGCCCAGAGCCTTCATGCGCTCGACGGACGAGCCGGCCCCGGCCGCATCCCACATTTCGAACGGACCCATCTCCCAGTTGAAGCCGGCGCGCATGGCGCGGTCGATGGAGGCCGCGTCGCCGGCCACTTCGCCGATGCGGTCCGCGGCAAAGTTCCACAGCGTGGCCAGAAAAGGCCACAGAAAAGCCGCCGCCTTGTCCCTGGCCGGGTTGTTCGCCAACAGCAGGCGCAGCCACTCCGGCAGAGTGGCGGCGTTTTTGGCCATTTCCAGGGCGGGCAGAGCGGGCTTGGCCGCGGGACGGTATTCGAAAGTGGCCAGGTCAAGCACCTGGCGCTCATCTTTGCCGTCCGCGCCGCGGATCTTTTTGTAGAAGCCCTGGCCTGCCTTATCGCCCAGCCAGCCCCGCTTTAACATCTCTTCCAAAACGGGAGAAAAAACGCCCTGCGTCACGCCCTGGGGGAAATTCGCGGCTATATGGGCCAGAATGTCGATGCCCACCAGGTCCGCCAGCCGGAAGGTGCCGGTGCGCGGCCAGCCGATAGCCGGCCCGGTCAGCGCATCCACCTCTTCGATGGTCAGCCCCTGCTCGAGCATCAGGGTGGCGGCGTTGAACATCGCCGAGATGCCGATGCGGTTGGCGATGAAGTTGGGCGTGTCGTTGGCAAAGACCACCTGCTTGCCCAGGATGCGGTCAGCGAAGGCGGCAAAGGCGGCCACCACGGCCGCATCGGTCGCGGCGGTGGGAATCACCTCCAGCAACTGCATAGAGCGCGGCGGATTGAAGAAGTGCGTTCCGAAGAAGCGTTCCCGGTGCGTGGCCAGTCCCGCGGCAATCCGGCTCACCGGCAATCCGGAGGTATTGGTGGTGAGCACGGCATGGGGCGCGAGATGAGGCGCCACGCGGGCCAGCAGCGCCGTTTTGATGGCCAGGTTTTCGGCCACGGCCTCGACGACCCAATCGCACTGGGCGAGCTTGGGCAGGTCGTCCTCAAAGTTGCCGGGGGTGATGAGCGCGGCCAGCGAGGGCTCATAGAAGGCAGCCGGTTTGGCCTTGGCGAGCGTATCCAGCGCTGCCAGCGCCAGCCGGTTCCTGGCGCCATCGCCAGCCGGAATCAGGTCGAGCAGCAGCGTGGGGATTCCGGCGTTGGCCAGGTGGGCGGCAATGCGGGAACCCATGGTTCCGGCTCCGAGCACAGCGGCGCGGCGGGCGAGAAACGGCTGGGCGGCGGGACTGGAAACGGGAGTTACGGCCGGGGAAGTTGTGCTCATGCGGGCTCTCCCTGCGTGGGTTGAGGGGATACACCTTCACCACGCGGAAACGCTGGCAGCATACGCAAGCGTACGGCACGGGGTCAAGGATGAAAGGAATGGGGTCAGGGCAATCGCATTTCAAAACATCTCCAAGAGTCTGATCAGGTAAGCGTCGTCCCAACCGGCGCGTTTGAACTTCCCTCGCGTTGAGCCTTTCGATCCTTCCTTCTGCATCGCATTCAG
>JBEKNO010000180.1:0-6335 GCA_049522735.1 Occallatibacter sp.
GCATCTTGTTATTGGTGAACAGATCCTCCATGGCCGCCAGTCCCTGGCTGGAACTGTAGCCGGGGGCGGGAGAGCCGTCGATCTCCACCGCGCGGAAGAGATTGTAGTGGGTAATCACCGGCGGTCCGGAGCTTTCCACCACGGTGGCCAGGTTGTCCAGAGGCGCCATCTGGCCCGAATCCGACCGCACGTAGTAGTTGTGGAGGTCTTTGGCTGTCATGCGGAAGGGCCGATCGGCCTGCACGAAGACGCGATAGGTGCGGTTGTTGTAGTCGAAGTCGTTGATGTATTCCGAGCCCATGAAGACACTGAGCGTGGTGGTGATCTGCGAGAGAGGAATGTTCATGGCCTTGGCCTTCTCGCGATCAATGGTCACCAGCATCTGCGGGTCGTTGGCGGAGAAGGTGGTAAGCAGCCCGGCCAGTTCCTTGCGCGCGCCGCTGGCGCTCACAATCTGGTGGGCAACGCGGTCCAGATCGCTGACAGTGTTACTTCCCTGGTCCTGGAGCATAAACTGGAAACCGCCGAAGTTGCCCACGCCTTCAACCGCCGGGGGCTCGAAGACGGCCACCAGCCCGCCGTCGGGAGCCAGCATCAGGCTTTGCAGTTGCGGCGAAAGGCGAGCCACCACACCCGCCGCGGAGTGCTCCTTGCCGCGCCTTTGAGCCGAGGGTTTGAGGTTGATAAACATCAGGCCCGAATTCGCCGCGCTGCCTGAGAAGCTGAAACCCACCACGGAAAACGCTCCCGCCGTATCGGGATCCTGGCCGATGATGAGCTGGGCCCTGTTTGCCAGCGATGTGGTATAGGCCATGGAAGAACCCGGAGGCGCCTGCACAATCACCATCAGATATCCCTGATCCTCCTGGGGAATGAAGCCGGTGGGAACATGCAGATACATCCACACCGCGGAGCCGAGCCCGGCAAAAAAGACCAGCAGCAACAGGTAGCGCAGTTGCAGCGCGACATGGATGGATTTGGCGTAGGTGCGGGCCAGCCAGGTAACCGCCTCGTCCGCGCCGTGAATAAAGGCGGCGAAAGCGCGCGACACCGGGCGGATATGCAGGAAGTCCAACTGTTTGGGACGATCCTCTTCGCCGCGCAGGAAAATGGCCGATAGAGCCGGTGAAAGCGTGAGCGCGTTGAAGGCCGAGATGGCGATGGCAAAGGCGATGGTCAGCGAGAACTGCCGGTAAAGGATGCCGGTGGTGCCGGGGAAGAACGAGACCGGCACAAAGACCGCGATGAGCACCAGGGAGGTGGCGATGACCGCGCTGGTTACCTCGCCCATGGCCCGCGACGTGGCTTCGCGGGGATTGGAGTGCTCCATGGCGATGTGGCGCTGCACATTTTCGATGACCACGATGGCGTCATCCACCACCAGTCCCGTGGCCAGCGTGATGCCGAAGAGCGTAAGCGAGTTGATGGAGAAGCCGAAGATCTTGATGAAGGCAAAGGTCCCGATCAAAGAAACCGGAATGGTGACGGCGGGAATGATGGTGGCGCGCCAGTCCAGCAAAAAGAGAAAGATGACGGTAATGACGATAAAGATGGCGATGCCGAGCGTCAACAGCACTTCGCGGATGGAGTCGCCGACCACGGTGGTGGAGTCGAAAGCAATCGCGTATTCGAGGCCCGGCGGAAAGCTCTTGGAGAGCTGCTGCAACACCGCCCTGGCCTGGCGGTCCACGTCGAGGGCATTGGCGTTGGAGAGTTGCATGACGCCGATGCCGTTGGCATCGTGCCCCATGTACTGGAGCGCGGTGCTGTAGTCCTCCGCGCCGACTTCCGAGTGGCCTACATCCTTGAGCAGGACCAGGCCGTTGGGGGAGTTCTTGACGATGATGTTGTCGAACTCGGCGGGGCTTGTGAGCCGGCCCACTACGCGCACGGGAATCTGGAATGCCTGTTTCTCATCCGATGGAGGCTGGCCAAGCTGCCCGGCGGGAATCTCCACGTTCTGCTCCACCAGCGCGTTGACCACGTCGGTGGCGGTGAGGCCGCGGGCGGCCAGACGCACCGGGTCCAGCCAGACGCGCATGGCGTACTTGCGCTCGGCAAAGATCATCACGTCGCCCACGCCGGGCACCCGCTTGAGGGCGTCCTTCACATAAACATCGAGGTAGTTGGAGATGAACTCGGGCGAGTAGCGTCCGTCGCGCGTAAAAAAACCTGCGCCAAAGACCCAGTTGTAACTGGTTTTGCTGATGGTGATGCCGGTGGCATTGACCGCCGCGGGCAGACGGCCTTGCACGCTGGCCACGCGGTTTTGCACATCCACGGCCGCGATGTCGAGGTCGTAGCCGGTCTTGAAGGTAGTTGTGATTTGGCTGGTTCCGCTGTTGGTGCTGGAGGAATTGATGTAGCGCATCCCCTCGACGCCGTTGATCGACTCTTCCAGCGGAATGGTGACGGCCTTCTCGACGGTATCGGCGTTGGCTCCGACATAGTTGCAGATCACCTGAATCTGCGGTGGCGCCAGATCGGGATACATGGCAACGGGAAGGTTGGGGATGCATACCGCCCCGGCGAGAATAATCATCAACGCGCACACCGTGGCAAAAACAGGCCGATGGATGAAGAAATCGACAAACAAGGGTTGCTTTCCTTCCTTATAAAGATGCCATCCTGAGCGGCGGGCAGTCGAAGGAACTGCGGTTGCATTTGCCGGATGCCCGTCTCGTCCAGCAAGAGCAAACCGGCTCTCAGTTGCCCAGCAGGATTACCGGCATGTCGTTGACCAGATACTGAATGCCGGAAACGATCACCTGATCGCCCGCCTTCAGCCCCGAGGTGATGGAGTAGTTGTTGCCCACCGTATCGCCCAGCGTAACCGGAGTCTGGTGTGCCACAAAGCCGCCATTCTGCTGGCGCGCCACGAAGACGAAGCTTTGCCCGCCCTGGCGCATGACCGCCAGCACAGGAATCACCGCCATCTGCGTTGTGCTCCAGATTACCCGCGCCTTGATCATCTGGGCAGTGCGCAGAAGCTCCGGCGTGGCATGCACCGGAGCCTTTACCAGAATTCCCTGTAACGCGCTATCCACCTCCGGCGAAAGAAAATCGATCTTGGTCTTCTCCAGCAGTTTGCCGCCGTTGTCCATCAGCTCCACATCCAGCCCCTGCCGCACCTGGCCGGAGCGTTCCGTGGGAACGTAGATATAGGCTTCGAGATTCTTGTTCTCGTCCACCGTGGTCAGCATGCTGGGAGGGGAGTTGAGGGGCGCGACAAAATCGCCCACGTGCACGGGAACGTCGCCCACCACGCCGTCGAAGGGCGCGCGGATGGTGTAGTAGGCCAGTTGTTCCTCCTGTGTCTTGCGCAGGCCCACCGCCGACTCGTAATCCGCCTTGGCGTTGTCATATGTCTGCCGTGCCTGGTCGTAGGCGTCGCGGCTGGTCACTCCCGCTTCAAAGAGCTTGCTCTGCCGCTCGATCTCCACCACGTTGTAATCGTAGACGGCTTTCTTCTGCCGCTCCGTGGCGCGCGCCGACTCCACAGTGGCAATCTGGAGCCGCGGATCGATCTCCATCATCACCTGGCCCGCCTTCACGCGGTCACCCGACATGACGCGAATCTTGGTCAGCATTCCCTGCACCTGCGGCTGCAGCGTAGCCGAGCGGCGCGACTTGATGATGGCCACATACTCGCTCGCCTGCTCCACAGGGGAGAGCGTCACGGCTACCGTCCGCACCGGCATGCCCTGCATCCCGGCATCCGCCGGCGCCGCTTGCTTCTTCTGGCAACCCATGGCCGCCAGCCCTATCAGGACAAGACCACCTATCCCATGCATGCGTTTCAACGCGTTCTTCCTCACTCGATCTTTCCTCTATTCATATTCGTTCCGTCCGGAGTTCCGGGCCCGTATCTACGGTTGGCGCCGGATGGATTTGGTTGCCGGGCTGCGGGACTGCTCCGTTTACAGCATCTTCCATTCTTGCAGGACGACCCCTGCGGGAGAGTACGCCGCCAGCCGGGAAAAAGTTCGTCTCATCAATGTATCCCTTCTATTCTGACGCCCGAAACCGGTCCACCGACCCAAAAAACTCTACGCCAGGCACTCGCCGAGGCCGGAAGATGTTCCGCATGGTGGATTGTAGTGGGCCAGCCATCCCCACACGGCGCCATTTTTTGACACTGCCCTTCCGAGTTGGTAGCCTTCAAAAAGGGCGCACTCGGTCAATCTGGGTCTCTTCTTGCCCTCTAAAGCGTCCCCGTCGTCTAGCCCGGCCTAGGACACCGCCCTTTCACGGCGATAACACGGGTTCAAATCCCGTCGGGGACGCCAATTTATATCAATGGTTTAGCTGGAATTATGTGCTTCCGGATTTTTCGCTGGTAGCGTTACGGTGACGATTGAACCGGAACTTGCCACATTTTCAGTGACCCGCATACGCACTGTCCATGAGCTTAACCGCATCCGAATGTAAAGCCTGGCTAAGGTGATGAACTTTGCTGCCATGCGCAAATCTTTGTGTCCCAGGATGAACTGAACAGCCGCCTGACGGTGCAGGAATTCCTTCTCAATCCTGAAAAGACCGGGCAGCAACACGCGGCCACTGTATATGCTCGCCGGGACTGACGCCTGCGCCGGGTACAGCGAGGGTGAATATATCTGCTGGATGTAAGCTGCCGGGTTCACAGAGGCAGGACGGATCAACCTGCCCGGCCTGGTGGTCTGGTTGTGGGTCTGGCGAAAAAAGGCTATGATGTTTTGCAAGTAATCCGTCATTCGGCCGGGGCAGATTTGCTAAATAGCCCATGAGCCGACCCAGTTCCAGGGAATCAGCATGAGATAAGGATAGGTTCGTCTTTTTTGTTCAGGGCGAATCGCGGGAAGGAATACTACATGACAAGCAGATGGTTGCATCTTGCGTTCTTGCTTCCAGTTCTAGTTGTTTCGCCCCTATTTGCCAGCGGTCCCACCGGCACTATCACCGGCACGGTAACGGACCGCTCCGGCGCCGTCATTCCAAGAGCGCGTGTGGTTGTGATCAACGAGGAGACCAACGCCAAACGCGAGGCGGAGACCAATGAAGCCGGCGACTACACGGTCGCGCTTCTGCCCCCGGGCCGCTATCGCGTCGCCGTCGAAAGCGCAGGCTTCCACCGCAGCGTCTTTCAGGGTGTCGGCCTGGATGTGGATCAGACGGTGCGTGTCGATTTCGCACTGCGGATTGGCGCAGTCACCGAGGAAGTGCGTGTCAATGACACTCCTCCCATCGTGCAAACCGACACCTCCGCCCTCGGCCAGGTGGTGAACAATCGCCTGGTTCAGGAACTGCCCCTCAACGAGCGCAATTTCCTGAGCTTTACTCTGCTGGTGCCGGGTAGCCAAATGCCGGCACAAGGCTCCCAAAACGCGACGCAAGGCGGCGCCATCAGCGTCAATGGCGCCCGCGAACAGTCGAACAACTTCCTGCTGGAGGGAGTTGACAACAACGATCCCTACATCAACCAGTATGTTGCTCTCCCTTCCATCGACGCCATTGAAGAATTCAAGGTCCAGTCCAGCGACTACTCGGCCGAGTATGGCCACGGCAGCGGAGCCCAGGTCAATGTCGTTTTGAAAAGCGGCACCAACCAGTTCCACGGCGCCCTCTTTGAGTTCTTCCGCAACCGGTGGATGGACGCCAAGAATTTCTTCGACTTTCCCGGCTGCACCGCCACCTCGCCGCCGGGCACATGCGGCGCTATCCCGCGCTTCGATCGCAGCCAGTACGGCGGAACTCTGGGCGGTCCTGTTTTCAAGGACAAGACTTTTTTCTTTATGTCATATGAAGGACTGCATTTGCGGCAGGCGACCACGCGGGAAGCTACCGTGCCCTCAATCCCGCAATGGGGAGCGGCCGAAGGCTTGGCGGACGCACTGTTTGGATGCCCCTCCAACCCGTCCTGCCAGGCCGGTCAGAATGTGTACAATCTCTATCCGTCAGCCAATGTAGGCGCTGATTTGATAGACTCGAATACCTTCCTTTCCGCTCCGGTCATTCGCAACACGGAAAATCTGGTTTCGGTCAAGGTGGACGAGCACGCCAGCCCCGCCGATTTTGTGACGCTCCATTACTCGCTGGTGGATAATAACTTCTTCAACCCCTTCGATCCGGTGAATGCCTTTACTTCTCTGCCCGGTTACGGCAGCTACACCCTGAACCACGGCCAGAACGCCGGAATCGAATATACGCGCGTGTTTAGATCGAGCGTGGTTAACGAATTCCGCCTGGGCTTTATTCGCATGCGGTCTACCGTTCTGCAGCAAAATCATGGCGTCGGCATCAATGCACAGTTGGGTTTCCCTGACGTCCTGACTAACCCGGTAGACCTCGGAGCTCCC
>JBEKNO010000181.1:0-6335 GCA_049522735.1 Occallatibacter sp.
CGTGACGGACGCCGCCTGCTGGCCGGGGCCACCATCATCACCACCGGTACCTTTCTGAACGGATTGATCCACTGCGGCGAGGAGCGCTATCCGGCTGGGCGTAGCGGCGAGCCGGCCTCTGTGCTGCTGGGCGAGGCGCTGCGCGCGCTTGGCCTGAGGACGTGCAGGCTCAAGACCGGCACGCCGCCCCGCCTCGATGGCCGCACCATCCGCTGGGACGCCTTCGAGGAGCAGCCGGGCGATCAGGATCCCACTCCCTTCAGCTTCCGGACCAAGAAAATTGTCCAACCGCAGGTAAGCTGCCACATTGCCTTCACCACGCCGGAGACCCTGCGCATCATCCGCGAGAACGTGCACCGCTCGGCAATGTATTCCGGGCAGATCGAGGGCATCGGGCCGCGCTATTGCCCGTCCATCGAAGACAAGATCGTCAAATTCCCCGGCAAGACGCAGCACCAGTTCTTTCTGGAGCCCGAGGGGCTGAACACTCACGAGGTTTATGTGAACGGCATGTCCACCTCGCTGCCCATGGAGGTGCAATGGCGGATCGTGCGCTCCATTCCGGGCCTCGAAGAGGCGGAGATGCTGCGCCCCGGTTACGCCATCGAGTACGACAGCGTGGACGCGACCGAGCTGGACCGTACCCTGCGCGTGAAGAGCATGGAGGGCCTCTACCTGGCCGGCCAGATCAACGGCACCAGCGGCTATGAAGAGGCGGCCTGCCAGGGCATCATGGCGGGCATCAACGCTGCCCTGTGGCTCAAGGGGCAGCCGGCTTTCACGATGGACCGGACCGAGGGCTACACCGGCATCCTGATCGATGACCTGATCTCGAAGGGCACCAATGAGCCTTACCGCATGTTCACCTCGCGGGCCGAGTTCCGGCTGCACCTGCGCATCGATAACGCCGACCGCCGGCTCACGCCGCACGGCCGCCGTCTGGGCCTGATCGGCGACGAGGTGTGGGCGGAGTACGAGCGAAAGCAGGCCAGGATGGCAGCGCTCCGTACGCTGCTAACCACCGGCAAAGTAGATGCCGAGCGGCTGGCTGGAGCTGGATTCAGCGCGCTCTCAGCCACCTCCGGACTCACCTGGGCGCAACTGCTTAAGCGCCCCGAGGTGGGCATCGAGGCCGTGCTGAAGGCATTGCGCGAAACCCTGGACCAGGATCCGCTGCTGGCGGAGTTCGCTGCATTTGGCGGACAAGGAGATCCGTCTGAGAAAACAGACCTGGGTGCCCCATCCTTTCGCCTTGCCGGGATCCCCACGGATAGGTCTTCGTCCGTGGGGTGGTCAGGCGAAAGGGTGGGAGGGCAAACCAGCCCGTCGATCGAACGTAGCAAACTCCGCAACGAAGCCCGCGCCGTCGAGACCGAGATCAAGTTCGCCGGCTATCTGGAGCAGCAAAAAAAGTCGATAGACAAGCTCAAGGCCGCAGAAGCCCTTGCGATTCCGGAGTGGATCGAGTACGGCGCCATCAGCGGGCTGTCGCGGGAGATGCTGGAGACGCTGGAGCGGGTGCGCCCCGCCACCATAGGCCAGGCCAGCCGCATTCCCGGCGTCACGCCGGCCGCGCTCAGCCTGGTCCATGTTTCTATCCGGGTGCAGGCGGCCAGGCGGCTGGCAAGTTAGCTAGCCGGCGAATCAGAGCATTTCGCCTATAGGTATAGAGTGATTCTCTGCTGGTCTGAAGATTATTGGTCCCGGCAAGAATAGGTAGCGCTGGCCTCCTGGCCGGCTGTAGCGTGGATCTCCCGGTCCACGCTCACTCTACGCCTTCAGGAGAACTGCTCTAATCGGCGTCAAACTTCGGGAACCTCGGATTTGGCGGAATTTGCCTGAGGCTGCATCGCGGGTCCGGCTCCGCGGCGCACCCCCATCATGGGGGAAGCGCTCAATTCGCGCCCATCCTCCTGTACACTGGAGTGTTCATGACCATGAAAACCAGATATCCAATCGGCATCCTGGGCGCGACCGGAATGGTCGGCCAGCGTTTCATTCAGCTCCTTGAGCGCCATCCCTGGTTCGAGGTTGCCTGGATAGCGGCCAGCGACCGTTCGAGCGGGAAAGCTTACGGCGAGGCAGCCAAATGGCGGCTGGACACGCCTCTGCCCGAGCGCATCGCCAGGATGACCGTAGCGCCCGCCGACCCCGAGGGCGCGCCCAAGGTCATCTTTGCCTCGATAGACGCGGATTTCGCCCGTGATTTGGAGCCCAGGTTCGCCGCCGCCGGCTGCGCCGTGGTCTCCAACTCCAGCGCCTTCCGCATGGCCCCCAACGTGCCCCTGGTGCTTCCCGAGGTGAATGCCGGGCACCTGCGCATGATCGAGGAGCAATCCTGGCGTAAGCAGTCGGGCGGCTATATTGTCACCAACTCCAACTGCACGGTGATGGGCCCGGTACTAGCCCTCAAGCCCATCGTCGACCGCTTCGGAGTTGAGCAAATCTTCGCCACCTCCATGCAGGCCGTCAGCGGCGCGGGCTATCCCGGCGTAGCCTCCATGGACATTCTCGACAACGTCGTCCCCTACATCAGCAACGAAGAAGAGAAGATGGAGGCCGAACTGCTCAAGTTGCTGGGCTCACTCGATGGCCACGCGGTCAAGCCGCTGGCTGCGCGCATGAGCGCCAGTTGCAATCGCGTCCCGGTCGTCGACGGCCACACCGTGTGCGTCAGCATCAAGCTGGGCAAGCCGGCCACGCGCGAAGAGATTCTGGCGGCCTGGGCGGAGTTTCGTCCCCTGGCCGGCCAGAATCTGCCCAGCGCCCCCGATCAGCCCGTCCAGTGGGCGCCGGAAAACGATCGTCCCCAGCCCCGCCTGGACCGCAATCGCAGCAACGGAATGGCTGCAACCGTGGGCCGCCTGCGCCCCTGCAACGTGCTGGACTGGAAGTTTACCGTGCTCTCGCACAACACCATTCGCGGCGCCGCCGGAGCCACCATTCTCAACGCCGAACTGCTGGCAAGTTTGGGCAAACTTCCGTAGCTAGAAGCTAATAGCCTTTAGCTCTTAGTTTTTAGCTGGAAATTGGAATAGATGAGCTAGTGATCCTCCGGGGAAGTCGATGTTATGAAAGAGCGCGACTTTAGTCGGGCCGCGAAAGTAACGAAAATGTTAGGCTTTAGACCCTGAGGGAATAAGAAAGCGCGAAAGTGGCTTATTCGAAGCTTTCTTAGGAGCCGAACAAACGAAAGGCCGCTTAGGGCCAGCAAACAGAGCTAGAAGCTAATAGCTAAAAGCTAATAGCTGTCTTTAGGAAGACTCGCATGAGCCTGGTAGTCATGAAGTTTGGCGGCACGTCGGTCGAGGATCCGGCGGCCATCGCTCGCACCGCGGCCATCGTGGCCAGCCGCGTGGCCCAGGGCAGGCAGCCCGTGGTCGTGGTCAGCGCCATGGCCAAGGTGACTGACCAGTTGCTGCGCGCCGCCGAGGCAGCCTCCACAGGCGACCGCACCGGCGCACTCGCCATCAGTTCGCGCCTCCGCGCGCGCCATCGCGACACCGCCGCCGCCCTCATCAAAAACTCCACCGACCCCGCCGCGCTGGTCGCCCTTATCGACGAGAAATTCGACTCGCTGGATGAAATCCTGCGCGGCCTGGCCGCCATTCTCGAACTTACCCCGCGCATCTCCGACCTCATCGTGAGCTACGGCGAGCGCATCTCCAGCCGCATCGTCGCAGCCGCCTTCCGCGAGCGCGGCATCGAAGCCGTCCACGTGGACGCGCGCGAAATCATCATCACCGACTCCCAGTTCCAGAAGGCCATCCCCCAGGACGCACTCATCGACAAACGCGCCCAGGAACAACTTCTCCCCCTCATCGCCCAGGGCCAGGTTCCGGTGATGGGCGGCTTCATCGCCGCCAACGAGGCCGGCATCACCACCACCCTGGGCCGCGGCGGCTCCGACTTCACCGGCGCCCTCATCGGCGGCGCGCTCTCCGCCGAGGCCATCGAAATCTGGACCGACGTGGACGGCATCATGACCTCCGACCCGCGCGTCTGCCCCGACGCCCTGCGCGTCAAGGTCATCAGCTTTGAGGAAGCGGCCGAGCTGGCCTACTTCGGCGCCAAGGTGCTGCACCCGGCCACCATCCTGCCGGCCGTCAAAAAGAACATTCCCGTCCTGGTGCTCAACAGCCGCAATCCTTCTAACGAAGGTACGCGCATCACCTCGCTGGCCCCGCACTGTAATAGCCCCTTCAAGTCCATCGCCGTCAAAAAGAGGCTCAGCATCATCGACGTGGTGGCCAGCCGCATGCTGATGACCCACGGCTATATGAGGGAAATCTTCTCCGTCTTCGATAAGCACCACTGCGCCGTGGATATGGTTTCGACCAGCGAGGTCTCGGTCTCGCTCACCGTGGACTCCAATGACAACCTGCCCGCCATCGCCGCCGACCTCAGCAAGCTGGCCGACGTTAAATACGAAGGCCGCAAGGCGCTGGTCTGCATGGTGGGCGAGGATATTCGCGGCCAGAGCGGCATCGCCGCCCAGGTCTTCTCCGCCATCCGCCACATCAACGTGCGCATGATCTCGCAGGGCGCCAGCGAGATCAACATGAGCTTTATGATCGATGAGGACGACGCCGACGAAGCCGTGCGCTCCCTCCACGCCGCCTTCTTCAAGAATCCCGACCCCGCCATCTTCGACGTCGAGGCGCGGAAGCCGGCCTCCAAACCCGTAAAGTAGGTACGCAGTGGCAGGCCGGGGTTTTAACCCCGGCACAAGAGCCGGCAAAACACAAATGCTCCGTGCCCCATCCTTTCGCCTTGTTTCTGGCGAAAGGGTGGGAAACCGCAAAAGCTCATCCAGGATTGTTCTTAAGCTAGTAGCTAGAAGCTAAGAGAGAGGTTCATCATGCAAATTCTTGTCTTAGGCAAGGGAAAAACCGGAAGCCTGGTCGCCGAGGCCGCCCGCGAACGCGGCCACTCGGTGCGCGCGCTCGACATCACGGAAAACGAGCACGCCTCCGCCCTCACCGCTCCCAATCTGGCCGGCGTGGACGTGGTCATCGACTTCACCGCTCCCGAGGCCGCGGTTGAAAATATGCGCGCCGTCCTCGCCCTTGGGCGAAGCATCGTCGTCGGCACCACCGGCTGGTACTCTCACCTGGAAGAAATCAAGTCCATCGCCCAAAAGCGCGGAAGCGCGCTGCTCTACGGAACCAACCTTTCCATGGGCGTGCAAAAGCTCTTCCGCCTCACCGCCGACCTCGCGAAACTGGAAGGCTACACCTTCTCCATCGCCGAGACCCACCACGTCTCCAAGCTCGACGCTCCCTCCGGCACCGCCATCACCCTCAAGCAGATCGTCGAAGCAGCCCAGCCCGGCGCCAAGGTGGAGATAACCTCCCACCGCGTAGGCGACGCCAAGGGCGAGCACATCGTCACCGCGTCCAGCGACGTAGATACTCTGGAAATCCGCCACGACGCCCACAGCCGCCGCGGCTTCGCCTTAGGCGCCGTCCGCGCCGCCGAGTGGCTCAACGGCAAATCCGGCGTCTGGGACTTCCGCGAAATCTGCGACCGGATGCAGGGGCGGCCCTAACAGTGGCTGAAGCATAGATTCCGGTCCAGAGAGACCGTTCGCAAATTGCCGCGGTTTTTCTTTCTCCAGCGCTATTACTTCGTGGATTGCCGCCGATATATACGACTAGGCAAATCGGCACGCATTGCGGATAGCAATGCGAGGCCCGGAATCTGTCCGTGGGCTACGCGCTCTTGTCGCGGGCACTGGAATCTCGCCATTCCGGCCCAGCGAGAAGCTGAAAGCGGTTCGCCACTGCTTGCGCCGCCGGTCTGGATTACGATGGAAGCTCTGACTCAACTCGGTCTTCCCGGCGTTGCGGCGGCAACGGAGGGCGGCATCTTTGCGTTCTGGCTTCCGGCCGGGAGCCAAATCTTCGTTCACTGGGCTGCTGTTGCCCTTCTCATGGTTCTGTCGGCTGTTGCGGGCGCTTGGATGTATTGTCTTCGCGCCAAGGAAAGGGATCGCAAGCGTGACGATGAATCCATGAATAGAGAGTTGACGATGCTTCGGGCCGTGGTCGCCAATCTGCCCGACCTGATCTATGTGAAGGATACGGAAAGCCGCTTCTTGCTGGCGAACCAGGGAACGGCGGATTTAATGGGGGCTGCAACCGTCGCCAGCCTGCTGGGCAAAACGGATTTCGATTTCTACCCGAAGGAGCTTGCAGCGGACTTCTTTGAAGATGAACGGAAGGTTCTGCTCTCAGGTCAGCCTTTGATTAGCCGGAACGAAAATATCAAGGAACCCAGCGGCCGGACCCGATGTATTTTAACCACCAAGGTCGCTCTCTTCGACGCCGCTG
>JBEKNO010000182.1:0-6288 GCA_049522735.1 Occallatibacter sp.
CGGGATTGACGCTGGATGAGATCGAGTCCAGCGGCGAGGCGATCATTATCTTCGGCCTCGGCATCCTGGTCGTCTATCTCACGCTCTCGGCGCAATACGAGAGCTTCGCGCTGCCGTTCATCATTCTTCTGGCCGTGCCCACGGCGGTGTTGGGAGCCCTCGGCCTGGTAGCCTTGCGCGGGTATTCAAACGACGTCTACTGCCAGATCGGCCTGGTCATGCTCATCGGCCTCTCGGCAAAAAACTCGATTCTGATTGTCGAGTTTGCCGAGCAACTGCGCCGCAAGGGCCGCTCCATCGCCGAGGCGGCCATCGAAGCCGGCGAGCTGCGCCTGCGGCCTATTCTGATGACCTCCTTCGCCTTCATCCTCGGCGTTCTTCCGCTGGTCTTCGCCACCGGCGCGGGAGCTTTGGGCCGCCGCTCCGTGGGAACCACCATCGTGGGCGGCATGTTACTCTCTACGGTCCTCAACCTGTTCTTCATTCCCGTGCTCTACGTGATTTTGAGCAGGCTGTTGAGCCGGGGAGACGACGCTCCGGGAGAGCCGGTCGAAACATAAGAACATGGGTGCCCCACCTTCGGCGCGTCTTTGTTTTTGCGCCTAAGGTGGGATAGCTCTATCTACCTATAGCTTTTTACAGTTTTTAGGTCGTTTATCGACTGCAGCGATCCCATCAAAAGGCCGCGCTCACTGCGCCTTCTGGTGGGCGATCACGTAATCCTTGATGAGGTCGTAGACCTCGCTGCTCACCACGCCCTTCTCCAGCAGATCCTGCTTGGTGCGGTAGGGCCGGAAGCGAACAATGCGTCCGGCCCAACTGGGCGTCATGCCGGGAACTTTCAACAACTCATCGGCGGTGGCGTGATTGATGTCGATGCGCGCCTCAGGCGGCGGGGCTGTTGCGGAGGTTTTAGGCACGCCGCGGGAGTCCCGATCCTGGTTTTGCGCTATCCCGGTCAGGGATGCGCAGAGGATTGCAAGCGCCAGTGCCGTAAATCGCGTTCTTGTTCGCACGGCTCCATTGTCCGCCTGTTCCGGGGCCGCCGGCAAGCAGGGTCAAGCCGGAACAAAGCCGCCTGGAACCACCCCTGCCAGCTCAAAACCGCTCCAAATCGTGTTCGAATTCGCTCTGCTGCAGGCATGGACAGATGTGTTTCGTGTCACAAGAACACCTGCAAAGTGAGCGTTATAATAAGCCCTCTTATGAGCCGGGCGTCAGGTTCGCGTCCTCGGCTGGTCATGGAAAGAAGGAGCTTTTATGTCCAATACGCGCCGGGAATTCTTGCAGTCCAGCG
Source organism: Occallatibacter sp. (assembly GCA_049522735.1). Lineage (GTDB taxonomy): Bacteria > Acidobacteriota > Terriglobia > Terriglobales > Acidobacteriaceae > Telmatobacter. Next base: position 1,298 of record JBEKNO010000182.1, read on the forward strand.
CCGCCCTCGCTATCGGCATGATGGGCGGCGCGGCAACAACCATGGCAGCAGAGCCAGCCACCGGCTCTCAGGCCCAGAACCCGCCCGCCGCCCCGCCGCTCCCCGCTGCAACGGTCCAGATTCCGAAGATCAAGTTCGGCAACGTGGAGATCGGCCGTATGGTTCTCGGCGTCAACCCCTTCTATGGATTCGCACATTACAACAACAACTTCAGCGGCGCGATGCGAGAGTGGTACACCCAGGATCGCGCCTGCGAGGTTCTGCACCGGGCGAACTCCTTCGGCATCAATGCGTACAACTATGTGAACATGGGGCGCGCGCCGCAGGACTGGGCCCGGTTTCAAGCCGAGGGCGGCAAGATGCACCTGATCGTTCAGGTTACGGCGTCTGACGATTCAGCTACCCTGGTTAAGAACCTGCATCCGCTTGCTTTGCATAGAAGGGGCGAGGAGATCGATGTGGCCTACCGGAATGGCGCCATGGCCAGCGAGAGGGAGTGGTGTAAACGAGCGCGGGACCTGGGCGTGCTGGTCGGCGTCGGCACGCACAAGCCGGAGGTGATCGAACTGGTCGAGGAGCAGGGATGGGACATCGACTTTTACGCCGGCTGCGTCTACAACCGCACCCGGACCGAGGCGGAGTGGAAGCAGGTTCTCAACGGCGAGATACTCGAAATGCCCCACGATATCTACCTCCAGAGCGATCCTGCACGCATGTACAAAGTCATGCGCCAGACTCCGAAAACCTGCTTCGCTTTCAAGATTCTGGCCGCTGGGCGCATCGCCGACGACTGCGTGGCCCAGGCTTTCCGCACAGCATTTTCAAGCATCAAGCCGCACGATGGCGTTTTTGTAGGCATGTACCCCAGGCATAAGGATGAAATCAAGGAGAACGCCGAGATCGTGCATGGCATTTTGACTGGCGCCTGATCCTGAAGCGATTTGAGCGATAGAGCAAACCGGCAAGGAAACCATTTGACACCGCAGGGGGTTTACCCTTATTTTCTAAATAGATGCAGAGCTACCGCCATCACGGTCACCACCATCATCATGGAACCCCCATGCCGGCGGACTGCCATGGCCTGAACTAAACGGCCAGAGAGATCGAAAGATACCTGAAGCCCGCCGGCGACCGACGCCAGCGGGCTTTTTCGCGCCGCTAATCTCAACCAGAACCAGGAAAAGAATGACGACAACAATCGACTTCGACAAGATGGATGGCCTCGCGCCCGGCATTGTGCAGGATGCGCGCACGGGCGAGGTGCTGATGCTGGGCTTTCTCAATCCCACCAGCTATGCCAAAACGCTGGAAACCGGCTTTGTGACCTTCTGGAGCCGAACCCGCCAGAAGCTGTGGATGAAGGGCGAGACCAGCGGCAACCGCCTGCGCGTCGTCTCGGCCTCCACCGACTGCGACAACGACGCGCTGCTCTTCCGCGTCGTGGTCGAGGGCGACGGGCTGGTTTGCCACGAGGGCACCGTCAGTTGCTTCACCAAATTGCTGCCGGTGGGCACAGCCAGCAAGAATTCGAACCGGGAAGCCGACAATAAGAAAGAGGAAACCCGTGGCTAACAAGCTCAGACTCGGCATCCCCAAGGGCAGTTTGCAGGATGCCACCATCGCTCTGTTCAAGCGCGCCGGCTGGAACATCTACGCCGACGGCCGTTCTTACTTCCCCTCCATCGACGACAGCGAGATCGAATGCATGTTGATTCGAGCCCAGGAGATGGCGCGCTACGTGGATCACGGCGTCCTCGATGCAGGACTCACCGGCATCGACTGGGTGGTGGAGAGCGGCCTGGACGTAACCAGCGTGACTACGCTCACCTATGCCAAGCAGAGCCGCCGCAAGGTGCGCTGGGTGCTGGCCGTGCCCGAGGGCAGCGGCTTTGAGAAGGCCGAGGATCTGGAAGGCAAGATCGTCGCTACCGAACTCGTCGAGGTAAGCAAGCGTTACTTTGCCGCCAAGGGCGTGAACGTGAAGGTCGAGTTCAGTTGGGGCGCCACGGAAGTCAAGCCTCCCATGCTGGCCGATGCCATCGTCGAAGTCACTGAGACCGGCAGTTCCCTCAAGGCCAACCACCTCAAAATCATCGACACAGTGATGGAAAGCGAAACCCATCTCATCGCCGGCAAGGCCACTCTCGCCGATCCGTGGAAGCGCGGAAAACTTGATCAGATCGCCCTCATGCTGCGCGGCGCCATCGATGCCCAATCGCAGGTGGGCCTCATGCTCAACGTCAGACGCGCCGCCCTCGAAGCAGTGCTGGCGGTGCTGCCGGCATTGAACTCGCCCACCATCTCCCAATTAAGCGATCCCGAGTGGGTGGCGGTGAACACGATTGTCGATGAACGCGTGGCCCGCGACGTGATTCCGCGCCTGAAAGCGGCCAATGCGACCGGCATCGTGGAATACCCGCTGAACAAGGTCGTTCTATAGACACCAGAGAAGAATGAGACGCGAACCATGAAACTGATCCGGACCAAAGGTCGAGGCGCAAAGCAATCGGCGGAGATCCTTGCCGTGCTTGAACAGCGCGGCGGCGCGGCGCTTGATGCAGTGCTGCCCATTGTCAAACGCATCGTGGCCGATGTGCGCAAGCAGGGCGACCGCGCCCTGCTGCGCTATGCGGCCCAATTCGACGGTTTGCAAGGCGCTGCCGCTCTGCGCGTCACGCGGCAGGAGATGGCCGCGGCATTTGAGGCCATCGATCCAGCGCTGCGCCAGGCCTTATCCACGGCCGCTAAGCGGATTCGTAGCTTTGCCCAGCGGCAAATGCCGGCCTCGTGGAAGACATCTCCTGTTGCCGGCCTCATCACCGGCCAGCTTGTGCGCCCGCTCCGCTCGGTGGGTTGCTATGTCCCCAGCGGCCGTCATCCGCTTCCTTCCACGCTGCTCATGACGGTCATTCCCGCGCAGGTTGCAGGAGTCGAGCGCATCGCGGTGGTCTCGCCCAAACCCGCGCCGGAGACCCTCGCCGCCGGGCATTTGTTGGGAATTACGGAGTTCTATCGTCTGGGCGGCGCGCACGCCATTGCCGCGCTGGCCTATGGAACCGCAAGCATCAAGCGCGTAGACAAAATTGTCGGTCCCGGCAATCTCTACGTCACCGCGGCCAAGCGCCTTGTAGCCTTCGACTGCTCCATCGATATGCTGGCCGGGCCCACTGAAATTGTGGTCACCAGCGAGCGCGGCCACGCGGCCGATATCGCCTCTGACCTTGTTGCGCAAGCCGAGCACGATCCCGAGGCGCTGGCCATCTTCATCACCACGCGCGAAGAGCTTGCCAAACAAGTCATCGCCGAGGCCAAGCTGCGCAGCCGTAACAATCCCATCGCGCGTCAGGCACTCGATCGCAACGGTCTCGTCATTGTCGCCGCGAGCATGGAGGAGGCGCGCCACATCACGAATCGGCTCGCTGCCGAGCACCTGACTGTGGACGCGCCCGGCGATCTTGAATGGGTCAAGAACGCGGGATCGGTCTTCGTGGGCCGCTGGTCCGCGCAACCCATGGGCGATTACATCTCCGGACCCAATCACACGCTGCCTACGGGCGGCATGGCGAGGGTGCGCGGCGGCTTGAGCGTGAACGACTTCGTCAAGCTCATCACCGTGCAGGAGTACACAGAGCAAGGGCTGCGCGCGCTCGGGCCTCAGGCGGAATTAATAGCCGAGGCCGAAGGGCTCACCGGCCACGCCGAGTCCATTCGCACCCGCCTGCAAAGAAGGAGGTTCCGTGGCTGAAATCGTCACCGCTCTCAACCCAACCCCGCGCGCCCGCGTGCAGGCCATGAATGAGTATCACCCTCCCCTGGGCAGCCGCGATGCCCTGCGCCTGGACTTCAATGAGAACACGCTGGCTTGCTCTCCGAAGGTCCGTGAAGTCCTCGCCCGCATCTCCACTGGCGATCTCACGCGTTATCCCGAGCGCCAGCCGGTGGAGGCTATCGTTGCCGCGCATCTCGCTCTCGCTGCGGAACAGGTGGCTCTGACCAATGGCGTGGATGAGGCCATTCACGTTCTTTTCGAGACCTTCCTCGAAGCCGGCGATGAGCTGCTGCTGCCTGTGCCCGCTTATACCATGTATGAAGTCTACGCATCGGCCACCGAAGCGCGCGTGGTCACTGTGCAGGCCGCGGACGATCTCCAATTCCCCTTTGAGCGTCTTCTCGCCGCCATTACGCCGCAAACCAAAATCATCGCCATCGCCAATCCCAACAGTCCTTCGGGCAGCATAGCCACTCGCGAACAACTGGTCGAAATTGCACTCCGCGCGCCCCGCGCGGTGCTTTTCGTCGACGAAGCGTATTTTCATTTTTGCGGCGAAACAGTGATCGATCTGGCCGGCCCGGCGCCCAATCTGCCTAACTTGATTGTGGCGCGCACCTTCTCCAAGGCTTACGGTCTCGCCGGCCTGCGCCTCGGCCTGCTCGCAGGCCCGGTGGAGTTGATGCGCTGGGTGCGGCGCGTGCTTTCGCCCTACAGCGTGAATTCGCTGGCTCTTGCCTGCCTGCCGCCGGCGCTCGAAGACGCAGCTTACCTGGATTGGTACGTGCGTGAAGTTCTCGAAGCGCGCCGTGACTTCGAAGCCGCTCTCGATGCATCTGGCATTCGCCGCTGGCTCAGCCACGCCAACTTCATCCTGGTCGAGATCGGTTCTCAGCACGCGGAGTTTGTGCGCCTCATGCGCGCCGCCGGCGTGCTGGTGCGCGACCGCTCCAGCGATCCGGGCTGCTTGGGCCGAGTGCGCATCACCATCGGAACGCGGGAGCAGATGCGCCAGGCGATTGCGGCTCTCAACGAAGCGCTCTTTACGTTGAAATCTCAGGCGCTTCATCAAGCCCCGTAGGGGCGGCAGGAGAATAGCCCAGGATGAAATCCTGGGTTGCAGCATCAAATAGGCCATTGCACCCCGTAAGGGTGCTGCGAAGATATTCATAGAAGGCAAGATTTCGAAAAGCGCAATTGAGACCAGGAGCAGATTGATGAC
>JBEKNO010000183.1:0-6218 GCA_049522735.1 Occallatibacter sp.
GTTGGAACCCAGGAGTGCCAGGTGTCCCGGCTCCGGAGGTCGGTGGGTACGCACTTGACGGTGGGCTGACCGGATTTGTAACGAAGGGTGTCCTTGGCGGGGCGACTGATTTATTTGCGTTGCCAAAACTCGCTTACGATACCGCAATTTTCTTGGGAGCTGCTGCATTTCTGTGCCGCTGACCGAATTGGGAGTTTGAAATGATTTATCAAGATGACGGCATAAGCAAACTTGCCAGCGACGCAGGAGTGCTTTTAGTGGCACCAATTCTTTTCTTGTGCTTCGGCTTTGGCAATGCAATGCTACCGCAAAACCGCGCTGACAGCGGGTTCAGGACGCGGCTGGTATTAGCTTTGGCTCTCCTCTTCGTTTTGTTTGCCTTATGCACTGTGGTAATTCAGGATCGGGTGATTCTCATTAACCTCTGGCAGGAAAGCCCGATTCTTTATTCTTTCATGTACTCGATTGCCGGTGTTTTGGGCATCTTGGGTGTCGGAGCCTTGTTCTTTTGGAAGTTGAGACCGAAGCTCTGGCGGGAAAGCCGCCGAGGACAAGACAATTAACGCCCCAAATAACGGGCCTACTTGGAGCCAACAGAACAAGGCTTGTTTAAACACGATCAACAACACGCCGGACGGAAAGTTCTACAACTTCATGAGTCCGTTATCAATGATTCCCGGTATCGGCCCTGATTGGCAGGGAAGCATAGCTGAGGATGTTGGCGGTTCGGCGTTAAAGTTCGGTGCCTACAGCTTCTTCAATGCTGCAAGCACGAGCATGGTTCGTACACCGTTCGGGTCAATGAGTGGCTTTGTGGCTGGCAGCATCGAGACGGTGGCGAAGGAAGTCGTGGCCCCGGTAGTAGTGGCAGCGACTGCCGCTCAGCTCACAGTTCATGCTGGGTGTGCCATTTCAGCGGCATTTTGATGCACGATAGTAGCAACTGGAGGCAATCGATGACTGACTCCGGACAACCTGTTTTGGAGAGAATGATCCGAGAATGCTCCCGCCTGCTGCTGTGGGTGGGAGCGGCGGTCTTTTTGTTAGGAGACGCGTTCCTTTATGAGATCAAGCATGTGAACTTCTTTGTGTCCGCAGCGACCGGAATTCTCGGAGGAGTGTTAGTGATGCTATTGGGTGCAGGAATCGCTGTCACGGGCAAATCTCCAAGGCCGGGGCAGAACTGTGATTAGAGTCATTCCCTATTCAGCTTGGCCGACATGGTTGCAGTTCTTGATCGTGGCACCGAATGCCTTGCTGGCGGCATACGCGTTCTGGGCATGGTGGCCTAAATCTAAGCGCGAATGGAATCGATTCGGTATCGTGGCGGCATATCTGGTTGTCTTCTTTTTGGTGATGAGATTTGTCTTCCACTTTGGATGATGGCAGTTGTTGTCCCTCGCCAAAATTCCATCCGGGTGCGACGAGGACCCGATTTGTAAACTTGGAGGCAGTTTTGAAGGAGTTTTCGACTGGGAAGGGACCGCACAGTGATTGCAGAACACAGTCAAAATGGGACGAAGCGCATCATGCGGGATCGGTAGGTACACGTCTCCCGTCGGTTATCGTTAATTTCTTTTGGGAATGGATCGCAGAGCAGCTCAGGCGGCCAGATCGTAGCGATGATGCAGGCCGCCAAGTCTCGGCATGGCTATGACCCGGCTATCCGCATCTGAATCCGTCGCCGCTTCACGGCCCGATGGGGTTTGCTTCTCCAAACCAAGGTGCGTCCGGTCCTCATGGTAGTAGCGGACGTACTCGTTCATCAGCCGTTTCAGATGACGTTCATTGAGAACGATTACATGGTCGAGCAGGTCGCGGCGGCAGTTGCCCACCCAGCGTTCGGCAATACCGTTCTGCCAAGGACTTCGGAAGCTGGTTCGCTTTGGCTGGATGCCGAAGTTTTTTATCGCCGTGACAACTTCTTCATTGAAATTCGAACCACGGTCAAAGATCAGGTAGCCGGGCGCAGAATCGTAGGGGAACGCCTCGCGCAATTGCTGAATCACCCAGGCGCTGGTCGGATGTTTGGTCACATTGCAATGGAGAATCTGTCTTCGATCATGGGCAATGACGAAGAAGCAGTAGAGAACGCCAAAAGTGAGTGTCGGCACGGTGAAGAAATCCATTGCGGCGATGGTCTCACGATGGTTGCTGAGAAAGGCCGCCCATCGCTTTGCCGGCTCGGGACTCCTCGGCGCTTTCCGCATCCAGCGCAGCACGGTTCGCTCGGAGAGATCGAAGCCCAGCATCTTCAATTCACCATGAATCCTCGGTGCGCCTCAGGTCGGGTTCTCGGCAACCATGCGGAAGATGAGTTCGCGCAATTCCCTGCTGACGCATCTTCTTCCCACACGGACTCGATGCCGCGAGAGCCATGTCCAATACAACTTGAACCCCGCCCGATGCCAGCGAACGACAGTCTCCGGCTGGACGAGGATCAATGCCCGCCTCCATCCCGGCCAGAGCCGCCGCAATATCACCCAGAACAATTTGTCGGGAGCGGCAAATCGCGGCCGAGGATGTCTCTGTTTCAAAACGCCGAGCTGTTGCCGCAGAGCCATATTTTCCAACAGCAGATCGCGGCGAGAAGACCAAGACCGAACGAGCAGGACGAACAAGAGCTTCAACGAACGGAGCATGAGCCAGTTGTACCAAAAACATCTCAGCCTGCAAGACAACTCAGCGGTAGGCTTCGCGGCGATGTCTAATGCCAGTAACGGAGATGACGTGCTCGCTGGGCTGGACAAAGAAGATGCGGTAGTCGCCGCAGCGGAGACGGAAGCCTGTCTGTGGCGGCTTGAGCTTCTTCACGTCGCCGTTGCGGGTGGCAAGGTATCGGTCTACGCAGTGGAGGATGTCGAGAGCGGTCTCGCGGTCGATGGCGCGGAGATCCGCACGGGCATCGAGTGACCAGACAATGGACAGGCGCGGCGGGGCTTTTTCTTCACTCACAGGCCGAACTCGCGGAGAACTTCTTCGTGGGAGATGCCCTCGCCACGGGCGAGTGATGCACGGGCGCGATCCAATGCCGCGGCAGTCTCCGGCGTGAGCTCTTCTTCCTCGACGGGAGCCATAGCCAGAGAGCGGGAAAGCGGCTCGACCAGGACTTCGAGAAGGTTATGTACGGCGAAGAGCTTTTCCTTCGGCAGCACGTCGATCAGCAAGTGCGCCTGCTGGCGTTGTTGTACGAAATCGAGTTCCATTATTGATCCTCACGGGATTACGCCGTGGCTGAATATGAGTGTAGTCGATTTTGTAACTGTCAAAGCACCCAAAAGCCACAAGGTTCAACAGGGATCGGGAGGCATGAGGTAAGCACTTCAATCAAAAGCACTTATTCTCTATCAATTTCAACAGGATTCCATAAACGGTCTGACCTGTTTTGGGAGCAGAGGGTCGGGGGTTCAAATCCCTCCGCCCCGACCATTCTTAAACTGTCGATAATAATAACGATATTGCCGATTCAAGCCATGCATCTACTTGTTGCCGCTACCTGATCACCCACGGCCAAGACACTGAGGGATCTTGAAGCTTCCACTGGCCAGGGACGCCTCCCTTCTATGAACTTCCCGGCGTCGTACTTCGATGCTTCGCCGCGGTCTCCATGCTGGCTCGCTGCGTTCGCTGGGGTGGAAGCCCGCGCAGGACCAACTCCACGTCGTCCACGATCATCTTTCCCATCTCATGCATAATCTCCGGCACATTTCCGGCGCGGTGTGCTGACAAAATCGTGTTCGGAGTACGGCGGGCGCGGTGGTCCGGCGAAACGGGTTCTTGCGGAAAACATCGATGGCGGCGCGCTGGTTCCGCTCATCTTCAGGAAGCGCGCGGTTCTCGGCGCCTCCAGTGGCGCGCTCATCCTCTCCGGACTCGGCGTCATGGTAGCCGGCATCGTGCTCTCAGCCCGCGCCGGCAGCCGGCGTGAGCAGGGCGTGAAAAAGGAGACCGGCGGCGGCTATGCCATGGCGCTGGCCCTGGCCATACTCTGCGGCATTCTGGCTCCCATGATTAACTATTCCTTCGTCTTTGGACAGGAGATCGCCCGCGCCACCCAGTTGGGCGTCTCGCCCATTCGCGCACCCTACACCGTCTGGCCTGTCACTCTGGCTGGAGGCCTGCTCCCTAACCTCGCGTATTGCCTCTTTCTTCTCGCTAAGAACAACACATGGAAGGTCTTTCGCGGCCCGTGGCTGCCCGATGCCGGCTTCGCAGTCCTGATGGCCGTCCTCTGGATGGGCGCATTAGCGGTTTACGGCGTCGCCTCTGTCTGCCTCGGCGTTCTCGGTACCTCTGTTGGTTGGGGCCTTATCCAGATATTTACGATTATGACTGCCAACTGCGGCGGTTTGCTCGCCGGTGAATGGACCGCCGCGCCGGTAAGCGCTAAGTGCACAGATTTCGAGGCTGTGGTTCATCAAAATTCCATCCCAGGCTCCGCCGCCACTTGCGATAATCTCAGCAGTCGGCCCGTTGAGGCCTAATCCGCCATGCCCGCCGCACGCAGTGCCGCCACTGGTAAGCCGCATCTTTACCCGCGAGACGGCGGAAAGCCATCTGCGCGATGCTGTAAGGTAGTTTTTGACAGGGATCAGGGATTTGGCGATATGCTGGGTGCCCCATCTGGGAGCCCCCTGGGCACAACGTTTTCTGTCGCAAGGGTGGGAAACCTCAAAGCCTTCGTATAATCGGCCATCAGAGGCATGCAATACGCTGGACTGAACAAGTTTTTCTATTCCCTATTCCTTATTCCCTATTCCCTGCCTTTAACAAGGAGCCACCGCATTGGATCGATTTACCGGAGTGCTGGGAATTCTGGCTGTGCTCATCGCAGCCTGGCTCGGCTCAACTGACCGCAGGCGCATCCGCTGGCGCACGGTGGCCTGGGGACTGGGCCTGCAGCTCGTCTTCGCCTTCCTCGTGCTGCGCTTCAACTACGGGCAGGCGGCCATGCAGTGGGCCGGCGACGTGGTCAAATCCATGCTGGCCTCCACCTACGCCGGCACCAGGATCCTCTTTGGTCCTCTGGGCATTCCCACGGGCTCTCTGGGCTCCATCTTCGCCTTCCAGGTTCTGCCCACCATCATCTTCATCTCCGCCTTTTTCGCGCTGCTTTACCACATCGGCCTGATGCAGATCGTCATTCGCGGCCTGGCCTGGGTCATGCTCAAGACCATGCGCATCTCCGGCGCCGAAAGCATGAACGTAGCCGCCTCCATCTTCATGGGCCAGACCGAGGCTCCGCTCACCATCCGGCCGTTCCTCGCCAAGGCCACGCGCAGCGAGCTGATGACCATCATGACCAGCGGCATGGCCCACGTCTCCGGCGGCATCATGGCCATGTACATCGCCCAGGGCATTGCGCCCCAGCACCTGCTCTCCGCCGTCATCATGACCTCGCCCGGAACCATCCTGGTGGCCAAGATGCTGGTTCCCGAAACCGAGGTTCCCGCCACCGAGGGCCGGGTCGTCATGCCTAAAGACGAGCAGCACAAGGACGAAAACTTCATCGGCGCCATCGCCCGCGGCGCCATCGACGGCGGCAAGCTGGCCCTCAACGTGGCCATCATGCTGGTCAGCTTTCTGGCTTTGGTAGCCCTGCTCGACAGCCTGCTCGGCTGGACGCACGGGCTCAACTACATGCACTGGGTTCCCGGCTCGCTCGGCCAGATCCTCGGCTTTCTCTTCGCGCCTGTGGCCTGGTTGATCGGCGTTCCCTGGCGCGACTGCGGCGCCATCGGCAACCTGCTGGGCACGCGCATGGCCCTCAACGAAGTTATCGCCTATATCGCGCTCGGCGCGCAGAAGGCCACGCTCGCTCCGCGCTCCTTCACCATCGCCACCTTTGCCTTGTGCGGCTTCGCCAACCTGGGCTCCATCGGCATCCAGATCGGCGGCATCGGCGCGCTGGTTCCCGAGCGCCGCAACGACCTGGCGAAGTTAGGCATTCGCGCCATGCTGGCCGGCACCATGGCCAACCTGATCTCCGCCTCCATCGCCGGAATCTTTCTGGGGTGGTGAATCTAAATTGAGCAGAAGATATTGGGTGCCCCACCTTCGGCACGTTCTTTGTGCCTAAGGTGGGATAGCTCCATCTATCTAGTTGATCCTGAAAAAGGCTATTTCAAGCGGACTGCATGGTCGTCAGCGCGCCGATGAAGCCCGATGGGGATAGAAACCGGCTCAGGATGGCGTAGATTTCGCGCATACAGCGGCGA
>JBEKNO010000184.1:0-6137 GCA_049522735.1 Occallatibacter sp.
CAACCCAGCAGGCCGAACGAGACAGCGCCAAGAACGCACATCAGTATGCCGATGTTCATGATTTTTTACCCGCGTGCGCCGGAAACCACATCTTCCGCACGTCCTCGATTACTTCCTTGGCCGCCATCTCCATCTGTTCGGCGCCCCATGGAACGTTGGTGTGGCGCCTGGGATCCTGCGCCTCCCGCAATGTGTGGTCGGGCGTGGGGGAGCAGTCGAAGGTATCGCCATCCACGATGGCGTAGTCCACATTGCGCAGCTTGCCTTCTTTAGGCAGGCGGGATATATCCGTGCAGCCCGGCCAGCACGATTCCAGCATGGAGGTCTCTTCCGACGCCGCATGGCCGATCGACCCGGCCAGCAACGAGCGCGGAAATCCTGGATAAACCCAAAACACGCGCTGGCCATCCGCCGCGCCGGCGTTGTACTCATGGCAGATGCGGTTCAGCACATCCTTCTGATTGTCGGCCCCATGCCCATTGACGATCAGCACGCGCTTGAAGTGCATGCGGTCAAAAAGGATCCTGAGAATGTCGCGCACCACCAGCGCAAACACTTCTTCGCGGAAGTAGGCGCTGGCCACGGAATTCTTGGGAAAGTCCATGCCCTCCACGAGCGCATCGCGGTCAAAGCCCAGCGCCTCCAGAACCTTGGGGAGGCGCTGGCGTTCCGTGCTCACCCAGATGGGCGGGTAGTAGGGGCACTCCAGCTCCCGCGCCAGGCGCCGCGCAAAGGCGTGCGCCAGCAGGCAGTCGCAGCCCATGGTCAGGTGCGGGCCATGCCATTCCAGGGGAGCCAGCGGCAGAATCACCATTCCGGTTCGCGCTCTGGCCGCCGCTATCTCGTCGGGGAAGAGAAACGCCATATTCCAGTCGCCCTCGTCAATGGGCCGTTTCGTTTTGTTGTTCATATTCCTCTAATCCTCGATTAATTTTCGTCTGTTGGCGCCGCTGTTCCTTTGATCAACGTCATCAGGAAAGCCGCGGCAATGTATGGATGACAAGGCTTCGACAAATCCCCATTTAGCGCAATGCTCTCTCAGGAAAAAGAATGTCTCCTCGTCGTCATTTCATAACGAAAGTACAATGGCGGAAAAAGCGGGCCAAGCGTAACAATTGATGCAATAACTGTCAAGTTGAAGAATGATCTGAGACTTTCCCCCGGCATTCCAGTGCGCGGAAGAGTTCACAGAGCCGCCTGATCGCGCAGCGTTCGCGCCACAACTTGCGCCAGTTCTTGGGGCTGCTCGATTCTGACGGCTTTGAATCCTGCCGAACGGGCGCTCTCCAGCCCCGATTCGGAATCCTCGAACGCGATTCCGGCGCTTACCCCTAATTTTTTCGCCATCAGAAGATACGGGTCTGGAGCGGGCTTATGGACCGGCACGTCGCATCCAAATACCAGGGCATCGAATTTTTCATAAATTGCAGAGGCGCGGAGAACAGGTTCCACATCGGTCCGCTCGGAACTTGTCACTAAACCAATTCGATATCCGCTGAGTGCCGCCAGCAGCCTGATCGTCTCCGCCGGGATGGGGCTCTCTGCAAGCGACCACCGGCATACCTTGCGCCTGCGTTCCAGGTTCCGCTGCTTGAGCTCGTCCACGGGCAGGTGCGGCGCGCTCTTCAGGATCAATGCCGGCATCTGGCCATCGGAGACGCCCCGCCCCAGGCGGCAGTAGTCTTCCCAGGTAAGCCGGAAATCATAGGGCAGCAGCATTTCAGCCCACGATTCCCAGTGCAGGCGCTCGGTGTCCGCGAGCACGCCGTCGTAATCAAACACCAGCGCTTTTGGCATTTCACCCATAAACCCCTATCGACAGCCACATCCGGATTCCCCATTGAATTTCGGTCGCCGCGGCGGCCTGCGCCCGGAATGACAGCTTTATGGCTGTAATCTTTTGGACGGCATCAACAACCGCTACTCTTCAAGCCCACAAAAAGGGGCGTCCGGGCGCTCCTAACTTGCACAATTATATACACACCCCCCGTTTCCGCATGGTTAAACTGTTTGAGTGCGATAACGCTACGGAGTGACCTGAAGGTGTCATCTATTCATTCACCCTATCGCAGGGTATACTCCTGCATACCGGTCTGGAGCCACGATTCGGCGGTGGCTCCCGCAGAACTCCGGTCCTGTTCGAATGTTCCCCCGCCGGTATGCCGACGCAATTCGGCATACAATTCAGGTGTTTCAATACGGAGTTTTTTATGAGCCGCTTACCAGATCGAGTCGCCCGCACAGAGAATCGTGAAAGCAATTTAGCCGGATTGCCCACTGCCGCGCCCCCCGGCGCCCGGAAATGGGCGAGCCGCGGCCAGAGCGATCGCGGATCGGCAACAGCAGCCGTCAAGTTGCGGGATGCGCTGGGACGCAGTCGAAGCTGGATGCTGGCCCTGGCGGCTCTCCTGCTGGCGGCCGCCGGCGCACATGCGCAAGCTACCTTCGGCAGCATAGCGGTTGGATTCACCACCACGCAAACCGTCACCGTCACCTCGCCAGCCGGGGGCACGGTGAACAGCGTGGAAGTACTGACGGCCGGGTCGTCCACCATTGACTTCACAGCCGGCTCCACGTATTCCTGCAACTCGGCGGTCCTCGGGCCCGGCGGCACCTGCACGCAATCCGTTACCTTCGCTCCCATAGCTCCCGGCGTTCGCACCGGCGCCGTGGTTCTTCTGGACGCCAGCAACAATGTTCTGGGCACAGCGTATCTGTCAGGCATCGGATTAGGCGGATTGGGCGTTCTGGCTCCCGGCAACCTTACTCCAGTGGCTGGCAAATTCAAGGTTTTTGAGCCGCCGATTAATAATGGAGGCCCGGCCACCCTGGGAGTCCTGAATCAACCCTCCAGTATGGTTCTCGACGGCGCGGGCAACATGTACATCGCGGACACGAATAACCACATGATTCGCATGGTCTGCGCCGGCGCCAACAGCGGTATTATCGCCGGCACAGCCGCCGCTTGCACCAACGCCGGCATCATCACCACCATCGTAGGCACCGGTTATACGGGCGAAACTAACGGACCGGCGGCATCCGCAACCCTGGATACGCCCTGGGGCGTGGCCCTGGATGGCGCGGGCAATTTATACATCGCGGATACCAACAACAACGCCATTCGCATGGTTACTGCCTCCACCGGCATCGTTACCACGGTGGCCGGCAACGGCAGCGGCTGCCCTGGGCAGACCGACATCTATTACGATGGCTGTCCAGCCACTTCCGCCATACTCAATCAGCCCAGGGGCGTCACCATAGACAGAAGCGGCAACATCTTTATAGCCGACAGCATCGACAATCTCATCCGCAGGGTCGATGCCATTACGGGCATCATCACCACGGTGGCAGGCAACGGCGCCGGCGGTTATTTAGGCGACAAAGGCGCGGCAGGCGCGGCCGAGCTCAACCTTCCCTTTGCGGTCGCCTTCGACTCCAGCGGCAACATGTATATTCCCGACTCCCTGAACAACGTTGTACGCCTGGTGACGGCCGTAGGCGGCGTCATTAGTGGAAGCGACACGATTACCACATTTGCCGGAACCGGTACAGCGAACTATACAGGCGACGGCACACCCGCGACATCTGCGACATTGGACGCGCCCTCCGGCGTCGTTGTCGATCCGGCCGGGAATGTCTTCATCTCTGATACCCAGAACAACGCTATCCGCAAGGTATACGCGCCGGAAAGTCCCTACGCCGGACAAATCACATCCTACGTCGTGACTGGCATCGGCCAGTACTATATCGCGACTGGGCCAACCAGCGGGACTTTTACCAACATCGCCCTCTACGGGCCGATCGGACTCTTCCTGGACAGCAGCGCCAATCTCTACATCGCCAACAAATTGGATATGGAGATCCAGGAGTTGCTGAGCAACTCTGTGTATCTGGATGCTATCCCCGAAGGCGCAATCCGCCAAGGGACCAACGGCGCGCCAATCGCACAGTACGTCGAAAATGACGGCAACGCCACTCTCGATGTGACTGACTTTGACCTCGTCCAGAATGTCGCGGTGAGTGGGGGTGCTGGCACGGCGGGTACGGTCTGCAAGACCGGAGTCACCCTGGCCGCGGATGCCCCTTGCGGAATCGGAGCGGAATTGGCGCCGGATCCGATTCTCCAGATCACCACTCCTTATGAGATCGGAATTATCGATGTCGGGCAGACAGGCGACACGATAAACGCGCCCCTGGTGATCACAGTGGTCGGGACTGCATCCAAGGTCAACTCCACCACCACCACGCTGACCTCCTCTGTTAAGCCATCCGTATATGGCGCCCTGCCCGCCACCACCTTCACGGCCACGGTCACCACCGGTACCGGCACCGGAAATCTTACCGGAACCGTCAGCTTCATTGACAACTCAACCACGCCTGCAACCACCCTGGCGACCGTGGCCCTGAACCCTCCCGCCGGCACAACCTCTACGGCCACCTACGCGACCACGGACACCACGCTGGCTGTGGGGAATCACTCGATTACCGCCACCTACAATGGCGGCTTCGGCACCTCCGACCCAAATCACTTCGCCAGTACATCGAATGCAGTGCTTCAGGTCGTAAACGAATATACGACTACCACCCTCAAACCCAGCGCCAATCCATCCGTTCTTGGCGTTAACGTCACCTTGACGGCGACGATAACGACTCCGGACGGTGGAGGCATGGCCCCGGATGGCACCGTTACCTTCACAGACAACGGAAGCATCCTGGGCAGCCTCACGGTCACGGCCGGCGTGGCCACCCTTACAACCAACACGCTCCCCCAGGGCCTGAATCCAATCACCGCCACTTATAGCGGGGACTCGTCCAAAAATATCCTCGGCAGTACTTCGTCGGTTCTGAACCAGGATGTGCAGGCGGCCTCGTCCACCACCGCGGTCGTCTCCTCTCTGATTTCGTCGTATTATGGACAATCCGTAACCTTCACCGTAACGGTTACGCCCGGCGTGGCGGCATATCCCGCCACCGGATTGGTCAACATTCTAGACGGAGGGGTGCAGATCGCGCAGGTGGCCCTGGTAGGCGCCACCAACCAAACCACGTACACCACCGCTACGCTGACCGCCGGCACGCATAACATTACCGCGGTCTACCAGGGCGATACGTACAACTCCGCCAGCACCGGAACCCTGGTGCCGGCGCAGGTAGTGGTTAAGACCCAGACGTCCACCACTGTAGTGGCGGTTCCCAACTCGGCCATCGCGCGCGCCCCTGTGGCCATCACGGCCACCGTGAAGGTGACCTCGGGCGGAGGAACACCCACGGGAACCGTTGTGTTTACCAATGGCGCGGCAACCATGGGGAGCACAAGCCTGACTGCCGGTGGGACGGCCACCATTAACCCGGTGCTCGGTCCTGGCCAGTACAACATTGTTGCCACCTATTCCGGCGACTCCAACGATAACGGCAGCGCATCCGCTCCGCCGTATGTGCTCACGGTCAACCTGGCAACCACGCAGACCGTTGTCACCCCCAGTCCGAATCCCTCCCGGGTGCTGAGCCCGGTGACCTTCACCGCGGTCGTGACAGGCAACGGCGGAATCCCGACAGGGCCCGTCACTTTCCTTGCCGACGGCGTCGCCATGGGCCCCGCGGTCTATGTAGATGGGACGGGAACGGCCACGTTCACGTATGCGGGGCTCGCGGCCGAACCCCACCAGATAACAGCCAGCTATGCCGGGGACGCGAACGACTTGCCGAGCGTTTCGTTCGCCATTACCCTGGTGGTGAATGTCATTCCAACGCTCACAGATCTGGGCTCCTCGACGACTACCGGCCCCAATCCGCAGGTGATCCTGGTGGCCTCAGTCATCAACAACTCCATCGCCCCCTCCCTGCCCACGCCCACAGGCACGGTTACGTTCCTCAATGGAGCGACCGTGCTGGGGTCGTCTCCCCTGGATCCGAGCGGAGTGGCTATTCTAGTTCCGAATCTGGCTTCCGGCACCTACACCGTCACCGCGTACTATAGCGGGGATCTGGAACATGGCACGTCCACCTCGCCGCCGATTCAGATCACCGTCCCGGCCACGGGCTTCGAACTTACCGTGAATCCGTCCAGCGTGACGCTGGCTGCGACGCAGAACACCACGGTTACCGTGACGCTCACCTCGGATGCCGGCTTTGCCGAT
>JBEKNO010000185.1:0-6101 GCA_049522735.1 Occallatibacter sp.
CCGCGGTCTTCGGCCTCGCGCGCCCACTCCACACCGCGCCGGCCGGCGGGCGTGCGGCCGCCTTGCACAAAGACCTGCGCATCTCGGACCGGATCGGCGGCTTCGGGGTCGCGGCGAGCATCTTTCACTTCGGCGTGTCGAGCGCGCGTTCGCTCAAAGAAGAGCTGGCCAAAGCCGGCGTCTCCGTGAGGCTGCCATGCTGATTCCTTCCATCGATCTGCTGGGCGGCCGCATCGTTCAGTTGGTGCAGGGCGAAAAGCTTCGCCTTGCTTTTGATGATTTCGAATACTGGATCGAAAAATTTGCGAAGTTTCCGCTTGTGCAGTTGATCGATCTCGACGCCGCCATGCGCCAGGGCGACAATTCGGAACTTGTCGCGCAGATTGCGAAGCGGCTTCCAGTCCAGGCCGGCGGCGGCATCCACTCCATCGAGCGCGCGCGCCAGGTGCTCGATGCAGGCGCCAGACGCGTCATCATCGGCTCCGCGCTCTTCTCTGAAAAAGGCGCCGTGAATACGGAGTTTGCCGCCGCGTTGGCCGCCAGCGTTGGTGTGGAGCATGTGGTGGCCGGCATCGATACAAAAAACGGCAGAATCGCCGTGAAGGGCTGGAAGGAGCAGGTCGCCCTCACGCCCGACGAAGCGATTCCGCAGCTCGAGCCCCACGCTGGCGCGTTTCTCTATACGCACGTGGACGGCGAGGGCCTGATGCAAGGCTTTCCCATTGAGACAGCCGCGCGCTTGCGCAAACTCACGCAAAGGCAGCTCATCGTTGCCGGCGGCATTCGCACCCGGCAGGAAGTAGATGCGCTGGATGCTTTGGGTGCCGATGCGGTGGTGGGAATGGCTGTTTACACCGAGTTGCTCACGGTTTGATACGTGTTGCAAATTTATTGCGTAGTTCTTACTTTGCATCTTTCCTATAGTGTATGGTCTCGACATGCGAGGTTCTCAGCAGCCGCTGGCGCTCCCAGGGAAAAATCCGCGCTTCTCCTTCTATGCCACGCGCTGCTTAATCGCAGGATGCTGCGCAGGTGGGTCTGGATGGACTCTCGGACCTCATCAAGGAGTTCTGGCCGGACCTGAACGCGAGGTTCTTCCACAATAAATATTGAGCCTCGGCCGGGCGTGTAGCATCGAAGCAAGATAGGTTTGTCATGATGCGAGTTGGATACCCGGCAAAATTGGCGGCGGAGTTGCTAAGCGATTTCCCCCAGGGAATCGAGTTCGTCCCGCTGCCCGATGGATTGGACCATGACGTCGACATCGACGTCTGGCTCCCCGATCCGTATCCCACGCGGGCTATGAAAATCTGGCCGCATCTGCGCGGCGTGCGCCTGGTGCTGTCGCTGATGGCCGGAACGGAGTGGATTCCCGGCACTGTTGGCCCCCACGTGACCATTTGCAACGCCCATGGCGCGCACAATATCTCCACGGCGGAATGGACTGTAGCCTCGATTCTGGCCATGCTCAAGTACTTTCCGCTCTATCTCGATATCCAACGCTCCGGCCAATGGAAGCGCCGCTTCGAGGCCAGCGCGCAGTACGCCTCCATCACCGGGGACAAGCGCCCGCTCTATCCGCCTGTCATGCTGGAGGAACTGACCGGCAAGACAGTCCTCCTGGTGGGTTACGGCGGCATCGGCAAGGAGATCGAGCGCATGCTCGCGCCCTTCCATGTGGAGATGCTGCGCGTGGCGCGCAGAGCCCGCACTGAACCCATAGTTTATGCCGTGGGCGACCTGGACAGCCTCCTGCCGCGGGCTCAAGTGGTAGTACTGATTCTTCCCTCCACAGCGGAGACGCAAGGGTTGATCGGCCCGCGCCAGTTTGACCTGATGCCGCAGGGCGCGCTGCTGGTAAATGCCGCGCGGGGCCCGATTGTGGATACGAATGCGCTGGTCGATGCGCTCAAAGCGGGCCGCATCCGCGCCGCCCTCGACGTCACCGATCCAGAACCCCTCCCGGAAGGACATCCGCTATGGAGCTGCCCCAACCTGCTGCTCACGCCCCACGTTGCCGGATCGAGCCCGCTGTTTGCACCCCGCTCGCTATGTACAGCGGCAGGCGAGTTGCGCCGCTACATGGACGGCGAGCCTCTGCACAACGTAGTGCAGGCCGCCGTTTAGCAAATAATGCCCCGTGCCCCATCCTTGCGATTTTTTCCTGTCGCAAGGGTGGGAAACCACAAAACCTCAGCCAGCGTCCAACCATCCATAACTCAATTGCCAGGTGCCTCAGGTCACGCTTCTGAGACCTGGGAAGACGCGCGCCGCCAATCGCGCAGCCCCAGCGCAGCCAGCGCGACCAGCCCCGCATAGAGCGCGGCCGTGAGCCGCAGGTCTTTATAGAGATATTCGCCGATGTAGACCACGTCCACCGCGATCCACAGCCACCAGTTGGCCGTGTGTTTGCGCGCCTGCCACCAACTGGCCACCAGGCTATAGCTGGTCAGCGCGGCATCCAGGTGGGGCAGCGCCGCACCGATGTGCGCCATCAACCAGCCCAGCAGCACCGCGCCCGCCGCGCCCGCGGCCAGTCCCGCAAGCCAGCCTCGCGCGCTAAGCGGAACCACGCGCACCTCACCCTCCTGGCGCACGCCGCGCCACCAGTGCCACCATCCGTAAAGCGTGAAGACCACAAAGAAAGCCTGCAGCAGCGCATCGGAGAACAGCCGGGCGCGATAAAAGACGGTCAGGTAAATCAAGTCCGCGGCCAGCACCACCGGCCAGCAGGCGAGTATGCGGCGCGTGGTTAGCCAGATGCCCAGCACCGTGGCGACGGTGCCGGCAATCTCCAGCCAGTTCGCGGCCAGGTAGCTCATAATTGCTGTCCAGCTCATTCGTTTTCAACTCTATGCTGTGAGCTTCCGTGAGCTTTGGCCCAATTGCGCAGTGTATCCAGCAGCTTCTTGCCGCTAGCTCCGCGGAACCAGCGCGCATGTTCCGCCAGCCAGCCTTCGCTGGCCATCGCCGCCTTCTCTTCCGAGTGCAGCACGCCCAGAAAGTAGTCCGCCTCACTCAGCGCGAACTCCGCGTGGCACAGCGCCGTCATCGGAGCCAGAGCCGCGGCTTCTTCCTCCGAAAGCGGACGCACCGACTCATAGCCGGCCAGCAATGCGCGCAGATGGTCCAGATGCACGGGCACATTCTCGGGGTGTGTCGGATCCTCCACCAGCACAAGCCACTCCACAATGTTGCGCTCGATGGCGTGGGACAGATCGTGCACGGCATTGGTGAGGTCGGCCAGGCCGAAATCGATAATCGCCGCGGCTCGCGCATCGTCGCCTGCATCGCTCCAAAACAAATTCGAAGCATGCAAGTCGTTGTGCGTCCACAACGGCGCGAGCGCGGGCTTGAGCGGCAATAGCTCCGCATGAAAGGGCGCAAGCAGTTCCAGCGCTTGCTCACAGTGATCACGCACAGCCGTATTCCCAGCCAATGCCGGACGCGCAGCCAAATAGCGTTGCAGTTCCGCGCCGGGATCCTGAGCGGCAAAGATCGTGAAGCTGGCCACCAGCGGGCGAGGCTTGCGGCGCGGCGCGGCGAACCCCTGCGAAGCAAGATGCAGCCGCGCCAGCGCTTGGCCCGCGGAGCAAGCGTGCGCCGCGGTGCGGAAGGGCGTCCACGAGAGCGCATCTTCATAAAGGTCCACGCCCTCGGGCACATCGTGCACCTCATAGGTCCACTCGCCTATCGCGATTGCCGTCTCCCCGGTTCCGTCGGCAAGGACGCGCGGCACCGGCGCTCCAGCGCCGAGCGAATGATTCATAAAGCGATGCTCCTCCAGCAATCCCTCTCGATCACGCACCGTGCGATGATGGCGCTTGATGAAGACCTTTGCGCCTGCGGCGGCAACCACGCTGGCCGCCGAAAACGGCCGCGGGCTGACCGACAAAATATCGATCGGCTCACCGCAGCCGGGAAACTGCTCAAGCAACGCGCGCGCCTCGTCGAGCGTCAGCGGCGCCCAGTCGGGTTCGACCAGCGTGCCGTCCATGCCGTGCGCTTTACCCGTTGCGCTCATCGCAGAATCATCCCTAACTCGAACCGGCGAACCTAAAACGTGTAATGGGCCGACAGCCGCACCGTGGCGGGCGCGCCCAGGTGGATGAATGTGTCGCCGTAACTAACGCCCGTATCTTTCCAATAGCGTTTGTCTGTGATGTTATCGGCGTAGATGCGAAAAGTTACGTGGCCCTGCTCGCCGCCGGGCGTGTAGCGCGCGCCAAAGTTAAAGATGTTATAACTTGGCACGCTCACCAGATCGTCGCGCGTAGCTTCCTTGCGCCCCGTGTAGCTCCAGCCCGGCATAAGGTGCAACCCGTACGCGTGGGGCAGTGCAAGGTCCGCAAACAAAGCCATGCGCAGATGCGGTACATTCAGCACCTGTTTGCTGTCGAAGGACGGCGTACCCGTCTCGTCGGAGCGCGCGCGAATCGCCGCCGCCGAAGCCGTCAGCCGCAACCAGTTGGCCGCCTTGCCTTCCACGTTCAGTTCGACTCCGTCGTGCGTCTCGCGGCCCCCGGATTCAAAGCACCGATCGCCGGGTTCCACGGGGCCTCCAGTGTTGGTGTTTTCCGTGCAAAAGTTGTCCGGAGCCTGGATCACCTTGGGGTAAAAAAACGGCGCGCGCATGTGAAAGAGCGCGGCGGTCAACAGGATGCGCTGGCCCGGTTCATACTTCGCGCCCACCTCGGCCTGGCGCGTAAAGAAAGGAGCGAGAAACTGGTTCGCATTATCCACCCACCACGGCCCCTGCGGCCCCAGCGAAAGCAGCACCCCGTAGTTGCCGTAGAGAGTAAGGCTATCCACCGGGTTGAAGGTGACCGCGTATTGAGGCAGCCAGAGGAGCTTGTCGGTGATATTCGGCGGTGTGCCTGGGCTGATGGCGCTAAGGGAGTAGTTGTTGTCATGCAACAAATCGAACCGTCCCCCGGCTAGCAGTTGGATGCGGCCCGGTAGATGAATCCTGTCCTGCGCTACTGCGGCCGTTTGGTGGCTGTCTTCCCATAGCGCGCGCGGCCCGGCGGATTGTTTCGGGTCTTCAATGGGGAACACCACAAGGGGCTGGTAGATGTTCTCGGAACCGACGTAGTCGTACACCGCGCCATCAGCAACGGTGGTTGTCGAGGGGTTTGCGGCTGTAAAGAATCCTGGTTGCTGCACGCTGCGCAGAAAAAGCTCGCCCCCGCCGGTCAGATCCTGGCTGATCGCCCCGGTCTTGACGTGGCCGGTTACCAGCGCCTCGGCCTGCGCATCGATGCGCAACTCGCCGGGGTCGCGGTAGTCGTAAATGTCGTAGCCTCCGTCGGGAGCGAAAAAATAATCGGGCGCTGTGCCGCCGCTTCCCTGGCACAAGGCCTCATAGGAGCAGCCATACGCGTAAATCACGTTGTCGTCGATCAGCGAATGGCTGTAACTCCCCGCTGCAGAGGCCCGCCACGCGCCGGGCAGATCGTAGTTCAGCCGCGCGCCGGCATTGAACGTATCGAATGTGTTTGGCTTGGCCCACGACTGCTCGCCCAGCATCGTCGAAGTGTGAACCTGGCTAAGATCGGGCACCGTCGTTCCGCCCAGCAACTGGTACCCGCACACCGAGCGCTCCACCTTGTGCTGGTATTCGAAGTCGCCCTTTAAAATCGCCTTCTCGCTCATCTTCCAGTCCGCCGCGCCCGCACCCATCGAGCGCCATCCGTCGGCGTCGTTCACATAGCTCGCAATCCTTTCGCCGGCCAGATTCAAGCGTGCGCCCACCTGTTTGCGGCTCCCAAACAGCCGCCCCAGATCTACCGCTCCATAAGCGGTTCCGCGATGATCGGCGGCCAGATCCACGGCTTCCACCGTGGCCGGCCGCTTGGTCACGTAGCCGATCAGCCCGCCCGCCGAGGCCACGCCGCTCTCCACGCCGGCGATGCCCTTCAGCAACTCGACGCGTTCCTTGTTTTCGAGAGGCACATCCTGCTCGCCGGCGATGGTCATGCCATTGATCTCAAGTCCGGTGGCCAGGTCGATCGGGAAGCCGCGAATCTCGTAGTTGCCGTAGTAGCCCACCGGCGCATAATCTTCTCCAATGGACGCGTCGTTCTTCACCACGTCGGAGA
>JBEKNO010000186.1:0-6046 GCA_049522735.1 Occallatibacter sp.
CACTTTTTCCCAGTTATCGCAGTGTTTTCAATAGCTTCTGAGATAATTATACCAGCCAGCTACGATCTATGTTATTGATTCTTATGGCAATTAATCAGATTTTCAGACACGACTAACTAGGCAATCAGTCCTGCATGGCATAAACACAAGAAAGCCGCCCCGAAGAGCGGCTTTCCCGGCAAGGATTGCGCTTTAGTTGAAGATGGCGCCCACAGATACGTTGGAGACAGGAAGATCGGTGACGGGGTCGATTCCTCCGAGATAAACCGTGCAGGAATTTGGTCCGGCTGCAGTGACGGGCGCCGTATTCTCGCAGTTCCAGGACCATCCGCCAAATGTCCCTTGTGGCCCTGGGTCCACTGGGTTTTGCGTTGCGGTCAAGGTTATGGTGGCGCCTACGGGATACGTCGCTATGCATACGGAGCCGCCAGAGGTCGAACCGGGGCCGCAATGGATGACATCCGGCGTTCCCGTGGCGGAGGGAGCGGTGACCAGCCAGTTGGTGGTGTTCAAGCCCGCGTTATAGACGGTCAACGTCACCAGTAGTCCTGATGCGATCGTATCCCAATTGCACGAACCGGCGTTGGTAATGACGCCAGTGTTGCCGGGGCCGGAGTAGGTGGGTTCTACGAGGGGGCAATTGAACGTCACTGTTGGGCTGTAAACGAGAGTGCCGTCTGGGTTCGCCGCTGTAACATATATGACCGCATTTCCAGAGCCTTCGGCGGTGACAAGTCCGGCGGTGGCTCCCGGAGCCCCGGAGGAGTTGACCGGGAAGACATCGGGCATGGCGGAGAACCAGTTGACTGGAACCGTGGGGCATGGAAGCTCGGTGCAACTGGGGGGGAAACCAACGTGGGAAAAGCCATTAGTGATGTCCATCAAGGTTGGAGCGGTCGAGAAGGTTCCGTAGGCTAGAAACTGCCCGGTTCCCTCCAAATTATCGGTTGTAAGCGTGCTCGGCAATACGACGATCGAAAGCAGAGGCTCCGGCGCGGGTGTAATTGAAACCGTGATGGTGGCTGTATTGGATTCCACCACACTTTTATCGATGTTCGTCCATTGGGCCGTGATATAGGTTGTGCCCGGACTCACCCCAGAGGCAAGCCCGTTACCCGTGGTAAGCCCGGAGGTGATGGTGGCAATCGATGGAATGCTGGATCTCCACGTGAGCTGCGCCGAGTTTGTCACGTCCTCGGTATTTCCGGTGCTTCCTGAAGTGCCAATCGCGGTGAACTGGCCGGTTTGGCCCGTTGATGACAGCGCTTGCGCGCTTGGAATGATAGAAAGCGCAACGATTTGTTCAGTGACTCCGCCCAGCACCGTGAAGGTTGCTGAGCCCGTCACCACGTTTTGATCTGTGTTGGTGTAAATGGCGGTAATCGTCGTAGTTCCCTGGCCCACCCCCGTGGCCAGCCCGGTGGAAGCGCCGACGGTGGCAACCGATACGCTGCTCGAGAGCCAGACAGCCTGGGTGGTCAGATTCACCGTAGCACCGGATAAAGTTGTTCCAATCGCGAGGAACTGGCTGGTTTCAGTCGCCGATGCGACCGATTGAGAGCCTGGTAGGATAGCAAGCGACACGATCTCCGCGGATGATCCCGATCCGCCCCCGACCGTGACGTCTGCGCTGCCGGTAACCAAACCGGTAAATCCGGTCGCGCTGGCCGTAATCGGAACGGCTCCAGATCCCACTCCGGTAACGAGTCCGGTACTGCTGACGGTGGCTACATTGAGAGAAGTAGAAGTCCACGTGACTTGATCGGTGATATCCAGGGTTACCCTTGGATGACTGCCGTGGCTATACGTTCCGGTGGCCGTGAGCTGCACGGTGGTTCCAACCGCTATATTCGCTGTGCTGGGAGTAACTGTGATGGAAGTCAACGAAGCGGGGGCTTCGCAACTGGCAAGCGGAAGTAAAAAGCCTGCGAGTAAAAGCGCTCTGAAGCAGAAGCGATTGAACATTTGGGCCTCCTGGCGTTTTTGAACGGCTTCAGACCACCATGACGCGGTGAAGTCGGAGATTGCCTTCCATATTAGACTATAAGTCTTCTGACTATCACACCGCCGGGTCCGGAAAGCATCCTTCTTCATGCGGAATCAAGACGGTAAAATGAACAGCCGGTGTTGCCCGTTCAGGCATTTCTGATACCAGCATTGCGGCTCCCGTCAACGCGCTTGTCGCCGCACCCGGACCGGCATCCCGGCAAAGAGCCGATCCGCCCCGGCTTAATTGACGCCTGACCACGGTATTCACCTACACTGCTGCAGCAAGTTGATAGCCATTCTTCGCCCTGCCTATTCTCTTTAGAATCTTCGAGTCGCAAATCCAGCGCAGTACGGCAATGTAACCTCCTGTATACGCCATGGACAGGACGGGCACGCCCGTTTACAAACCTGGGCAACGCGCCTCCCGGTTGCAGGCGCAACCCCAGCCCGATAGACTTCTCCCAGCATGGCCATCGCCCGCGACAACTCCCCGGAACGCCTGGTCAGCGCCGCGCGCGCCGACGAGGAGCAGGGCTTTGAGCTGAAACTGCGCCCCCGCTGGCTGCGCGAGTTCATCGGCCAATCCAAAGCCAAGGAACAGCTCGCCATCGCCCTTGAAGCCGCCAAATCCCGCGGCGAGGCCCTCGACCACGTGCTCCTCTTCGGCCCGCCGGGGCTGGGCAAGACCACCCTGGCCACCATCATCGCCAATGAGTTGGACGTCGGCTTCCAGCAGACCTCCGGCCCCGCCCTTCAGATACAGGGTGACCTGACCGCCATCCTCACCAACCTGCGCGAGCGCCAGGTGCTTTTCCTCGACGAAATCCACCGCATGCAGCCGATTCTCGAAGAAAAGCTCTACACGGCCCTGGAAGACTACAAGCTCGACATCATCATCGGCCAGGGCCCCGCCGCGCGCACCCACGTCATGGAGATCCGCCCCTTCACCTTCATCGGCGCCACCACCCGCCCCGGCCTGCTCAGCTCGCCCCTGCGCTCCCGCTTCGGCATCCTGCTGCGCCTGGAGTTCTACACGGAAGAGGAACTCCGGGTCATCGTCTCCCGCTCCGCCGATGTTCTGCAGATCCCCATTGACCAGGACGGCGCGGCCGAAATCGCCCTTCGCTCCCGCGGCACCCCGCGCATCGCCAACCGCTTGCTGCGCCGCGTCCGCGACTACGCCCAGGTTCGCGGAACGGGTGTGATTGACCGCCCCATCGCCAACGCCGCCCTTACCATGCTCGAAGTGGACGCACACGGCTTTGACGAAATCGACCGCCGCCTCCTGCTCACCATCATCCAGAAATACGACGGGGGCCCCGTCGGCCTCGGCACCCTGGCCGCAACCCTGGCCGAGGAGGAAGACGCCCTCGAAGAAGTCTACGAGCCGTTCCTCATCCAGATCGGATTTCTCGACCGCACACCCCGCGGCCGTGTAGCCACGCGCCTGGCCTATGAACACTTTGGACTGGCCCTGCCCGGCCGCCAGGCGCCCCTGTTTTAGCGAATTGGCAAGTTATCACTATCGTTGAGGAGTATTCCAATGGCGCTTACCGAATCCAACATGCTCGAACTGGGCACTATCGCCCCCGACTTTGCGCTTACCGACGCCGTTACCGGCAAAATCGTCCGTCGCGATGATTTTCGCGGCCGGAAGGCGCTGCTGGTCATGTTCATCTGCGCCCATTGCCCCTACGTCAAGCACATTGAGAAGGGCCTTGCCACACTGGGCAAAGACTACGCCGGACAGCCCATCGGCATCGTCGCCATCAGCAGCAACTATGCCGTCACCCACCCCGCCGATAGCCCCGCCGGCCTCAAGCAACAGGCTGAAGCCTGCGGCTTTGTCTTTCCTTATCTGTACGACGAATCGCAAGCCGTGGCTCATGCCTACAAAGCCGCCTGCACACCCGACCTCTTTCTCTTTGACGGCGATTTCCGCCTTGTCTATCGTGGCCAGTTCGACCAGAGCCGCCCCGGCAACGGAGTTCCCGTTACCGGCAAAGACCTGCGCGCCGCCATCGGCCAGGCGCTTGCCGGCAAACCAGTACCCAAAGACCAGCAACCCTCCATCGGCTGCAATATCAAGTGGAAGGCCTAAGCTATTTGACAGATTGACAGGCCAAGTATCGCAGGCTGGAATTAGCAAGGCAGGGACTTTAGTCCCGGCCCTGGAATGATCTCTGACCCCTGTTCTACAGGGTTAACCCCTTCAAATACTCGCGGAACTTCGGCCCAAGATCGGCCCGCTTCAGCGCAAACTCCACCGTCGCCTGCAGCATGCCTAACTTATCGCCGGCATCGAAGCGCTTGCCATCAAAAATATAGCCAAAAACCTTCTCTTCCTTGAGCAGCGCTCGAATGCCGTCGGTAAGTTGTATCTCGCCGCCCGCTCCAGGAGCCGTCTGCTCCAACAATGCGAAGACCCGCGGCGTGAGAACATAGCGGCCAATGATCGCCTCTTTTGACGGCGCATCCTCGAACTTCGGCTTCTCCACCATGCCGGTACAGTTGAAAATCCTCCAGTTTGCAGGATCCCGCGAACCGGCCAGCACGCCGTACGCGCTGATCTCCGGCCCCTCGATGGTCTGCGTCGCCAGCACCGAACCGCCCTTCTCATCGAAGACGCCCATCATCTGCTTGAGGCACGGAACCTTGGCGTCGATCACATCATCGGGCAGAAGCACGGCGAACGGTTCATCGCCCACCAGCTCCTTGGCGCACAGCACCGCGTGGCCCAGCCCCAGCGGCTCCTTTTGACGGACATAACTGATCTTCGCCAGCGTAGACACTCCCCGCGATACCGCCAGCAGGTCGAGTTTGCCTCGCCGCTCGAGGGTCGCGTCCAGCTCAAAGTTATTATCGAAGTGGTCTTCCAGCGCGCTCTTGCCGCGGCCGGTCACGATGATGATGTGCTCGATTCCTGACGCGATCGCCTCTTCCACGCCGTACTGGATGATGGGCTTATCCACCAGCGCCAGCATCTCCTTGGGAATCACCTTGGTGGCCGGCAAAAACCGTGTGCCCAGCCCGCCCGCAGGAAAAACCGCCTTCCGAACTTGTTTGCTCATTCCATCTCCCTCATCCCGATAGAACTCTACGATGGGTACTCCATAAATGCCCCGTGCCCCATCCTTGCGCCTTCTCTCTGACGCAAGGGTGGGAAACCGCGAACTTACAGCGCCGGCAATCCATCCCCCAGCAGCGCCTCCCGCACAATCTTGATGGGCGGAAATCCTTGCCTCAGAAAATTATTGTGAAACTCTTCCAAGGAAAATGCAGCGCCCTGTTTCTTCTTCAGATCCTCGCGCAGCTTCAAGATTTCCAGCTTGCCCAGCGTGTAATACAGATAAGTCGGATCGCCGGCGCCGCGCTTGGTCTCCACGGTAGCCGTCTCCTTCGACTGGTAGCCTTCCTTCTCAAAAAACTTCACCGCCTCGTCGAAGCTCATCTTGCCGGTATGCATCTCAATGCCCACGATATAGCGCGCATTGCGCAGCAACGCATCCTGCAGTTGCCCCAGTCGCAGGAATTTTGCCTCGCGCTCATCCTTCGCCCCCGCGCCTGGCTGGCCGTATCCTTCATCCAGCATCATCTGCTCAGTATAGTGCGCCCAGCCTTCGACGTCGGTGCTCGCGCCCAGCAGCTTGCGCACCCGGCTCGGCGCCCGCGGCAGCCACAGGAACTGAATATAGTGCCCCGGATAAGCCTCATGCACCGCCGTTGAAATCACCGTGCCGGTGTTGAACGAATGCATGAAGCCTTCCACTGCCTCGGGCTTCATCGAGGGGTCGGGCAAGGTCACGTTGAAATACGCCTCGGTCGCGTGCGTCTCAAACGGTCCCGGCGTGTCCATGCTGGCAAAGGTGGTGGCGCGCATGAACGGAGGCGTCTCTTCCACAATGGGGCGCACATCCGAAGGGATGGTTACAATATGATGCGTTTGGATGAAGCTCACCAGCCCATCGAAGGTAGCTCGGAAGGCATCCAGCAGATGATCGGGCGCGGGATGATTCTCTCCCAGCTCCTCCAGCACCGCGCCCGGCGTCTTGTCCGG
>JBEKNO010000187.1:0-6031 GCA_049522735.1 Occallatibacter sp.
CCGCCTCGATCCAATCAAACGAAAAGGCGGACTCAAGGCCAGACGGCTCATCGCATCCACCAGCGACGACTACAGAGCTCAACTCCTCGGACTCGCATGACGTTCATGCGATTGCCCTGGCCTGCCCTCCACCCAGGAGCTGCAATGCATTAGGATTCTAGTATGCCCATTCCTGAGCGGCTGAATCCCACCTTCGCTTCAGCCTCTCCGCCCGCGGTTAACCCGCTGGTGGAAGCCCGCAAGCGTCTCATCGTCTCCCTCGATGTGCCCGATGCAGCCGCTGCAATCGCTCTTGTGAACCGGCTGGAGGATTCCTGCCGCTGCTTCAAGGTGGGGTTGGAGCTGTTTACCGCCGCCGGCCCCGCCGTCCTGGAACCGCTGCTCAAGCGCGGCCACTCTGTCTTTCTGGACCTCAAGCTCCACGACATTCCCAACACTGTGTTTGGTGCGGTGCGCTCGGCCGTGGCGCTGGGCGCGCGCATGATCTCCGTCCACGCCGCCGGAGGCCCCGCCATGCTGGCCGCCGCCCGCGCCGCGCTGGATGGCCTCGCAGATCCTCCCCAACTGCTGGCCGTTACCGTGCTCACCAGCATGGATGCCGCTCAATTGAAAGCGACCGGCGTCAACCAGTCTCCCGCGGAGCAGGTGGAGCTGCTGGCCCGGATGGGCCTGGCCGCCGGGATTCGAGGTTTTGTCTGCTCCCCGCGAGAGGTTGCTTCCCTGCGCGCGCTGACCGGCCCCGAAGGCGTCCTGGTCACTCCCGGCATTCGCCCCGCGGGCGCCGAAACCCCCAACCGAATCGATGACCAAAAGCGCATCGCTACTCCCGCCGTAGCCCTGCGAAAGGGTGCCAGCTACCTGGTCGTAGGCCGTCCCATCATCCAGGCGCCTGACCCGGCAGAGGCCGCGGAGGCGATTCTCAGGGAGATGGCTGAAGCCACGAAAGCGTAACCGCCGCAAAGAAAAGAGCCAGGCATTCTGCCCGGCTCTTTCCCTACGGCAAAGTTCAATCGCAGCTTAAAGTTTCTCGTAGAAGTCGCACGCAATGCACGAGATATAAACTCCGCCGGGGACGCCGCGCTCGCGGTCCTTCAAGCGCTTGACGATGCGCGTCGGCTTGCCGCACTTTGGGCAGTCGGTCGACTTCGTCGTGTCCATTACCTTATCGCGGTGACCTGTTTTTGCGGTCTTGGCCATCTATCGGTATTTCTCCTTCATGAGGTGTCTCTGCTCACATCCGCCGCGGCGGACGGCTTCAACGTCGCGGTCATTTGCTCGCCTCTTGTCACAAATAGTATTGCCAGGAGGTAGCGGGACTCGCTGCCTTCAGTTTACATCAATGCCGCCTGCGCCGTTTCAACTCGGCTTACCGGCGTCCGCCTGCGGAGGCTGCGGCGGCGTGGAAACCGGGGAGATTTGCACCAGCCCGGGAGCCGCTGGCTCGGCCAGCCCCATGGCAGCCTCATGCTGGCGGCGGGCGGCCGCGTCCAGATCCACCGGAATGCCTCCCGGAACGACCACCGGCGCGTTGTAGCGGAAGTCCAGGTCGCGTGTAAGCCGGAAGACCACCGGCAGCGCCGCGAGGAGGACCACGAACGCCACCCAACTGCCGTCCAGCCCGTACCCTCCCCCGGTGATCCAGAAAGGCCCCATGGGGTCGCCCTGCACCACGGGTGAATGGCTGTTGGCGCCGCTCACGGCGAGCCCGAAGAGCAGGCCGCGGCTAGCCTTCCAGCCGAAGTTGAGCCCCCAGCTCAGCCACAGCGCACGGGTGCGCAGGTAGGCAGTGGAGAGCATCAGGCTAAGCGCCAGGGATACGGCGATGCTGGCGTGATTCGACCCC
Source organism: Occallatibacter sp. (assembly GCA_049522735.1). Taxonomy (GTDB): domain Bacteria; phylum Acidobacteriota; class Terriglobia; order Terriglobales; family Acidobacteriaceae; genus Telmatobacter. The sequence continues at coordinate 1,844 of JBEKNO010000187.1, forward strand.
GGCACCAGGGCCTGCACAATGACATAAAACGCCGCAAAACCCAGCGCCGCACCCAGCGGCCCTACCGCATGGGCAAAGCGCTGAAATCCATAGCCGCGAAAGGCAATCTCTTCCCCCAGCGCAAGCAGCGCAAAAAATGCCGCATCCGCCACCAGCCAGCCCCAGGCGGAAGGCTGAAGGATGAGAACAATGGCGATACCGCCAACCACCGTCATGGGCAGTACGCACGCTACCGCCAGCGACCAGCCGATGGCCAGGCCCAAGCCAGCCTCGCCTGGCCAGCCCGCCCGGAGTGGCAATCCCTGTTCGCCCACCGGGTGCGTCTGCCGGTCCAACCAGAATCCCAAGCCCGCGTAGCCCAGCAGCAGCAGTAAAACCAGAATGGCCTGCTCCAGCAGCGGAGCCCACTGCTCACTAGCCAGCCCTTGCGCTTCGTGGCGGGCCAGCGCCCGCGCCAGAAAGAAGTAGATGACCGCGGCAATGAATTGCAGGTAGGCGCGCATGCGGCCGCCGCCAGCTTCGGGTGTGCTCATACGCATCCCCCGGCCACGGGCTGACTGCCGCGCACCGCGCGTATTCCAACGCTCAACCTACCGAATCGTTTCGCCAAGCGATGCGCCACCAGAGCTAACCTTCCGTGTAGAACTGCGCGATGTTGCGGAACTTATGCTGCCGCGCGGCCACCAGTTTATCCAACGGCGTCGCTTTCAGCTCGGCCAGGTGTTTCTTCAGCAAACTGCCCAGCAGACCGGCGCCCGTTTCGCGATCAGTGTGGATGCCTCCCGGCGGCTCGGGAACAATCTCGTCCACGCAGCCCAGATCGGCAACCTCCGGCGCGGAGATGCGCATGGCCTCAGCCGCCAACTGCTTGTGCGCCGCATCGCGCCACATGATGGCCGCGCAGGACTCCGGGGTAATCACAAAGTAAAGCGCGTTCTCCAGAATCAGCACCCTGTCGGCGACGGCCAGCGCCAGCGCCCCGCCCGAGCCGCCCTCCCCGCTGATGACCGAGATGGTGGGCACGCGCAGCCGCGACATCTCCAGAAGGTTTCGCGCGATGGCCTCCGCCTGGCCACGTTCCTCGGCACCCAGGCCGGGAAAAGCCCCCGGCAGGTCGATAAAGCTGATCACCGGCCGCGCGAACTTTTCCGCGATCTTCATCGAGCGCAGCGCCTTGCGGTAGCCTTCGGGATGGGGCATGCCGAAGTTGCGCCGCACCCGCTCCTTGGTGCTCCCGCCCTTGCGGTTGCCGATGACCAGCACCTCGTCGGCGCCCAGCCGCGCCATTCCGCAAGCCACGGCCTCGTCGTCGCCAAAGGCGCGATCCCCGTGAATCTCGCTGAAATCCGTGAAGATCCGCTCGATAAAGTCCATGGGGTATGGCCGTTGGGGATGCCGCGCTTGTTCGATTCTGATCCATGCCGGCGAAACCGCCTGCGCCTGTATGGAAATCCCTGTTTCCTCTTCGCTCATCGGTTGCTGGTGCCGCTCCGGGCAGCGTTGCCGTCGGCCCTCCTGTGATTCTACGGGTCGCGGGCGATTGCGACAAATAGAAGTCACTTAGCCCGACGGATTCAAAGAATGGTTTGCGCCTGTTCCGGCTCCTTCAACTGGGATTTGACCTCTGTTTCTGCCGTTTGGCTGGCATCCGGGCCTGCGGATGGTCCAGGCAGCGCATCGATGCGGTAGCCGGCAGCTTTGGCCGCCACCAGGGCTTCTTCAATGGTTTTGCTCATCTCCTCCACTGCTTTTTGGTTGAACGTTTCCTCTCCTGCCAGGCGGAGTAGCGAAGGCAGGTGCAGCCACCAGAGCAGCTCCTCATACGGCTCGCTGACCAGGTAGGCATGGCTCTCTGCCTCATGGACGCCAGTAAGCCAGCGAACATCAGGGTCAAGCCACAAGGCGGGAGCGAGCGAAATCCCTGAAAAGCCTCCCTCAGGGACTAAAGTCCACGTTGATTTTGCAGGGTTTATGTACGGGCTTAAGCCCATACCCTTCACCGAAGCAGCTTCCTGTTTGCCGACACCTGCTCTGCTGAGCAGCAGAACCTTGATGCGGGCTGCGACGCGCCAGCCTTCCTCGCCCTCGAATCCCAGGGCGGCGAAGGCCTGGGCGAATGGCTCGCGCAGGCGAAGCCGGTCAAAGAGGTCCAGCGCCACCCGCTGCAGGTTATCCGCGCCCATCGATTCGGCCAGCAACTCCAGCACGCACCAGCCGAATACCGGCCCCCACATGGCCGTGGCCGTGAACTGCGGACTGGGACTGGGGAGTACGCGGCGGGCCGCAGCGGTCCACGGAGCCGGAAAGAGCGCCTCGATGGCCGGGATGCGCATGGCGGCGCTCAGACGCTCGCGAAGCAGTGTAGCCAGCAATACAGGATCGATCGTCTTGGCGGCGCCGGCCGGCTGGCTGTCTTTTGCCATGCGCGAGGCATAAGCTGTCTGCGCCGCGTGCAGTAGTGTCTCGCAGCGCGCCCATGCCAGTTCAAAGAATTCGCGGCGCTGCCGTTCGATCTTCTTGTTCTTTGCGCCGCCAGGCGCGCGCGGATGCTCCGCCAGGTCGGCGAGCAGCCGCACCAAGGCCGGATCGAGCTGCTGGCGGAGCGCATCGTGCACGGGCCGCAGTTCCATATTCTCCAGCGCATCGTCGAGGTTGGGAACGCCGCGGCCGTTGAGCTGATCGCACAGCCGGTCCCAGGGCTTTTCCGCCGTGGCGCGCAGCTCCCGCCAATCCAGAAAAACGTGGCACTGGTAGGCGTGCAGATTGAGGGTGAGGCCGCGCTCAAACAAATCATTGGCCCTGCGCAGGTATTCCAGGCCGGTGAGGGAGTCGCGCCATGCGAAGACGGTAGCGGGGCCGGCAGCCAGTCCCAGGCCATCCCGCAGGCGTTGCTGGCGCAGGTGCCCTGCGCCCTTGTCGGCATAGGCCGCGGAGTAATCGATGGTGCCGTGCGCTGTGCCGTAGCGGTTGTTGTAGACCACCAGGGCGCGCTCCCCGCCATTGCGGTTGGAGTAGGCGAAGACGTTCTCGTCCACGGTGCCCGAATCCTCAAAAAAGTCGTAGAGCAGGAAGTTGTTGCTTCCGGCAAAGAGCCAGCGGCGGTGCAGCAGCGGAGCAATCTCGCGTTCGTGGCGCTCCACCAGCCAATGGTCGGGAGTCTCATCATAGCGGGGCCATTGATACTCCATGCCGTATTTCTCGGTGAATCCCTCGATCTGGCCGTGGCCGAACATGGGCAGGCCGGGCAGGGTGGCCATCATTACGGCCACGCCGAAGCACTTGTCGCCCTTGCCGAACTGGTCGATTGCCGTTCTTTCGTCGGGATTGCTCATGAAGTTGACGTAGCGCTTCATGATGTCGGGATCGAATTCCAGGGTGTTCTTGATGACCGAGCGGTACTTGGCGTTTTCCTCATCGCGCATCATGTTCATGAAGGCGCTGTTGTAGACGCGGTGCATGCCCAGGGTGCGGACGAAGTAGCCCTCCATCAGCCAGAAGGCCTCAGCCAGCAGCAAGGTGCCGGGCACTTCAGCGGCCACCCGATCCACCACCTCCCGCCAGAACTCGTGCGGCATGTGCCGGTCAAACTCGGCATTGCTCATGCCAAATTCGGCGCGCGAGGGAATGGCGCCGCTGGCTCCTGGGCCGGGAAACCACAGGCGGTGAAAATGCCGCTTGGCCAGGGTCATGGCGGCATCGAAGCGAATCACCGGAAACAGCCGCGCCACGTGCAGGATGGTCTGGATCACCTGCTCGCGCACCGCCGGATTCAGGTAATCGAGCTGCGCCGTATCGTTCCAGGGAAAGCTGGTGCCGTCGTTGCCGTGATAGATGTAACGCGTCTCGCCGCTCTGGCGGTCGCGGCGGCGAAACACCACGGCGGCGTCTGATTGCTCAAAGTAGTGGTCTTCAATCTTGATCTCAACGCGCCCATCATGTGACAAATCAGGCCCGTTGAAGCTGTAGGCGGGATAAGGCGGCTCCGGTCGCGAGATGAACCAATCCGGATGCTCTACAACCCAGGGAGAATCGATGCCCATGTGGTTGGGCACCATGTCGCTGGCCAACCGGATCCCATGATGATAGGCGCGGTCGCGCAGGTTCGTGTAGGCCGCCTCTCCGCCCAAATCTTCGGCAATCACGTAGTCGTAGAGCGAGTAAGCCGAAGCTACGGCGTCCGTGTTGCCG
>JBEKNO010000188.1:0-5998 GCA_049522735.1 Occallatibacter sp.
TAGCAGCTTCCATGTCGAATTCCGAAGCGGCTTCCGGCTGTAACTCCTGGATCCGGTTTAGCTTGGCCACTCGGGCTTCCAGAGCCTTTACCGTAGCGGCAAGCGCGCTCAGTTGGCGTTCCGTTGCATGTTGCCGCTCGAGGACAGCCCGCCGGATTGTGCGCTGCAAGACGGCATAACTCACCGCGCAACCCGCTGTAACCAAAACCGCTATTGATGCCAGATCTGCCCAATTCAGTGCCACGCGCAGCTCCTCGTCATAATGGAATCAATCCATGTTTCTTGGGAGGACGCAGCTCCCGCTTGGCGTGCAACGATTCCAGCGCCAGCGCCAGATACTTCCTGGTCTCGGCAGGTTCGATGATGTCATCCACAAGCCGCCGGCCGGCCGCAACGTAAGGATTTGCAAACGTCTCCCGGTATTCGTCGACAAGCTCCTTGCGGCGGCCTTCTTTATCTTCCGCGGCCTCTATTTCATGCCGGAACACGATCTCTGCGGCGCCCTCGGCGCCCATCACCGCGATCTCGGCCGTGGGCCACGCCGCCACCCGGTCCGCGCCCAGATCCTTGCAGCACATGGCGATATACGCGCCGCCATATGCCTTGCGCAAAACCACCGTAATCTTCGGAACCGTGGCGGCCGAGTAGGCAAACAGCAGCTTGGCGCCATGACGGATAATGCCGCCGCGCTCCTGCTCCACTCCCGGCAGAAAGCCCGGCACATCCACAAAAGTGAGCAGCGGAATGTTGAAGGCATTGCAGTAGCGGACAAATCGAGCCGATTTGTCTGAGGCATTGATGTCCAGCGCGCCTGCCAGAAAATTAGGCTGATTGGCCACAATCCCCACGGGCCGGCCTTGCAGACGCCCAAAACCGATGACGATGTTGGGAGCGAATCCGGATTGGATCTCGAGAAAATCCTGATTGTCCAATACGCGTATGATCACGTTCCTGACGTCATAAGCAATCTTGGGGTCCACAGGAACAATCCCGTTCATCTCCGGATCGGATTTCACCTTCGCATTGAAAGCCATGCGGGGCGCATCCTCAAGGTTGTTGGAAGGCATGAAACTGAGCAGCCGCCGGCAAAGCTGAAGCGCCTCGTAGTCGTCCCGGGCGATCAGGTGAACCACTCCCGCGTTGTTCATCTGCGACTCAGGGCCGCCCAGCTCATCCGCTGTGACAACTTCGCCGGTCACCTGTTTGATCACCTGCGGCCCGGTAATAAACAATTGCGCCTGCCGGGTTTGGATCACGAAGTCGGTAAGCGCCGGGCTATAGGCGGCGCCTCCAGCGCACGGTCCGCAAATCAGCGAAATCTGCGGCACTGTTCCTGAGAGCATCACATTGTTGTAAAAGACGCTGGCATATCCGGCCAGGCTGTCGATGCCCTCCTGGACGCGTGCGCCGCCGGAGTCGTTGATGAAGATGAAAGGGCTCCCGGTTTTGAGAGAAAGGCTCAGCATGTCGGCAACCTTTCTGCTGTGAGTCTCGCCAGCAGCTCCGCCCAGCACCGTAAAATCCTGGCTGGCCAGATGCACCAGCCGCCCGTCGATGGTTGCGCATCCCGTCACCACCCCATCCGCGGGCAGCTTTTTTTCGGCCATCCCAAAATAGGTGGCGCGATGAAGGGCAAACAGTCCGATCTCCTGGAAGCTGTCCCGGTCCACAAGCCTCTCAATCCGCTCCCGCGCAGTCAGCTTGCCGGAGGCGTGCTGTATCTCGATGCGTCCCTTGCCGCCGCCGAGTTCGAGCTCGGCACGCTTGGCGCGAAGATCTGAAATCTTGTCGGCAATCGTCTTCTTCTTCTCGCTCTCTGCTTGCTTGGCCATCCCTGCTCCTGGATCAGTCGCTATGAATATGAGTTTGCTTCTTTTGTCCCGCGGCTACAGTTACCCGGCGCTCTTTACCGTTCAGCAAAATAGCATGATTCACCCTGACGCTCAGTTCATCTCTGCCGCTCCCCGCTGCCTGAATTAACTGCTGCGGCGATTTGCCGGGCAGGATTCGCACGGATATCACCCCCCGGCGCCATCCGCGGAAACATGGCGCAGGTCAACATATACCGATGGCTCACATTGTATCCCTCCAAAGCATGCCCGGCTGTGACCAGATTCACCCCGCTATGCCGGCGGTAAGGTTAGGATAACTCTTTTATTTTCAATTCATAGGACCGCTCACTCCCTGTTCTAGTAGAACCGGGCGCCTGTTTTTACCGGGCAGGGAAGGCAGAGTTGCCCGGCCATCTGAAGCCGGATGAAGGAGCAACCGGAAAAGCACAATCAGTCTTTTTGCTGTCCGGAAAAGATTTTTCTTGACATGGCTGCGTGGGCTTGTTAAAAACACGGTCGTTCGTGTTATAAACGAACGTTTGTTCTCTAAAGCTATGCCCAAGCTAGCCAGGCTACGCGCCGAACAGAACCGCAGCCAGATCGAGCAGGCGGCCCTCAGCCTGTTCACGCGCCAGGGTTTTCACGGCACCAACATCCGTGAAATCGCCGAGCTGGCGGAGGTCTCTACCGGCGCCATTTACACCTATTTCCCCACCAAGGATGCTTTGTTTGAGAGCGTGGTGCACAGCTACGAGAAGCGCATCCGTTCCTGGCGCACGGAAAAGGTGGAGAACCTGGGAGCGCCCTTTTCCCAGCAAAGCCTGGAAATGCTGGCGGCAGAGATCCGGTCGTATGTTTATGAACACGCCGGCTATTGGAAGCTGATGTACATCGACGTGGTGGAGTTTAATAACCGTCATTTTTCCCAAAGTTTTCATAATGTGCCGGAACAGTTCAAGTGGCGCCTGGACGCGGAACTGAACGAGGTTTCGGCAAACCCCGCATGGTGCGGCATCGATCCCGGCTTTGTCCTTGCGACGATTTACCTGCAGATTCTCAATTATTTCCTGGTGGAGCGCCTGTTCGGCGGCAACCAGCACCTTGGGGTCTCGGACGACACCGCGATCCGGAGAATCATCGATCTGGTTCTCAACGGCCTGTGGAGAGGAGACCGCGGCGGCCAAACCCCGCCATCCCATCGCCAACCGGCCCGGAGCAAGCCAGCCAAGAGCGAACCGGCCCGCAACACTCCAACCGGCAAGATCGCCAAAGGAGAACTCCTCGACAAGACGCCTCGTTCAACCGGCGCCTGAGGCTCTGGTTGAAGTCAACCAGGCTGCGGGTGGAGTGAAGACAAGCACAACGGTTCTATTAACCAGTTGAGTTAAGGAGTTTCGAATCACATGAAAATCGTTATTGTTGCCGCCAAACGGACCGCCATTGGCACATTCATGGGCGCTCTGAAGAACCTTACCGCGGTCGATCTGGGCGTAGCTGTCGCCAAGCCGGTCATTGCGGGTTTGCCCCAGGCGGATGTTGCCGACGTAATCATCGGAAACGCGCTTCAGGCCGGCGAAGGCATGAATCCCGCGCGTCAGATCGCGATCCGGGCGGGCCTGCCCGCTTCTGTCCCAGGGCAAACCATCGCCCGCGTCTGCGGAAGCGGACTTCAAGCCGTCGTCACTGCCGTGCAGACGATCAAATCCGGCGATGGCCATCTCTGCATGGCCGGCGGCATCGAGAACATGTCTCGCGTCCCTTTTTTATTGATGGATACAAGAACGGGCCATCGCCTGGGCAATGCGGAGCTTCTCGACAACCTGCTGAGCGACGGCCTGATCGATGCATTCGGAAACTACCACATGGGGGTTACTGCCGAAATTGTGGCAGAGCGCTGGGGAATCACGCGCGCCGAACAGGACGCCTTCGCCTGCCAAAGCCAGCGCCGCGCGGCATCTGCCATCGCGGATGGACATTTCTGCGATGAGATCGTGGCGGTCGATGTGCCGGCGCGAAAGGGAACAGTGGCCTTCCTGCAGGATGAACATGTGCGGCCGGACACGACCCTGGAAGGTTTGCAAAAACTCCGGCCCGCATTCAAACCTGATGGCGGAACCGTCACGGCGGGAAATGCGAGCGGCATCAATGACGGCGCGGCCATGGTGGCCGTTGCCGGCGAAGATTATGCCCGCGCGCACGGGCTGCAAATACTGGCGGAGATTATGGGGTACTCACTTGTCGGCGTGGAACCCGATGTAATGGGCGTCGCTCCTGTAAATGCCGTTCCACCCGCTCTGAAAAGGTGTGGGCTTGAATTGGCCGATATCGATCTGTTCGAAGTGAACGAGGCATTTGCCGCAACCTCTCTTGCCGTCGCGCATGATCTCCGCCTCGACCCTGAGAAGGTGAATGTAAGCGGAGGCGCAATTGCCCTGGGTCATCCTCTCGGCGCCTCCGGCACGCGTATCCTCGTCACCTTGATCCATGCCTTGCGCCGGACGAAAAAGGAGCTTGGCGTCGCCAGCCTCTGCATAGGGGGTGGGATGGGAAGTGCGGTCGTTGTGCGTGCCCGTTAGCACGAGTTCAGGGTTACCCTGCGGGAGTGATGGTCCGGCAGAGTGGCTCTGCTTCCACACCGCGGACGAAGTGTTCCGGATTGCGGGCATAGGCTTGGTTTAGCGCCCGCTCCTGAGCCGGAATCACCTCCCCATTTATGCCGTAATGCAGTACTCCCCGGGCTGCTGAAACACAAGCGCGAAGCCGCCCTCGGGCATGCATGCAATTGCATTCGAAGCGGCAGGCCCCCTCAGGCCGGCTTGGTTCAGCAGAACGTCCGCATGCAGAAGTTTGTGAACGTTCTGCTGGCCATGGTCCGAAACGATAATAAAGATGGTGCGATCGAAGTCGCCGGCGCCGAGAAATGCAGATTCAAACTGCCTTCAGTTGTAAAGATAATAGAGGAAAAGACGTGGCAAGGATAGCTGCTTAAGCCTTTTGATTGTGCGAGAGAGATTGGTCGGCGCTAGAGGACGATGGCCTTGGAACCAATGTAAAATAGATCGCGAGCGGAGGTAAATGGGGGGGGTATTGGTTCACAGCCGTAACGCAAAACGGGAATTCCGGTTAATGGATCAAGCCTCCCATTCAGTCCTCCTCCATTTGTGGGGATAAGAACCAGCTTCCTTGAGTGGTGCTTTTCCTTAGTGCAAGCCGGCCTTTGGCATACGTGATTGCAGTCACTTTGAACAGCGCTCGCAGGTCATAGGATGGCATACAGACTGGACAATGGCCGGCATTTGAGCGGGGAAGGAATTTTGTATGAATCTCGGGTTTATTGAGAGCAAAACATACGACGAGATTTCAGTTGGCGACACAGCCAGGACAGAGCACGTTCTAACCGCGGATGACGCGATGGCATTCGCCTCGATTTCCGGATTCCACTCCGTTCTGAATGCCGATGAACAGATTGATCGCGCCGGGGGCATACCTCCGACAGGGCCAAACATGTGGTGCGCCTCGCTTATCTCAGGTCTCTTCGCCATCGAAATACCCGGGCCTGGATGCACACTGACAAACGTCTCGCTCTCGTTTCATAATCGCATCCGTGTCGGAGATCGCATCCTCGTCAAGGTCGAGGTTACGGCCAAGGACGATTCTACAAAGGAGGTTCACTTCGATTGCGAGGCAAGCAATGGCGCCGGTCTGCCCATCTTTTCGGGTACGGCCCGGCTCATCGCGCCTCCGAAGAAGCTGCGCTGGTCCACCCTGCCCGTTCCCCAGCTCATTGTCAGCAATCCCTATCGTCATTACCTTGGCTTGATCGCGCGTGCAAACTCAAAACCGGCTGTGAAAACTGCGATTGTCTGGCCCTGCGACGAGGTATCTCTCGGAGGCGCAATGCAGGCATTCAAGGACAATTTGATCGTCCCGGTTCTTGTGGGTTGTGAAGCCAAGATGCGCGCCTTGGCGGGCACTTTGCAACTCGACTTGGGAAACATTCAGATCGTTGACATCGACGATCCCTGCGCGGCTGCCGTGCGGGCCGTAGAGATGGCTCGTAAGAGTGAGGTCCAAATGCTCATGAAGGGTTCTCTTCAGACTGACGAACTTATGAGCGCCGTGGTGTCGCGCGAAGGAGGGATGCGCACAGGGAGGCGCATCAGCCA
>JBEKNO010000189.1:0-5948 GCA_049522735.1 Occallatibacter sp.
AGGGATCCTGCTTGAAGATGCCGTACTTCAGATAGGAGGGCAGGAAGTTGTTGATGTCGTCGCGGGAGATGCCGTAGGTGGTCTGGGTGAGGTCGTTGGTGCCGAAGCTGAAGAACTCGGCTTCCTCGGCGATCTGGTCGGCGGTGAGCGCGGCGCGGGGCAGCTCAATCATGGTGCCCACCATGTAATCCACCTTGACGCCCTTTTCCTTGAAGACCTCTTCGGCCACGCGGCGGACAATGGCGGCCTGGTTACGCATCTCCTCGATAGTGGCGACGAGGGGGATCATGATCTCGGGATGCGGATTGCCGCCCTTGGCCTTGACGGCAACTGCGGCCTCGATAATGGCCCGCACCTGCATCTCGGTGATCTCGGGGAAGGCGATGCCGAGGCGGCATCCGCGCAGGCCGAGCATGGGGTTCTGCTCGTGCAGTTCCTCCACCCGCGCCAGCAATGGACGCAGTTCCTTGAGCCTGGGCGAGCGGGGCTTGGTGTCTTCAAGATGCTGGATTTCGACCAGCAGCTCTTCGCGCTTGGGCAGGAACTCGTGCAGCGGCGGATCGATGGTGCGGATGGTAACGGGGAGCGACTCCATGGACTTGAAGAGGCCGATGAAGTCGGCGCGCTGCATGGGCAACAGCTTCTTGAGGGCCGCGCGGCGATCCTTTTCGTTGTCGGCCAGGATCATGGTTCGCATGTGCTCGATGCGATCCTCGGCAAAAAACATGTGCTCGGTGCGGCAGAGGCCGATGCCTTCGGCGCCGAAGAGACGAGCCTGCTTGGCGTCACGGGGAATATCGGCGTTGGCGCGAATGCGCAGGCGGCGGATAGGGTCGACCCAGGCCATGAACTTGACCAGATCGGGATCGTCGGGCTGAGCGGGGAGGGTCTTGAGCTTGCCTTCAATGACGCGGCCGGTGGTGCCGTCGAGCGAGAGCCAGTCGCCATGCTTGAAGACCTTGCCTTTGACGCGGAGTTCCTTCTTGGCTTCATCGACCTTGAGATCGCCAGCGCCGGCCACGCAGCACTTGCCCATGCCGCGGGTGACGACGGCGGCGTGGGAGGTCATGCCGCCGCGCGAGGTGAGGATGCCGGCGGCTACTTCCATGCCGGCGATATCTTCAGGAGTGGTTTCGCCGCGGACCAGGATGATGGTCTTGAAGGCGCCGTTGGTGTGGTATTTGACCGCGTCCTCGGCGGTGAAGACGATCTGGCCGACGGCGGCTCCCGGCGAGGCGGGCAGGCCGGTGGCCAGGACTTCGATCTTCTCTCCTTTTTCCACCAGGCGGGGAACCAGGAAGTCGTATAACTGGTTGGGCTCGACGCGGTGGACGGCTTCCTCCTTGGTGATGAGGCCTTCGCGCACCATGTCAATGGCAACGCGGACGGCGGCCAGGCCGGTGCGCTTGCCGTTGCGCGTCTGCAGCATGTAGAGCTTGCCATCCTGGATGGTGAACTCGAAGTCCTGCATATCGCGGTAATGCTTTTCCATCTTGCCGGTGATGGTGCGCAGTTGCTCGTAGACCTTGGGCATCACGCGCTCCAGCTCGCTGATGGAGAGCGGCGTGCGCACGCCGGAGACCACGTCTTCGCCCTGGGCGTTCATCAGGTACTCGCCGAAGAACTTGTGCTCGCCGGTGGCGGGATTGCGGGTGAAGCCGACGCCGGTGCCGGAGTTTTCTCCCAGGTTGCCGAAGACCATGGCCTGCACGTTGACCGCGGTGCCCAGCCAGTCGTCAATGCGGTTGATGCGGCGATAGGTCTTGGCGCGTTCGTTCTGCCAACTGCGGAAGACGGCGTCGCGGGCCTGGACGAGTTGATCGAGCGGGGCCTGGGGAAAGTCCTTGCCGGTTTCCTTGAGGATCAGCTTCTTGTACTCGGCGATGATCTGCTTCAGGGCATCGGGGCTGAGTTCGTAGTCGAACTTGACTTTGGCGCGATGCTTGACGCCGTCGAAGATGTGCTCGAATTTCTTCTTGGGAACGTCGAGGACGACATCGCCGAACATCTGGATGAGGCGGCGATAGGAGTCATAAGCAAAACGGGGATTGTTGCTGCGTTTGACCAGGGCTTCGACGGCCTGATCGTTGAGGCCCAGGTTGAGAATGGTGTCCATCATGCCGGGCATGGAGAACTTGGCGCCGGAACGGACGGAGACGAGCAGGGGATTTTCGCCCATGCCCAGCTTCTGCCCCTGGAGCTTCTCCAGCCGCTCCAGGGCTGCGTGCATCTCGGCGTCGATTTGGGGACTAACCGCGCCGCGCATGTACTCGCGGCAGGCCTCGGTCTGGATGGTAAATCCGGGAGGGACAGGCAGGCCGGCGTTGGTCATCTCGGCCAGGCCGGCGCCCTTGCCGCCCAGCACGTCCTTCATGCCGCCGTTTCCGTCCGCCTTGCCGCCGCCAAAGAAATAGACGTACTTGATTGGGGTTGAGCCTGCTTCTTTAGCAGACGACTGATCCACAGCGCCCTGCGTCATGGGTAAAACCTCCATCTGTAAGATTGCGCGGCGCGGAAGCTATGCGAGGGTGACGGAACGGAGGCTCAGCGGATCAACGGGAATGGATGGCTGACAGGCTGGGCGCGTGCGAGTCATCCAGACAGTGGACAGCGCGTCGCGGCATTGATTGGTCGTAATTACGAATATCGTTCCAGGTATACAGTTGCCTGTGTTGAAGGTCACATACGATACGGATGGTCCTGGAGCGCCGTACTGTTACTTGGTTGTCTTTTCGCAATTTGGGACACAGCGTGGCGCCCGGAGGGAATACTGCGATGGATAGGGGAGATTCAGGCGGCGGTGCACTCAAAGCGCTGGCTGGATGGTAAAGCCTGGACCGTATTCTGAGAGAGAAGAATGCGGTCCAGGCCGACGAGCGCGAGAATTTCTTTTACCCGCGGCGAGGCATGGGAGACGGCGAAGCGGTGGCCGGATTCGCGGGCGCACGAGTAGAGCGAGATGAGGGCGGCGATGCCGGCGGCGTCGATGCGCTGGACCGAGCCCAGATCGAGGGTTACGCATTGGCGGCGAATCAGCGGCATCAGCCGCTCCAGCAACCACAGATCCTGGCCTCTTACCAGTTGGGTAAATCCGTCTGCCGCTACAACCGCTGTTTTTGCCGCGCTGCACATGGTTGTGGTCATAAAAAATCTCCTCCAGCAAGCCTGTCCAAGGCTTGATCGCCTGTAAATGGTTGTGGTTCCTGCGCCGCCTGGAACGTGCACGCGAGCGGCCACAACCGCTCGAAGGGACTATGCTGCAGTCACAAGGGATGCGATCATTCAAGCATCTCCTGCCGCGGGTCCAGGCGTTCAGTTTCGCGATCATCGTCCGGGATCGAACACGCTGACCATCCATACGCAACGAGGAGCGCGCCGGTTCCATGATTAATGTAATGTCCAGTTCCGCAGGCGGCCTGAGCAGGGAGCAGGCGCGTGCCTGGGCGCTGGAGGCGGGGTTTGCAGAGGCGGGTTTGATGGCGCTGCCTCATGCGGACGAGGCGCGGGATGCGGCGCGGTTCGAGGAGTGGGTGCGGACGGGGCGCGCGGGGACCATGCGCTACCTGACGCGGACTGGCGAGGATGGGCGGCTGCTGCGGGCGCGGGTGGGGATTGCGTTTCCGTGGGCGCGTTCGGCGCTGGTTTGTTTTGCCGGCTATGAGAGCGCGCAGCCTCGCTCGACGGAGCCGGCCGGGGAGGGCGCGGGATGGATGGCGCGGTACGCATGGATCGGCCGAGTGGATGCAAATGGAGTGCGGCGGCCAACTGATTATCACAAGGTGCTCAGGAAGCGGCTGCGGGCGCTGGAGGCGCGCATTCGAGAGGCGCGGCGGCGCGATGGGTTGGACGGCTTTGAGGCGCGGATCTGCGTGGATAGCGGGCCGGTGGTGGAGCGGACGCTGGCTACGGCGGCGGGGCTCGGCTGGACGGGAAAGAATACCTGCCTGATCCATCCCCGGTTGGGGTCGTATGGGTTTCTGGCGGTGCTGTTGACTTCGCTGGAAGTAGAGGAACAAAGCGCGCCCACGGCGCTCCCGGACCGCTGCGGGAGTTGCCGGAGGTGCCTGGAGGCGTGCCCTTCCGGCGCGCTGACGGCGCCTTACCAGATGGATGCGTCGCGGTGCATCTCCTATCTGACTATCGAGCATCGCGGGGTGATCGAAGCGGGGTTGATGGAAGGGATGGGACGGCAGGCCTTCGGCTGCGATATCTGCCAGGATGTGTGCCCCTGGAATCGAAAGGCGCCGGTGAGCGCGGACCCGGACCTGAAGACGCGGACGGAGCTGGTGAATCCGGAGCTGGAGTGGCTGGCGGCGATGGATGAGGCGGAGTTCGAACGGCTCTTCAACGGCTCGCCGGTGCGGCGGGCGGGGTTTTTGGGGTTGCGGCGGAATGTGGCCATCGCCATGGGAAACAGCGGGCTGAGGCGGTTTGAGGCGCGGCTGGAGGAATGGGCCGGGGCTGCGGATGAGGGGTTGCGGACGGCGGCGCGGTGGGCGCTGGATAAGCTGCGCGGCGCTTAACCCCCAGCGGCTATTCTTGAAGAACGAACCATTTATTGAAAGAAGAACCATCCGGGATGAAAGATTCAATCGGGAAGAAATAACCAATCGATAGTTTTGCTTTGCGCGCATTTTTGCCGCGCAGAGTTTTTGGCTCCAGAGAGGAAGCAGCACGTGGCTGACAATTCAAATCAAGAGACTGAAGTTGCACATGCCGATGCGCGCATCGATGTGGCGATCGAGGTTCCCCGGGCGGCAGATGTAGTGGTGCCGGCCACCAGGTCGAAGTGGTACCGGTGGCGCAAGGACGGCACGGCGCTGGTGACCTACCTGCTGGACAGCGAGGTGCACACCTATGCCTTCAGCGTGGCGGCCAACGCGATTCTGTCGTTCATTCCCTTCATCGTGCTGCTGTATACACTGACGCTGTCGGTCTTCCACTCGACGATGATGGTGAGCGTAGTCAGCGATATGGTGCGCTATTTTCTGCCTTCGAACCAGGATTTTGTAGCCGGCAATTTAGCTGCCGTGGCTGCCGCATCCGCACGGCATGGCGTGCAGGTCTTCTCGCTGATCATGATACTGGTGGCCTGCACGGGCATCTTTCTGCCCCTGGAGGTGGCGCTGAACCAGGCCTGGGGAGTGAACAAGAGTCGCAATTATCTGTATAATCAAGTCATCGCATTCGGCCTCGCGGTTCTGATGGTTGTGCTGGGCATGGGCAGCATCCTGGTGAATGCGGCCGCGCGCGATGTGCTGACCTTAGTTTTCGTTCACAACACGAATATCAAGTTCATCGATATAGTTCTGCACTTTACTTACCAGGGCACCAGCTTCCTTTTGCTGGCCGCAACCACCGGCGTGGCTTCGATCCTGTTCTTCTTTTCGATTTACTGGCTGCTGCCCAACCGGAAGGTACCGTGGCGGCCGGTTCTGCGCACCTCAATCTATACCGGAATCATCTGGCTGGCGGCGAAGTATGTTTTTATGGCCGCGCTTCCGCACCTGGATCTGAAGGCGCTCTACGGGCCGTTCTACGTGTCGGTGGGGCTGCTGTTCTGGGCTTATGTATCGGGGCTGATTTTGTTTGCCGGAGCGCAGTTCAGCGTGGCGCGGCTGGGCGGCAAGAAGAGTTAGTCTGCACTGTGGGACAGTACGCGCGACTGTGTCTACAACCAATCGCCACTTATCGACATGCTTGCGACTACGAACGCGCCCCACGTGACCAATTCAGCTAGAGCCATCAGGCTGGCCGCAAACCACCGAATTCCTTTCATCCGCCAAATCCAGAACCCGCAAGATGCAATCGAACAATACGTCACAGTATCTAGTCGTGTCTGAAAATCTGATTAATTGCCATAAGAATCAATAACATAGATCGTAGCTGGCTGGTATAATTATCTCAGAAGCTATTGAAAACACTGCGATAACTGGGAAAAAGTGATG
>JBEKNO010000190.1:0-5919 GCA_049522735.1 Occallatibacter sp.
GAGGCGCAAAATAAGCAGCGCAATGAGAACCGCCTACGCCACCAAGCAAGAAAACTAGGCTTCGAACTAACACTGATTCCAATGGGGTTGTGAGGATGTTCCTTAGGAGACCTGGGAAAGCACGAACCCTATCCCGCCATCTTTCCCAACCACAATACTCCGTGCCCCATCCTTTCGCGTTTTTTCTGACGAAAGGGTGGGAAACCATGATCTAAATGTCTTCACTTCCGGGTGCCCCAAAACCGGGGCTCCTACGAACAGGTCTTCGTTCGTGGGGTGGAAAGCCCGCCCTGAGCAAAGCCGAAAAGCCCAGCGGCTGTTTTTGCCTTTTCCGCTACAATCCTGATGTATCCCACCCGGCCGTTTTTAGGATGATGGGAGATCGCCAATCATGCCAGGAAAATCGCGACAGCGCAAATCCCATGGCCAGCGCCCGCATGAAGCGCCGGCCGGGAAGACCGTTGCCACTGCTCCCGCAACCCATAAGCCGTGGCATATTGCCGCTGTGTGCCTCGTCCTTGCGGTGGTTACCGTCTTTGCATTTCGGGGGGTGCGGAGCGGCGATTACATTGAGATGGACGATGTCGGCTGTGTCCTGGTGAACCGGCAGGTGCAGCAGGGGTTCACCATGCACAGCATTGAGTGGGCGTTTACAACCTACCATTGTGCAAACTGGCACCCGTTGACGTGGATTTCCCACATGGCGGACTGGAGCTTTTATGGCAAGAGTCCCGGCGGCCACCATTTGACCAATGTCTATTTGCACGCCGCCAATGCGGTTCTGCTTTTCCTTTTGCTTTTGTATTTGACCGGTTTTATAGGACGCGCCGCAATGGTCGCATTCCTGTTCGCGCTGCATCCCGCGCATGTCGAATCCGTTGCCTGGATTTCTGAACGCAAGGATATATTGTGCGCGTTTTTCTGCTTCGCGGCGTTGCTGGCTTATGCGTGGTATGCGCGCAGGCCATCGTGGAAACGGTTCGCATGGGTGGTCTGCTGTTTTGCCTGCGCTCTCATGTCGAAACCGATGGCCGTCACGCTTCCGTTTATTCTGCTCTTGCTCGATTATTGGCCGTTGCGCAGAATAACGTTCACCCCGGAAACACGCGCGCATTGGTTCTCTTCCTTTTGGAAGTTATGCCTTGAAAAATGGCCGCTTTTCATCATGGCGGTTATTTCGAGCGTCATCACTATTTTTGCGCAGAGGGCCAGCGGCGCGGTGGCTTCGCTTCAACTCATTCCGTGGTGGGAGAGACTCTGCAACGCGGCCATCGGTTACTGCCGCTATGTGCGCATCATGGTATGGCCCCATCCGCTTACGGCTTTTTATTACTACGACTTAAATCACATCATGATTCCCGCGGCGGTGTTATCGGCCATTGCGCTCATCCTCGCAACCGCCGTCTGCTGGCATATCCGGGGAAAAATGCCTTATTGCCTCATCGGCTGGCTGTGGTTCCTGGGAACGCTGGTGCCGGTGATCGGCATCGTGCAGGTCGGAAATCAGGCCCTGGCCGAGCGTTACACTTATATTCCCTTGATCGGCCTGTTCATCGCCGTTGTCTGGCTGGCCGGTGATGCCGTTGCCAACTTCCCGAAAATCAGGATCGTTGCTCAACTGATGGCGGTCGCGGTCATTATCGCGTGCGCCGTAAAGACCGATACGCAGGTAAAGGTGTGGAAAGATACGGTGACGCTTTTCAGCCACGTGCTGGAGATTGACTCGCGCGGGGAATTTCCCAATTCCATCCTGGGCGTGGCGTACGTGAGGCTGGGAAGAATTGCCGAGGCGCAGGAATATCTTGAACGCGCGTTGGAATATAATTCCTCAGACCCTCTGGATCTTTCTTATTCCGCCTATTGCCTGATGCAAACCGCGATGCTAACCCATGATCAGCGCAATCTCCCGCTTGCCGGGCAACGCCTCGAAAAGGCATTGCGTCTTTCTCCTGACTACCCTCTTGCCCTGACCTACATGGCGCAATGGTCTTTTTTGATGGGCAGGACTAAGGATGAGGAGACGTATAGCAGAAAGGCGATCGCCGGGGATCCGGATTCTATAATGGCGTGGATTTATCTTGGCGATGCTCTGCAGGCGCAGGGAAAGCTTGATGAGGCGGCTGATGATTGGCGTCAGGTGCTTGCCGTCGATCCGGATAACTGCGATGCGCATAACAATTTAGGCATTATTTTTGACAGGCGGGGATTTAAGCAGGAAGCGCTTAAGGAATTCCGGCTTTCCTTGGCCATTAAACCCGATCAGGCATTGGCCCATTCCAAGATCGGCAGGATTCTTATGAGGAATCATCAGCTCCCCGAAGCGGTAGAGGAGTTCACCCAGGCGCTGCGCTACGATCCTGCAAACGCCAGTGCGCATAATGATCTCGGCGCGGTCATGTTTCAACTGGGGGATTATGAAAAAGCGGCCGGGCAGTTCAGCGAAGCGCTGCGGATCGATCCGGCCTATGCCGATGCAAGGGGAAATCTCGATCTTGCTCAAGCCCGGATGAAAAACAAAAAGGCCGAAAACAGAAGAAAATAAAAAATGCCGGCCTGCCCGGACCACGTTTGTAGGTAACAAAAGCCCCGTGCCCCCATCTTTTTCTGTCATCCTCAGCGGAGCGCAGCGGAGTTGAAGAACCTGCATTTGCTCTTCGTCGCCACCTTTCCATAAAAGCCCCGTGCCCCATCGGGGTGCCCTCTGGGCCCGCCTTTTTTCTAGCGAAAGGGTGGGAAACCGCGATCCTCAACCGCTTTTTTAAAAAGCCACCCTCCACGCCGGGGGTCCACACCAAGGTTCCCCCCGCCCGTTTTTGCCCAAAATCCCCCACTCGCCCCGCCATAATAAAATCTGCTCTGGGATTGTTTTCGCCGCTCCGGCGGCCGGCTCGCGGCAGCTTCCGGGGCAGCCAAAGAGCGCCTCGCCATGAAACCCATTCGCATCGTTTTGTCGCCCACGCGAAGCCGTCCCCTGAATGTGTTTCTGGGGCTTGTGCTGCTACTGGTCTCGCTTCTCCTCATCCTCGCGCTCTCCACCTATTACCCCGCGGACCCCTCGCTGAACACCGCCACCGGCCAGCCCGCACGCAACTGGACCGGCCTCTTCGGCGCCTGGCTCGCCGACCTGCTCCTGCAATGGCTCGGCCTTACAGCCTTTTTCCTGCCCCTTTGGCTGGGCGGAATCGGCTTCGCCTGGATGCGGTCGCGTTCCGGCGGGTCGCCCTGGCTGCGCTGGACCGGCGTCCTCCTGGCCCTCCTCTTTCTGCCCGCCGCCCTGGCCCTCATGCCCTGGCACTGGCGCTGGCTCCATCTGCTCCCCGTCGAGGGCGTGGCGGGCCGGCTCATGGCCAATCTGCTGGTGCGCTACCTCAATATCCAGGGCGCCTCGCTGGTGGCCGGCGTGCTGGCCGCCGCGGGACTCTACTTTGCCTCCGCCGTCAGCTTCTTCGCCCTCAAAGAGAGCATCGAAGACCGCTGGCTCCACGCCGTCTCCTGGCACGACCGATGGCGCAACTGGCGCGAGGAGCGCACCGAGATTCGAGAAGAACGCAGGGCCCAGCGCGAAGCCGCGGCCCACCCTGCCAGAATCCTCGGATTAGTCCCCGGCTCAGCCCCGGCCCCCAATGAGGAACAGGCCGTCCAGCGCCCCAGCCGATTCGCCTCCCTCTTCCGCCACCGGGATGCGCCCGCCCATGACCTCGACCCCCTGGATGAGATTCCAGCCTACCGGCGTGTTCCCCTGCAAGCGGACGAAGACGAACTTCCCATTGCGGCCCCGGCCCGCCAGCCCAGCATCTGGGAACGTCCCGCCGCGGAGCCCATCCCACAAAAGCCGGGCGCCCCAGAGCCGGGGCCCCCACGGACAGGTCTTCGTCCGTGGGGTGGAGAGCCTGCCCTGAGCCTGTCGAAGGGTCTCGCTTTTGAGACCTGGGAAACCACAACCGCCGGCAAACCGGAACCACGGGAACCGGAACCACGGGAACCGCATCCCCAGCCCGCCGCCTTCCCGTTCGACCCAGCCCCTGCCTCCCGCCCAATTTCTGAAATCGCAATTCACGGCCGCGCCGATGCCGGCCTCCGCACCGCCGCCGTCGCCCCCAAAAACGTCAGCGGCTTCAAGCTCCCGCCCAGCACCCTGCTCAGCGCCGGCGACGCCCCCCAGGCCGTCCGCGAGAACGAACTCCGCGAGGAAGCCCGCGTCCTGGTCGAGAAATGCGCCGAGTTCGATGTCCGCGGCCAGGTGGTTCAAATCAACCCCGGACCCATGGTCACCACCTACGAGTTCAAGCCCGAGGCCGGCGTCAAATACTCGCGCGTCACCTCGCTGGCCGACGATCTCTGCCTCGCCATGCGCGCCGAATCCATCCTCATCGAGCGCATGGCTGGCAAAAGCACGGTCGGCATCCAGGTCCCCAACCACGAGCGCGAAACCATCCACCTCCGCGACGTGATCGAAAGCGAAACCTTCCATAAAGCCAAATCCCGCCTCACCCTGGCCATGGGCAAGGACATCAACGGCCGCATCGTCACCGCCGACCTGGCCTCCATGCCCCACGTCCTCATCGCCGGCTCCACCGGCTCGGGCAAATCCGTGGCCATCAACGCCATGATCATGAGCCTGCTCTTCCGCACCACGCCCGCGCAGGTCCGCCTCATCCTCGTCGACCCCAAGCGCGTCGAGCTGGGCATGTATGAAGGCATCCCTCATCTCTTCACCCCCATCATCACCCAGCCCAAGCTGGCCGCCAACGCCCTGCGCAACGCCGTTCGCGAGATGGAGCGCCGCCTCAAGCTGCTGGCCTCCCGCAGCGTCCGCAACATCGACCAGTACAATAAGCTCTTTGACTCCGCCATGCCCTCCCTCTTCGACGAAGGCGATGACGCCGAGCCGCTGCCCTGCATCGTCATCATCATTGACGAGCTAGCCGACCTGATGATGCTCGACCGCTCCAACGTCGAGGAGTCCATCACGCGGCTGGCGCAGATGGCCCGCGCCGTCGGAATCCATCTCATCCTGGCCACCCAGCGCCCCAGCGTCGACGTCATCACCGGCCTCATCAAGGCCAACATCCCCACCCGCATCAGCTTCCGCCTGGCCACCAAGGTCGACTCCCGCACCATCCTCGACACCAACGGCGCAGAGGCCCTGCTCGGCCGTGGCGACATGCTCTTCCTCCCTCCCGGAACCAGCCGCCTCATGCGCCTCCACGCCCCGCTGGTCACCGAGAAAGAGACCGCCGAGGTAGTCGCCTTCTGGAAGAATCAAGCCCAGGCCGAGTACGTCCACACCTTCCTCGAATCGCCCAAAGAAGACCCCGCCGCCGTGGATGGCTCCAACGCCGACCCCAACGAAAACGATCCCATGTTCGACGACGCCGTCCGCCTCGTCTTCGAATTCGGCAAAGCCTCCACCTCGCTCCTCCAGCGCCGCCTCAGAATCGGCTACGGCCGCGCCGCTCACCTCATCGACTTAATGGAACGCGACGGCCTGGTAGGCCCCGCCGACGGCTCCCGCCCCCGCGAGCTGCTCAAAGCTCCCACCTGGCTCCACGAAGTAGCCGCCAACGCCAACGACTAAACGAGCCGCAGAAGAACCACTTTGAGAGTAAAATTCCATAGCTTTGAAAGGACACGGCTTCAGTCGTGCCGCACAAAAGCCCCGTGCCCCATCCTTTCCGCTTCTCTCTGCGGAAAGGGTGGGAAACAACAAACCTTCCCCATAGCACCGTCATGTTAAGGCACGCCCGCCGTGCGCTGGAGACCATGAAATACAAAGTGAGTCTTTGCAAAGTCAAAAATATCTAGTCGTGTCTGAAAATCTGATTAATTGCCATAAGAATCAATAACATAGATCGTAGCTGGCTGGTATAATTATCTCAGAAGCTATTGAAAACACTGCGATAACTGGGAAAAAGTGAT
>JBEKNO010000191.1:0-5916 GCA_049522735.1 Occallatibacter sp.
CCCACACGGCAACAACCACGTATTTGACAACGTAGTTATGCCATGAAAAGACGGCCTTTCCAACACTTTTCAAGCCCGCCCTCACCCCAACCAGCAACGCGCCTGTGAGAAATGCGGGCTAGCTTCTAGCTGCTGATGAACATACGCCGATCGAGGCTGGTGGTTTCCCACCCTTGCGTCAGAAAAAAGACGCAAGGATGGGGCACGGGGCATCTGTGGTCGCATCGGGGCAGGCGTTCATCGTGGTGCGGCCGGAGAACTGGCTAGGAGCTATAAGCTGCAATTTGCAGAGAATTCCGGTCCATACGCTTAGAATTCCATTGAGAACCAGGAAAAGGCGGGAGAACGGGGTTGGCGGTTCTGGCGGTGCAGCAGATCCGGCGCATGCGGGGCGGCGCGCAAGGCCAGCTGATGCTGGGCGCGGACGGCCACGTCTACGTGGTCAAATTCCAGAACAACCCGCAGCACACCAGGGTGCTGGCCAATGAGTTTCTGGTCTCGCGCCTGGCGGCGGCGGCGGGGCTGACGGTGCCTGAGGTTGAATTGATGGAGGTTTCCAGCTGGCTGGTGGAAAACACGCCGGAGCTGGAGATCGACCTGGGGCGGACGCGGGTGCGATGCCTGGCCGGCCTGCAGTTCGGGTCGCGGTTTGTGGGCGGCCTGATGCCGGGCCAGGTGGTGGACTACCTGCCCGAGGAACAAATGGCCGAAGTGAAGAACCTGGGCGAGTTTGCCGGCATCCTGGCCCTGGACAAGTGGACCGGGAACGCCAACGGGCGCCAGGCGGTGTTTGCGCGCCGGCAGCGGGAGCGGCGCTACCGGGCGGTCTTCATCGACTATGGGTATTGCTTTCACGTCGGGGAGTGGCGCTTTGAGGATGCGCCGCTGCGCGGGGTCTACTATCGCAATGACGTCTACCGGGAGATCGTGGGATGGGAATCCTTCGAGCCCTGGCTGACGCGTCTGGAGACCCTGCCGGCGGAGACGGTGTGGGCGGCGGCCGGCGAGGTGCCGCCGGAATGGTACGGCGGCGATTTGACCGAGATGGAAGCGCTGGTGGAGAAGCTGCTGGCAAGGCGGAGCCGGATTCGGGAACTCATTGAAGGCTTCGGGAAATCGGACCGGAAGCCGTTTCCGAAATGGGGCGGGCCGGGGAATAGTGGAAAAGAAGGCTGGAAGGATGCGCGCTGGGATACTAGCATTGCGGGGAGAGTGAATTGAAAAGCAGCTTGCAGCTTTTAGCTATCAGCTTTCAGTTTTTTGCTTTGGTACTTGGCAACTGCTAGCTGGCAAACATGAGCTGAGAGCTGAAAGCTGAAGGCTGAGAGCTTACATCGATGAATAGTGGCAGCCAGCGGCGGGCATGCGAGTTTCAGCTGCTCCGGTATGTGCCGGATGCGGTGCGGAACGAGTATGTGCATATCGGGGTGATCCTGCGCGAGCAGGGCAGCCAGAAGGCGGAGGTGCGGTTTACCCGCGACTGGCGCCGCGTGCGCTGCCTGGATGCGGAGGCGGACATCGCCTTGCTGGAGGGCATGGAAAGCGAGCTGCGCAGGCGCTTCCAGGCCGAGCCGGATGGAGACCTGATGCGGCTGCTCTCGGAATCGCTCTCCCTGAGCGTGCAGATGACGGAGCCCAAGGCCTATCTGGCGGAGAGCCTTGCGGCGGGGATGGAAGAGCTGATGCGGCTTTATGTGGAGCCGCCGGCGAGAGAACGGGTACCGCGGCTGAGCGGACGCGCCGGCATCCAGGCCAGGATGCGGACGGAGTTCGAACGGGCCGGGGTGTGGGAGCTGCTGAGAAAGAGGATTGCGGCCTCGGAGTACACGCGGCCGGGCGACCCGCTGCGCATTGACCTGGGATACAGGCCCAACGGGATGGTGCGCATGTTTCATGCCGTGAGCCTGGAGCCGGGCGTGGAGATGGCCAAGGTGCTGGCGTTTTCGGCGGCGGCATTGCGCGCCGGAGTGGAGCGGGTGGAGAAGGCCCAGCTGGAGCTGACCGCGGTGATTGAGCCGGCGGCCCGGCTGGGAGCGACCGATGAGGAGCCGGAACGGCTGGAGATGTACCGCTTTGGCGTGGAGACCATGGAAGAGCACCAGATCCGGGTGCTGACCACGTCGGACCTGGGCCGGGTGGCGGAGACGGCGCGGCGGGAGTTGCGGGTGTGAAAAGTGCAGCTTTTAGCCATTAGCTTTTAGCTTCCAGCTTTTTCTTGCGAAATTGGGCATGGGTTTTGCAGATAGTTTCCGGAGTTTGTTGTAGGATTATTTTTGTAAGTTGTCAGCTAATAGCTAACAGCTAAAAGCTAGCAGCTCAAAAACAAGAGGCGCAGCCCGTATGGACTGCGCCTCTTGTTTTTGTGCGGAAAAAGGAAGGTGCGCGTGAGGGTAGGAGAACAGTTGCGGGAGATCTGGCGGCAGGCGACCGGGGGCGAGCGGAGGACAGACTTGGCGGCGGGCGCGGCCGATGCGGCGGCGGAGCGCAAGACACTGGCGCTGCCCGCGATCCTGACTCCGGTGCAGTTTCCGGGGCGCCTCCTGCCCAAGCCGACGCCGGTGAACCTGCGCCGCTTTGCCGAGACGCCGGTGGTGCGCCGGGCCATCAACGTGATCAAGGATCGCATTGCCGCCATGGACTGGCAGGTAAGGGTGCGGCGCGGGGTGAAGCCGGGGGAGGTGGCCTATGCGGAGAGAAAGCTCAGGGCGCTGCGCAGGACGCTGGAAGAGCCCAACGCGGTGGACAGCTTTCGCACCTTGATGGAGCAGGTGATGGAGGATGCGCTGACGGGCGGCTTTGGGGCCATCGAGATGGAGCCCACCGGCGACGGGGACCGGCCGGCCATGCTGTGGGCGGTGGACGGAGCTTCGATTCGCATCAACGCCCGCTGGGACGGGCAGGTGGAGACGCCGCGCTATGCGCAGGCGCTGCCGGGGCAACTGGAATCGGGCGCGGTGGAGCTGCGCGATGACCAGTTGATGTACATACGCATGAATCCGCGCAGTTTTACGCCTTTCGGGCTGGGACCGCTGGAGGTGGCATTCGAGACCGTAAACCAGTTTCTGAGCGCGCACCGCTTCGCGGGCAAGCTGGCGTCGAACGCGGTGGCGCAGTATGCGCTGTGGCTGAACGAGGCCACGCCCGCGCAGCACGACCGGCTGATCCGCTGGTGGCAGGACGAGATCGAGGGCACGGGAAGGGTGCCGCTGATCTCCACCGAACAGAAGCCGGAGGTATTGCGCTTTGCTCAGGGCACGGATGCGGATATGCGGCTGGCCTGGCAGGAGTTTCTGATCCGCATGGTGGCCAATGCCTTTGGCCTGCCGCCGCTGATGCTGGGCCTGGAGGCGGACGTCAACCAGTCGACAGCCGCGGAGATGACCGACGAGGCTTTCCGCGGGGCGATCTCGCCCCTGGCCATGCTGCTGGTCGGTCACATTACGCGCGACCTCTTTGGCAAGTGCATCGGCTGGCGGGAGTTCGAGTTTGTCTTCAACGATCTAAACGCGCGGGACGAGGAAACGGAGCTGGCGGTGCAGGTACAACTGCTGCAGGCCGGTGTGCTGACAGTGAACGAGGTGCGGGCGATGCGAGGACTAGGACCGCTTGAACTTGGCCCGCAGGGACAGGAAGGGACGGCGCCGTTGGCGGGCGAGGCGGCCATGGAGCGGGTGGGTTGAGGCATTGCAATCCGGCCGCATTGCAGGCCAGGAAGGCAGCTGGCGGGCTATGAAAGCAGATGGGTGGATAACACATGCGATTGGAAGCGATGGCGGTAGAGATTCCCCACGTGGACAGGCACCCTAACCGGGTGGCGTTCGAGGGGGTATTGACGGTGGTAAATACGGCCAGCGACAAGGCGCCGGCAGGGGCGCGGGGGCACCGGGTGATGCTGACGCGCGAGGCGGCGGAGAAGGCGCTGCCTTCGCTGCTGGGCATGGGGGTGGACTACCGGCCGGGCTGGGACGGCCATGATGCGCGGCGCAAGATCGGGCTGCTGACCGAGGCCAACGTGATCGGGCAGCGGCTGGTGGTGCGCGGATACCTGTACGCGCGGGATTTTCCCGAAGTGGCCGGGGCCATCCTGGCGCACTCCGCCGAGGCCATGGGCATGAGCTACGAACTGGCCGACGCGCGGGTTGAGGATATGCGGGCGGAGGTGTGGAAGCTGACCCGCGTAACCTTTACCGGGGCGGCCATCCTGTTGCGGGAGAAGGCGGCTTACCGGGCGACCAGCTTTCGCATGGCGAGTTAACAAGTCAGCAAGTTAGCAAAGAGGCTCCGCAATCCACCCCGGCGAACAAAAATCGCTTGCTGGGGACCACGGATGTTGCGGAGCCTCTTTTGTTGGCAAGTTCGCTGGTTTCCTGGTTTCCCACCCTTCCGCCAGAAAAAAGGCGAAAGGATGGGGCACGGAGGTGGTTGGCGAGTTGAACACGATAATCACGGCAAACAAGAAAGGAAGGACATGGAAAAGGAAGAGAAGGAGATAGCGGAGCGGTTGGAAGCCGCAACCACTTTGCTGGAAAGGACGCTGAGCTGGCTGGAGGAGCGGGTCGCCGCGGCGACCGCGTTGACCGGCGAGGTGGAGAAGATCTCGGCGACCGTCGAGCAGAGCCGGCGGGAGGCGGAGTTGGCCGAGAAGCTGGCAGAGGCCGAACGGGAGCTGGCCGAGCTGAAGGCCGCGGCCGCGCCCACGGTATTGAATCCGCTGCGCAGGACGGTGCAGGCGGCAACCTCCGAGATGCTGGCCAAGCACGGAATCGGCGAGGGTCCGGTGGACGTGCGGACTCTGGACGCGGCGCTGACCGGGTTGAGCCTGGAACAGCGCATCGCGGTGAAGACGCAATTGCTGCGGGCCGGCACAATTGCGTAAATGCAGCTTCTAGCTTCTAGCTAAAAGCTCGTTTGTGAACGCGGGTAAGTTGCGGCTGGAGACAATCCTGGCGGATGAATTATCAGGACCGTGCCTGGCCGAAAAACATACAACCAAAGCCGGATTCCGGCGGCGACAAGTCAGCAGCTAGCAGCTAGCAGCTGAACACGGCCCCATGGAGGGGGCGGAAAGAGCCTATGAACGCAACCTTTGCAGACATTCACGCGGCAGCGGACTATATCGGACCGGGCGCTATCGAAGTACCGCTGTATCAGACCGAGATTTTCGATATTTGCCGGCGTTCGAGCCCCTTCGGGCAGCGCATCAAACAGGTTCCCGCGACCGGTCATCCGTCGCGCTTCTTCGAGGAGACGGCGATTCCCAATCCGGGCACGGCCGGCTTCGTGAATCCGCGCAGCATCGTACCCGTGGTGGTGAGCCCCACGCGGGTGGAGCGGAGCGTGCCGCTGAAGGCCATCGTTTCGCAGATCAACTACAGCCTCTTCGACATCGAGCTGGGCGACCAGCAAAAGCAGTTCGCCTATCTGCAGGCCAAAGACCTGGTGGATACGGTGAGCGGCGTGATGGTGGCCCACGACGTGGCCCTGTGGAACGGCAACGACACCAGTCTGAGCACGCCGACGACCACCCAGTACATGGGCGTAATCGCACAGATCGTGGCCGGCGGCCTCACGGTTTCGATTGGCACGACGGCTTCCATCGTGGACGGGATTAAATCGGCAGTGGCGCAGATGGTGGCCAGCAACGGCTTCCATGTGCGGCCCACGGCCATCTACGCCAACCCGGTGCTGCTGGACCTGATCGACCGGGAGATGAAGACCGAGTTCAACGTGGTGCTGAACACCGACAACATCACGGGTGGAATCCGGGTGAAGATGCTGTCGACGCAGGCGGGCGATCTGCCCCTGATTCCGGACTGGAGCCTGAGTTACTCGGGCACGCCGGGATCGGGTACAGCAGTGCTGCCGGCCTACATCGTGACCGAGGATCTGATCGAGTATCACTGGCTCGGCGATCCC
>JBEKNO010000192.1:0-5914 GCA_049522735.1 Occallatibacter sp.
ATGGAAATGGCGGACCCAATGGCGTGCGCCCGGTGCGGTCGCTGCCACGAGATCTGCTGGTAATTACACCGCATCAGTACCAGATACAGGCAAACAATACTTACTTGTTCTTCTCCTATACAGCCCCTTCCGGCATTACTCCGCCGGCCGAACAGCTTACAGTGACGTTGCCGCGCAATTCAAGCTGGACCGATCGGGTTGGTTACAGGCGCGAGTTCGGGCAAAATCGCGCCAACAGTTTCTTTCAAAACGGAAGTTATGTTGAAGGAGGGATGGAGTTCAGCGTTCAGAATAATGTTTTGTCGTCGATAACCCTCCAGAACGGCGCCACGCAAAAAAACTGCCAGGCGAGCTCGCAGGTCACTCTTTCGAAATGTTTTTATTCCAGCTCGCCGCCCGGTCAATTTCTAATCACTAGCGGAACTACTATTGTGGGGGCTCCTGCCCTGAAGGCGCTGCACACACCGGGCGCATATTGGGACTTGCACGTCCAGAACCTCCTATACAGGGGAGAAAAGAGGAAGGTGAGCCTGGTAACGGAAAGCCAGGGCGATTATTTCTTTGGACGCCCCGGCTCCGCCGAGTTATCCACGCAAACGGAATACGCGATTCCTTTGACTGTCGCCTTGGTATTTCCGGCCTTTGGCAACCTGTCCTTCGCCCCGACTTACTCCGGTTTCTATTACAAATCGCAACTGAGCAGCCAGAGCCTGCAGGTCAACTCGATCTCGATTGCGGCGCGCTGGTATTTCGCCAGGGATGCGCGGGTTCCCATTCTTACGCAGACTCAGCTTCCCGGACCGGCATCCGCGGACCAGACCAGGACCGGGAAGGCGCACTAGGGCGGATTTGTCAGGCCGCGATGCACTACGATTGCTTTATGGGCGCACTGCTCGATATTCGCGGCTTGCAGATTCGCTTTGGGGCTGTGGAGGCGGTGCGCGGCATCAGCCTGCAACTCGAAGATGGCGAGGTACTGGGGCTGGTGGGCGAGTCGGGGTCGGGCAAAAGCGTAACGGCGCTGGCGATTATGGGAGTGCTGGGGCCTGCGGCGCAGGTTGCGGGACAGATTCTTTGGCGGTGCGCCAAAGCCGGCGGCTCGGATAAAAAATCCATGGATAAACGGGATGAAAGCGCTCACGGAGCCGGCTCCATTGACCTGCTGCGGCAGCCGGCTGCGGCCCTGCGGCGGTTGCGCGGCCGGGAGATCGCCATGATCTTTCAGGAGCCGATGACGGCGCTAAACCCGGTGATGACGATTGGCCGCCAGGTAGCCGAAGGGGGTGCTGCGCACGCGGCCTCCTGGACTGGCCGTGAGGCAAGGCGGAGGGCCATCGCCGCGCTGGAAGCGGTTGACCTGCCCGAGGCGGCGCGCCGCTACGGAGACTACCCGCACCAGTTTTCCGGTGGGCAGCGGCAACGCATCCTCATCGCCATGGCGCTGATCAACCGGCCGCGGCTGCTTATCGCCGACGAACCCACGACTGCTCTCGATGTGACCGTGCAGGCGCAGGTGCTGGAATTGTTGCGCGACCTGCAACGGCAGTATGGCTTGGCCATGCTCTTCATCTCCCACGATCTGGCCGTGGTGGGCCAGGTGGCCAGCCGCGTAGCGGTGATGCGCGCCGGAGAGATTATAGAGACAGGCCCCTGCTCGCGCCTGCTCACAGCGCCTGAGCATCCTTATACGCGCAGCCTGCTCGCGGCCGTACCTACGCTGCGCACGGACCGCAGCCGGCCGCTGGCGATGGTGGAATGATTGGGTTCAAGGAGTGAATAGCTAAAAGCAACCGCAGATCTTTCGACTCCGGTCGCTGCGGCGGCCTACGCTCAGATGACAATCTTTAGGGGATACAATCCTTTTGGACCGAATGATAAGTCTAACTTGGCAGAGACACGTCCGCCCCTCGGCGAACCGGGAGGCGGTGTGAGTGCGGGTGAGGCATAACTACTCGGCTACGGATGCGGAGTCGGCGGCCGGGGCTTCTCCGGCGACTTCGTCGAGGATCTGGACCTTCACGTGCGCGGTTACTTCGCGGTGCAGCTTGATGGCCACGGTGAATTCGCCCAGGCTCTTGAGAGGCTCGTCCAGATGAATCTTGCGGCGGTCGACCTCGAAGCCCTTGGCTTCCAGAGCGCCGGCGATATCAGCCGAGGTGACGGAGCCGAAGAGATGGCCGGCCTCGCCTGACTTGCGGGTAAAGCTGAGCAGAACCGGCCGCAGTTGAATGACCAGCTCCTCGGCCTGTGCCTTCTCAGTGGCGTGGCGGCGGGCAGCGGCAACCTTCATCTGCTCGACAACGGCCTTGTTGGCCTGGGTTGCCTGCAGCGCCAGATTACGGGGCAGCAGAAAGTTGCGGCCGTAGCCGTCTGCCACTTTGACGAGATCGCCGCGGTGGCCCAGATTGGCTACGTCTTCCTTCAGAATAACTTCCATGAGAGTTTCTCCAGTGTTGTAAGCGGCGCCTCCTAAGCGGAGCACCCGCAGGGGCTAAACCCACGTCGATTTTGAGCCGCTTCCGGCACGACTGAAGTCGTGCCCTGATACAAAGCAGCGTTTTTCCGCAACCGGTAAAGTCCGCGTACGCTTCAAAACCGCTGCCAAGCGGTCCTGTTCCCAGGGCCTACAATCGGCACAGAGCATTTCTGCGACGGATAGGGCCGTTTCTAGTGCCGCGTCGCAAAGGGCAGCAGGGCGATATTCCGGGCCTGCTTGATGGCGCGGGTCAGGCGGCGCTGGTGGGTGGTGCAAACGCCGGTGAGCCGCCGAGGCACGATCTTGCCGCGCTCGGCCACAAACCCCTGCAGCAGCCGGACGTCGCGGTAGGGGATGGCGTCAATCTTCTCGGTGCAGAACTTGCACACCTTTTTGCGGCGGAAGAACTTGCCCCGGCCGCCGGGTGAACCGGAGGGCCGGCCGCCTGGTCCACTGGAGGACCGGCCACCGGTGCGTGGACCTGAGCCGGAACCGGACCCCGAACCCGAACCGGAGTCCGGTCCAGGCGTAGCCTGGGGTGTTTCTGCTGCGCCCTCTTTCGGAGCGTTTGCTTCAGTCTCTTCAGACATGGTGTTTCCTCTTCACTCTCTTTGGCCCCGGCGGCTCCGTTAGGAGCCTGGGGACATTGGATCGAGCCGGAGCCGGCGGCTAACAGAGAAGGGCCGGCAACGGCGATTGATTCAAACCTGCTAAGCGCCGGCCTGAACCGGCTCGGCAACTTCCGCCGGGGCGGGAGCTTCGACGGGCGCAGCGGCGGCGGCCGGAGCCGCAGTGCGGCGGACGCCGCGCAGGGCCTTAACCTTGGCCAGGCGCTTCTCTTCCTCGTCAATGCGCACGGTGATGAACTTGATCACCGGCTCGGTGACGCGCAGACGGCGCTCCAACTCCAACACCACCGCGCCGTTGGCCTCGATGGTGAGCAGAACATAGTTGCCTTCGTTGAATTTGCGCACCATGTAGGCGAGCTTGCGCCGGCCCATCTTTTCAACGGACTTGACCACCCCGCCGCCGCCGGTGACGGTGGCGGAAAATCCGGCAATCAACTTGTCGGCATCCTCTTCGTCCACATCGGGCCGAACAATGAACATAACCTCATACACACGCGACATCAGTATTCCTTTTCCGCTGAAGCCTCATTGACCCCAGCCGTTGCCGCCGGCAAAAGCCATAGCGGCTACTTCTCTCTCGCAGGCCAATTCCCTATTCCCTAGCCCCTGCTTTATTACTCCTCCGCCGGATCGTTTTTCTCGCGGCGGTTGA
Source organism: Occallatibacter sp. (assembly GCA_049522735.1). Classification (GTDB taxonomy): domain Bacteria; phylum Acidobacteriota; class Terriglobia; order Terriglobales; family Acidobacteriaceae; genus Telmatobacter. Next base: position 3,758 of record JBEKNO010000192.1, read on the forward strand.
ACTCGTTCATCGCGGCCGCCGGCCCCAGTTCGAGGATGCGCCGGGTGGCCGTTGCCACCCGGTCCAGCACCTCGTCCAGAACCGTTAAATCCGCCTTGCGCATGGGCGACAGCAGATACTCCCTGCCGGGCCGCGCGCCGCCGCCGGCCGCAATGGCCTCCGGAGGTAAATCCGGCCCCACGCCGATGCGTATGCGCAACCACTCCTGGCTGCTCAGGGCGTCGATGATGCTTTGGGCTCCGTTGTGGCCCGCCGGCGAACCGCGCTCCCTGATCTTGAAGGTTCCCAGCGTCAGGTCCAGCTCGTCGTGGATGACGAGCAGATCCCTGGCCGGGTCCGCCTCAAACTCGTGCACCAGAGCGGCCACTGCCAGCCCGCTCAGGTTCATAAAGGTCTCCGGCTTGGCCAGAACCACCACGCGCCCGGCCATGCGGCAGGTTGCGGTCGTGGCCCGGCAGCGCCGGTTCTGGACCACAACCCCCTCTTGCTGGGCAATGCGGTCGATGGCCATGAATCCCGCGTTATGCGGCGTCCACAGATACTCCAGGCCGGGATTGCCCAGCCCCACCACCAGAAAGGGGCTGCGCCGGCCGACGAACTCACTTGCTTCGCCCAAGGACTACTTCTTCGCTCCCGTGTCGGCCTTCTTGGCGCTGGCCGCTTCAGCTTCCGGCTTGCCCTTCTTGGCCACTTCGGGCTCGGCTGCCGGAACAGCAGCGGCGGCCGCTGCGGCTTCTGCGACTGCAGCCGCCTCGACCTCGGCAGCGGTAGGCGCTTCTTCGCGGATCGCTACCACATGGGCCACGGTCGCATCCCCGGGGCTGAGGATCGTGATGGAATCCATGTGGGGCAGGTCGCTGACCCGCAACGATTGAAAGAGTTCCAGGTTGCTCACGTCCAGGTCGATGTGGGTGGGAATATCCGCGGGCAAACACTCGACCTCTACCTCGCGCAACACCTGATCCAGGATACCGCCGGAGGTTTTGACGCCCACCGGAATGCCCAACAGCTTGACGCGCACTTTGACGCGGAGGGCCTTGTTCAGGGCAATGCGCTTCATATCGATGTGGATCAATTGGTCCAGGATCGGGTCGCGCTGCCAGTCGACGATCATGGCCTTGGCCGCGGGCTGGCCGGCGACCTCAACGTCAAAAATGGTGTTGTGGCCGGTCTCTGAGAAGAGGATCCGGGAAATCTGCTTGGGTTCCACCTCGATGGCCACGGGCTGCTGCCCGGAACCATACAGCACGGCGGGAATCTTGCCCGCGGCGCGCACTCGGCGCGCGGCGTTCTTGTTGAACTTGCCCTCACGGGGCCTGGCTACGACTACTTCCGGCATTCGGTCTCTCGTTTCTGAAAAGCAGCTTTTAGCTACTAGCTCTTAGCTGCTTGTTGCTGATATGAGCTGAATCAAACTTACGCGTGAATTCAGCCTATTGTCTCTGGCCTCTGCTTTAGTCCAAGAAGCCGGTGATTCCGAAGAGCAAGCTAAGAGCTAATAGCTAATAGCTGCTTTTAGTTAAACAGCGAACTCACGCTGGTCTCCATATGGATGCTCTCGATGGCCGCGCCCAGCAGGCCGGCGATGGAGAGCACCTTGATCTTGGGCAACTTCTGCGCCGCCTCGCGCAGGGGAATGGTGTTGGTGACCACCACCTGTTCCAGTCGCGAGTTGGCGATGCGGTCGATGGCCGGGCCCGATAGCACGGCATGGCTGGCGGAGGCGTACACGGTGGCGGCTCCGGCGTCGTAGAGGGCGTCAGCAGTTTTTACCAGCGTGCCGGCGGTATCGATGATGTCGTCAATGATGAGGCAGGTCTGGCCCTCCACATCGCCGACCACGTGCATCACCTCGGCGACGTTGATGTCGGTGCGGCGCTTATCCACGATGGCCAGGGGGGCTCCCATTTTCTGCGCGAAGAAGCGGGCGCGCTCCACGCCGCCGGCGTCCGGCGAGACCACCGTCAGGTTGGGCAGCGCAAGCTCGCGGAAGTAGCTCACCAGGACGGGGCTGGCGAAGAGGTGATCGACAGGGATGTTGAAGAAGCCCTGGATTTGGGCGGCGTGCAGGTCGACGAAAAGGGCGCGATTGGCGCCCGCCGTGGTGAGCAAATCGGCGATGAGCTTGGCGCTGATGGCCACGCGGGGACGGTCTTT
>JBEKNO010000193.1:0-5795 GCA_049522735.1 Occallatibacter sp.
CTCGATGCCGTGAGCCTTCAGAGTGCCGAAGAACTGGTTGGCGCTCTTTTGGGTAAAACCGATGCTGTAGATCTCCATTGGTCCTCGTCGAGTTCGGCAAAAAGAGCGGGCTGGGTGCCGACCAGCGGTTTTCGGGCTTCGGCGGCAACGGTTTCGTCGGATTCCAGACGGCCGTCGCCGCGAATGTGGAGCATGGTGTGGCCGCGCTCGGTGAGGATGCGGCCGATGAGCAGGCGGCGATGGCAGTGGGCGGGATCTTCTTCGCCGCAAACCAGGGCGACGCGGAAGCGCGCCATGCCAGACTCAAGCCGGGCGATGGCTGCCTGGAAGCGGGCATCGTCGCGGAGCCGGCTATAAAGGACACGGCCTTTGGCGTCGTAATAGGTGGGATTGGATGGGCGCCCCCCCAGCTCCTCGCCAAAGAAGAGGTAGCGAATCCCCGCTTCTTCCAGAGAGCGCTGCATCAGTTCCTTATCGAACTGCGGGACGTACTTCGAGTAGGGCGAGCTGCGCGTATCGACCACCACCTCAACCCCGTGCTGGCGGACGAGGGCAAGCCATGTTTCGATGGCGTGGTTGGAGTGGCCGAGAGTGAAGAAACTGCTCATGCGCAACCCCTTGCTCAGGAGAATAGCACTGAAGCGGTCGCCTGGTTGTGAGAAACAGGGAACTCCGTAAGCAACCGTTTAGACTGGAGGAGTTCCTCTGAGCACGATGACTCTTCGGTTTGACATGCTTCGCCGCTTTCGCTTCAATCTGCCGCAGCGCATTGCGGCGGGGCTGCTGGCGCTGTTTCTCCTTCAGGGGCTGTGGCTTACGGGGCGCCAGACACTGACGGACCGGGATTACCAATATGCGCGGTGCGGGCGCGAGATGTGGGAAAAACCGTCGCCGATGGCCGGGTACTTTACCACCTGCGGCAACATCCACGATGGCATTCTGGCCTACCGGCTGGCGGGGCTGCCGCTGACGCTGAACCTGATGGTGGAGCGGGGCGTGGACCACTTCCGCAAGCCCGAGGACCGGGTGGTGCAGGCCAATGGAGAACTGAGCACCTGGGAGTTGCGCCACCAGCTTACGCACATGCTGCCGCTGGTGCGTCTGCCGTTTTTGCTGGCTGGGTGCGTGCTGGGCGCGGGGCTGTGGTGGGTGACGCGGCGGCTCTACGGCAACCTGGGCGGCTACACGGCGCTGGCGCTCTACTGCTTTTCGCCGGCCCTGATCAAGGCCTGCGTGGCGCCCAATGCCGAGGTGCTGGCGGCGCTGGGGGTGTATGGGGGCGTATACACGTGCATCGGCGTGGCTCATGCCCTGCAGGGACCGCGGCGCAAATGGCGGCCAAGGATGGTGCTGCTGACGGCGATGCTTGGCGTGGCGGCGGCGGCGCACATTGCGGCGCTGCCGGTGGCCGCGCTGCTGGGTCTGGCGGCCATGCTGTGGGTGGCCGAGGGACGCAGGAGCCAGGCCTTGCCGGTGGTGCTGATGGCCATGGCCGGAGCGCTGGTGCTGGTCTTTGCCTGCTACGGGTTTTCGCCCGACGCCTTCAGCTATGTTTTCCGGTCGGCTGCGGGGTTTCTGCGGGTCTCGCTGGACCCGGCCAATCGGTTCTTCTCCACCCTGGGCAACGCCGGAATTACGGTGGCCGCTGCGGCGGCTCTGGTGCTGTATATGGGCGCGCGCAGGTCATGGTACTTCGGCAATACAGCACCGCTGCTTTGCTTTTTGGTCCTCATCCTGCTGGTCATGACCGGCGTTCCGGGAAGTCCGTGGCTATGGGCGCTGCCGTTTCTGTTGACCTTTGTGGGCGGGGTCTTTGCCGACACCTGCGAGGGGCCGAGGGGACGGTTGGCGCTGGGAGCGGCGGGAGCGATTTTGCTGCTGCAGGCGGTCTTCTGCGTATTGAGTTTGCCGGGGCTGCTATAAGGACGGGCGGATTGGCGCAGGCGGTCTCTCAGGTGGGATTAAAGACAAATAATAAGGCCGGGAAAAGTACTCAATCCAAGGCAAAATCCGGCCGCATGGCGCGAGGGGTGAGCCGCTCTGGCCAGGGCGCTGGAGAACCAACATAAAATCAAGCAATATAAGGAGTTATTTGCAGTCATTCGCCTTGCTGAAACAGCCATCGGACGCGTAAAATAGAAGCATAGCCCGCGCACTCCGGCCCCGCTTTAACCGGAACTTTTTCGCCGCCTTGCGGAGGGCCTGAAAAACCCTTATGCCAGACGATCAGAATCCCCAACTCCCCCTTGAAGGTGGTGCGCCGCCCAGCAGCGGCACGAGTTTTCTCCCCATGAACATCGAAGAGGAGATGCGCCGCTCCTATCTGGCCTACTCCATGTCGGTGATTATCGGGCGCGCGCTGCCGGATGCCCGCGACGGGCTGAAGCCTGTGCACCGGCGCATCCTCACGGCCATGGACCGCGAAGGCCTGCAGCACAACAAGCGCTACTCCAAGTGTGCCGGCGTGGTGGGCGAGTGCTTGAAGAAGTATCACCCCCATGGCGACTCGGCGGTGTATGACGCGCTGGTGCGCATGGCGCAGCCGTGGTCGCTGCGCTATCCGCTGATCGACGGGCAGGGAAACTTCGGCTCGGTGGATGGCGATCCGCCGGCGGCTTACCGTTATACCGAATGCCGCATGGAACGCATTGCCGAAGAGATGATGGCCGACATCGAGATGGAAACCGTGGATATGACGGCCAACTTCGATGAGACGACCGACGAGCCGACGGTGCTGCCCACGCGGATTCCGACATTGATCGTGAACGGGTCGAGCGGCATCGCGGTGGGCATGGCGACCAACATTCCGCCGCACAACCTGACCGAGGTGGTGAACGCGGCCATTGCCCTGGTAAAGGATCCCAACGCGGGGTTGGCCGAGGTGCTCAAGCACGTGCAGGGGCCGGACTTCCCCACCGGCGGTTTTCTCTACGGCAAGAGCGGCATTGCCGCCGCCTACAAGAGCGGGCGCGGCCGGTTCATGATGCGGGCCAGGGTGGCGACGGAGAACCTGAACAAGGAAAAGCAGGCCATCATCGTCACCGAGATTCCATACCAGGTAAACAAGTCGAAGCTGATCGAGCGCATCGCCGAACTGGTGAATGACAAGATCGTGGACGACATCGGCGACGTGCGCGACGAGAGCGACCGCGACGGCATGCGCATCGTGATCGAGTTGAAGCGCGGCGCGCAGCCTGAGATTGTGCTTAACCAGCTCTACAAGCACACGCAGATGCAGGAGAGCTTCTCCATGATCTTCCTGGCGGTGCTGAACGGGCAGCCGCGGGAACTGGGACTGGACCAGGCGATTCGCTGCTTCATCGATCACCGCATTGACGTGGTGCGGCGGCGGACGGTCTTCCTGCTGCGCAAGGCGCGCGAGCGGGAGCACATTCTGGAAGGCTACAAGATTGCGCTCGACAACCTGGATACGGTGATCAAGATCATTCGCGGTTCGAGTTCCAGGGCCGAGGCGCGCGAGAATCTCTATGCGTGGGGCAAGGGCAAGGAGATTGTGATCGCGCTGGACCGGGAGCGGCAGACGCACGAAGAGAAGGGCCTGACGCTGCGGCAAATTGACGCCATTCTGGAGTTGCAGCTCTACCGGCTGACGCAGCTCTCCATCGACGAGTTGCTGAACGAGTTGAAGCAGGTCCGCGAGAGGATCGCGGAGTACGAGGCGATTCTGGCCAGCGAAAAGAAGCTGCGCGCGGTCATCGTCAAGGAGCTGGAAGAGGTTCGCGACAAGTACGGCGACGCGCGGCGCACGCAGATTGTGGACGAGTCCGCTGAGTTGCAACTGGAAGACCTGATCGCCGACGAGCAGGTGGCGGTAACGGTGAGCCACCAGGGCTACCTGAAGCGCACGCCCATCTCCATCTATCGTCAGCAGCGGCGCGGCGGCACCGGGCGCACGGGCATGAAGACGCGCGAGGAGGATTTTGTCGCGCAGTTGATCGTGAACTCGACGCACGCGTTTCTGTTGTGCTTTACCAACACCGGGCGCGTCTACTGGCTCAAGGTCTATGAGATTCCCGACGTGAGCGCGGCGGGCAAGGGCAAATCGATGCAGAGCCTGCTCGATTTGCAGCAGGGCGAGAATGTGTGCGCCATTCTGCCCGTGCGCGATCTCGAAGAAGAGGGCAAGTTCATCTTCTTCGCCACGCAGAAGGGTACGGTGAAGAAGACCCCGCTCAAGGATTTCTCCAACGTAATGTCGCGCGGCATCATCGCCATCGGCATCGACTCGGACGATGAGCTGGTAAAAGCGCGCATCACCGACGGGGGCCAGATTATTTTTCTGGCCACGCATCTGGGGCAGGCCATCCGCTTCGACGAGAGCAATGTGCGCTCCATGGGACGGCCGGCCTACGGCGTGCGCGGCATCACCCTGAAAAAGGGCGATTTTGTGGTGGGCGTGGCTGTAACGCCCAAGGAGCATGAGGCCGGCGCCTACCGCATTCTATCCGTCACCGAAAACGGCTTCGGCAAGCGCACCGACGTGGAGGAGTACCGCTTACAGGCGCGCGGCGGCAAGGGCGTAAAGAATATGGCCGTCACCCCGCGCATCGGCCGCGTGAACACCATTCAACTGGTGGACGATACCTCGGAACTGATGGTGATCAGCCAGTTCGGCAAGATCATCCGCATTGATACGAAGACCATCCGCGCAGCAGGACGGGCCACGCAGGGCGTGCGCCTGCTCAGCCTGGAGCCGGACGACAAGGTAGCCGCCGCCGTCATCATCCCGCCCGATGAACTGAACGGCAACAACCACGACGAGCCGACGCTGCTGCAATGAAATGATTTAGGTTTTCGCGGGAACGCCGTGAAACCCTTTCGGGACAATCCGTCAGCATCAGAGTTGCTTAAAAGTACCACGCGTGGTACACTTGGCAAGGATCAACTCAAGCGGGTTCCCGCTATCTTCTATCGCACCGAGGCGGGAAGTGAGCCGCTTCGGTCCTGGTTAAAGACGATGGACCCCAAGGATCGCCGCCTGGTTGGGGAAGACATCAAGGCCGTCGAATTCGGATGGCCGATTGGTATGCCCACCTGTCGTCTGCTGGGAGATGGGCTGTATGAGGTTAGGACACATTTACCGGGGAACCGCATCGTGCGGGTCTTCTTCTATATTGACCGAAAGCAAAGAATGGTTTTGCTCCACGGCATTGTGAAGAAGACACGAACAACTCCGGATGCCGATCTGGATCTTGCGCGCAAAAATATGCGCAAGCATGAAAAGGGGCTGAAATGAGAACGCAACGAATTCAGGCATTCGACCACAGCGGCTCCACTTTCGACAGCTTTCTTGAAGAAGAGGGCATTCTCGATGAAGTCGAGACAGCGGCCATCAAGCGAGTCATCGCATGGCAACTGGCAGAAGCGATGAAGGCAGGCAAGATCAGCAAAAAGACCATGGCGGTGCGAATGGGCACCAGCCGTTCGCAATTGGATCGATTGCTCGATCCGGAAAACAGCGCGGTTCACCTCGAAACCATCGCTCGCGCCGCCCGCGCCGTAGGCAAGCGCCTGCGCATGGAGATGATCGACGCCGCATAGCGAGAATTGCTGTATCGTGAAGCCGGAAGACAAGGTCGCCGCCGCTGTCATCATTCCGCCCGAGGAGTTGAACGGCAACCACGACGAGCCGACGCTGTTGCAATTAAGTTAGGGTGCCCCTCGATAAGGACGAAGGCTTTGTCAAGCGCACACTCGTCCCGGGCGGTGCGCCAGCGCCGCTTTTTTTGCCAGCTTGGTTTGAGGACCAGAGCCTTTGCGAATCACGCTACATC
>JBEKNO010000194.1:0-5780 GCA_049522735.1 Occallatibacter sp.
GCATCACTTTTTCCCAGTTATCGCAGTGTTTTCAATAGCTTCTGAGATAATTATACCAGCCAGCTACGATCTATGTTATTGATTCTTATGGCAATTAATCAGATTTTCAGACACGACTAATGTAGCCGAAGGGATAAGCGCGGAGATAGTCTTCAAGCCAGTTGCGGGTTTCAAGGTCCAGGTGGTTGGTGGGCTCGTCGAGCAGGAGTAGATTCGGTTTGGCCAGCAGCAACTTGGCCAGCGCGATGCGCATCTGCCAGCCGCCGCTGAACTCGTCAGTCTGCCGCGACCAATCCTCCTTGCCAAATCCAAGGCCGGTAAGCACGCCTCCGACCTGCGCATCCAGGGCGTAGCCGTCGAGCGCGTGAAAGCGCTCCTGGAGCATGGAGTAGCGCTCCGCGGCGGATTCGTATTCGGGGCTGGCGTGGTCCAGTTCGGCCAGTTGGCCGCTGAGCCGCTCGATCTCCTGCTCCATCTCGCGCAACTCGTCGAAGACCGCGAGGCACTCGTCAAAGACCGTCCTGCCGGCCAGGCGCAACCCTTCCTGGGGCAGGTAGCCGATGCTGATGCCGCGCGTCTGCTGCAAGCCGCCGTAGTCCAGCGTCTCCAGGCCGGTCAGAATCTTCATCAGCGTGGATTTGCCGGCGCCGTTGGCGCCCACCAGCGCGGTTCTTTCCTTGTTTCGGATCAGCCAATTGGCTTCAAGAAACAACACCCGCGGACCAAACCGCTTACCGGCATTTTGCAGGGAGATCATCTGCCTCTATTTTCGCAGAGAGGCGCAGGCGCTGAACGCGACGCTGAACTGCGCTCAGAACCTAGCGGTTAAACCTGCATAGAATGACCGTCCGCGGCCCGTGAGCGGCTTGATCTGGCTCATCCAGCCGCTGGCCATGAAGTCATCGAAGTTAACGCCGCCCAGGGGTAGCTCATAGTTCCTGTTCAGAAAATTTTCGGCGGCTGCGTTCATGCGCAGATGACCGCGCTGATAGCCCGCGTGCAGATTCACAAGCGCGTACCCCGGCGTGGCTTGCTCGTAGCGATGCGGATCGACATTCGATTTGCGATCCACGGCCTGAACGCCGGCCCCGGCCTCGAAACCCTTGAGTTCTTCGTCGAAGGCGCCCCGTATGTTGAAAGGCATCATCTGGTAGAGGCCGGTCGATGTATCGAGCCTCTCGCCATGCAGCCATCCCGCAACGGCGTCGAGCTTGCCCTGCCCGAAGCGGGCGCTGTTCCAGAGCGCGCCGTTGCCGGAAAGATCGGTCCCGTAGATGCGGGCATTGTGGTTGGCAAAGCGCAATTGGGCAAAGGTGCTCATGCCGTAGGTCGTGGTGGCCAGCGTGTCCACATCCACGTAGTCCTGGATATAGGTCAGGTAGGGCGTGAACTTCAGCTCCCACTCCTTGTGCGCCCGATCATGCCAGGTTGCCGTGCCGCTTACGGTGTGCCCGACCTCAGGTTTGAGGCCGGCGTTGCCCACATAGTAGTTGCCGTCGCCAAACCAGCCGATCATGCCGCTGGCCATCCAGTTGGTGGACCATGCATAGCGCTCGTAAAGGTTGGGCGCGCGGCTCTTGCGCGCGTAGCCAAACTCGTATGTGCCGGAAGCGTTGGGCTCGTAACGCGCCAGTGCTGTAGCATCGAAATTCACGTCAGTGTGCGCGCGGTTCATTGCATTGAAGGCGTCGGCGGCATAGAGGCTCGAATACCCTCCAACCGGGCCGGTATTCGACCAGACGGTATCGTTGCGCAGGCCCAGGAGCGTGGTCCATTGCGGGTTCCACTTGCTGGCCGCTTCGGCAAACCAGCCCAGCCGGATACGGCGTCCGTCATTGATGTTGACGAAGGCATTAGGTCCCATATATGGAGCCATGCCGGGTACGGCGGGCCAGATGTCGTCGAGGACAAAGCGATGCAGCTCGTTGCCCGCCTGCAGGGTGTGGCGCGCGGAGAGCGGAAGCTCGAACTTCACGGAGTAGCCGAAGTCTCTTCCATGGGTATTCATCGGCATCCACATAGGCATGGGGAAGATCGATTTTTCCCTGCCGATGTTCATCGAGTGCCAGGCGCCCTGCCAGTAAACGTGTGTGTCGAGCATGCTCCGGCCGAGATTTCCGCGGTAATGCAGGTTGAGAGACTCGGCGTAGTTGCGCACCAGGTCCATCTGCGCGCTGACGAAACCTTCGTAGGGGGCGTGATGCAAACCGGCTTCAAGGACGACGAGGTTGCCCGCGCCCTGTGCCGCCAGGGTTACGGTGTGGTCCGTGCTCTGGGCATAGGTGGAAGTTACCTTGTGGCCGCTGCCGTCGGTGTAGTCGCTGTTGGTGGCCCAAGAGCCGCTGTAGCCGATACCCAGGTTGTGGCCGGCGACCCATTCCGAGAATGAGCCTCCATAATTTTCACCGTTGCTGCGAAAAAAGCCCGAGGAAGCGCCTTCCGAGAGCAAGCCTTCACCCGGTCTTGCAAAGACCGGCTCTCGCGAATCGACGGAGACCGTTCCCCCGATGCTGTCGCCGCCCAGGCTGACCGGCGTAATGCCGGCCATGACCGTCACCTCGGCCGTCTGGGAGGGCGCGATATAGGTGAGCGGAGGGTTCATGTGGTTGGGGCAGGCTGAAGAAACCGACATGCCGTCGACTACCAGTTTGGCGCGTTCGTCTCCCAACCCATGAAGAAACGGGATGGTGGCAAGTTGGCCGTTCTCCCGCAGGCTGACTCCAGGCGTGTTTTTGAGCAGTTCGGCTGTGTTGCGGCTTCGCGCCCGATCGCTTTCATCTACGCTGTGCGGGATTGCCGCGCCAACTCCAATCTCTGAAGCATTGACCTCCACGACAATTCTTGCGGGGGCGATTTTCAAAACGATATTTACAGTTGCCTCGCCGCATGCCGTAACGGAAATATCGCGAATGACGATCATCTCAAAGCCGGTGGCAATAGCGGTGACCTGGTAGCGGCCCACGGGAAGACCATCGAAAACAAAGCGGCCCTGGCTATCGGTCGTGAGTGACCGCTTGATGCCCGAAGCGAGGCGCCAGGCCTCTATCTCTACTCCCGGAACAACCGCGCCGGACTGATCCTTGAAGACTCCAACCATGCGGCCGGTGGCGGCGGGGTTTCCCTTAGCACAGGGAATGCGCCGGTTCTGCGCCTGCGCAGCCTCGGCAGAGCGGGCAGCTCCGGCGCCAGGGCTTTGTTGGGCATAGGCCGGGCTTGCCTGCCAGCATAGGCAGACGGCTGGCAATAAAGCCAGCCATAGCTTGCTTTTCATGGATTCTCCTCTGGCGTGAAAATGCGCAAAACAGCAGGACGGAATCGGCAACAGCAATCCCATCGGTAATACGCGGCAAATTGTCAGGCGAGAGGAGAGGGAGGACCGCGCTTTGGATGCCCGCGGAGAAAGCAAAGCTGGTAGCGGGTTTCGGTCTGCGCAACGCAAGCCGGATGGCGGACAACCTCGGCGCAGAACTGCTGCGCGGCTTTCGAATCGTAGGTTGGAGAATATACCGCACAGGTGCTGGCCGGGAGACAGGGGCACTTTTCCGAGACGGACGAGAAGCCTTTCCGCTTGCCGCTGAGCCGCTCCATGGCGCGCATCATGCAGTGATGCTTGCCGTTCCTGCGGCAGCATGGGGGCAGATTGGCGTCGGCATCGGGGCCAAAGAGGGGCGCAATCAGCATGCAGCTGAAGATCATCGTCAGCGCAAGTGCGATTATGCGGCGCATGGCCAAGCAAACAGTATAGCTTGCTCCTTCCGGAAGATCGGTCACAGGCAGAACCTGACGATGGGCTGGGCGTAGCATACGCGCAAGCCCGGCACGAATTGATCCTCGTCGAACGGTCTGGCGCTCTAGTGCGTGTGGCATTTAGAACGGCGCTATGAACGGGTTTGCAGGACGGGTGCACAAGAGCGGGAGCGCCTGATAAGCTTCCCTCAACAACTATCCCGGAATGCATTCCGGAGTACATCCAGGAGTAAGGCCAAACTATGAAAAACATGTTGCTGATTCTGTTGATGGCGGCAAGCGCGGCTGCCGCAAGCTCACAAAATCCGGCCCATCCTGCCACGCACGCGGCTATCGCCGCCCAAACGGCCGCCACTGCCGCATCCGCAAAGTGCCCGGCGGCCTCCGCGGGCATCGAATTGCCCCCAGGAGTGCCTCCTGCCGAGGGCGACCTGAAGGATATCTTCGCCCTTCGCTACCAGGATATTAAGGTCGGCGCCGGCGCCGAGGCCGAGCAGGGCAAGCTCTTCAAGGTCCAATACACCTATTGGTTGGCCGCCGACGGGCACAAGATCGACTCCACCTACGACCACCCCGGTCCGCCCCTCAAGGACAAGGATGGCAAGATCGTGATGGGCAACGATGGAAAGCCCATGCTGGGCGATCCCATGACCGTCAACTTTATTCAGGGCCGTCACCAAATGATTTGGGGTTTTGACCAGGGCCTTCAAGGCATGAAGGTCGGCGGCAAACGCCGCCTGTTTATCCCCTGGCAACTTGCCTGGGGCGCGATGGGCCACCTCCCCGCGATTCCTCCCAAGGCGGATATGATTTACGACGTCGATCTGGTAGGCGTAACAGACGCACCCGCGCCGCCACCGCCACCGCTAAATCGCCCACCGAGGGGTGTTCAAGGCGTACGGCCGTTGCCGCTGACGCCCGAAACTGCTGCGCCAACATCAACTGGGGCGCCAGCGTCCACTGCCGCGCCGGCACCAGCGCCAAATACGTCTGCTCCGGCAGCGACAGCGCAGCCCGCGGCACCAGCGACTCCTGCGCAGCCGGAACCGAAGTAGAGCCGCATTATTCACGGCTGAACCATGCCACGCCGGCAGGCAACTCCGGCGTGACCGCAATCAGTCGGCGGGCATGCGCTTCTTCAGGCCGCCGCTGCGCCACGGTTTCGTCCCTCTCTACCACCAGCCCGCGTACCATCGCCGCAATCTGAATGTACGCATGCCGGGTGCGAAGGCGGCACCCCTCCACATCTAACCCTATAGGCATAGCTCGGAACCGAATCGTCGCTGGCGCCGGCGCCAATCTCGATGAAGTGACGTTTTCCAAGCGGCTGTGTCACACTGAGAAAGCAGCCAGCGTACGACAGTCGAAGGCAAGCGGGACGTCGCGCTTATTGCAAATTCGATGCAGCACAGGCGGGCCTGTAGCTCAACGGTTAGAGCAGGGGACTCATAATCCCTTGGTTCGGGGTTCGAATCCCTGCAGGCCCACCAAAGCAAGCAATCTATTATTGCAACGGCCCACAAGGGTTAAACCAAAAGATGCAAGAGCAACTGCGGGTTCTTCGACTTTCCGCACCGGCAGCATCCGCTCAGAAAAGTAAATATCTGGCGGAGAGTGGGATTCGAACCCCCGATAGAGCTTTTGACCCTATAACGGTTTAGAGCCTGTTATTAACTTTGCGGGAAGTCGAACAGAATCAATGATTTGCAGCGATTTGGCTGTTGGGGTATTTGCTTGCAAGTGTTTTGAATTCAGCAGTTTGCAGGAAAGTTAATAACAGGCTCTAGCAATTCTCTTTCTCCCGCTGTCCCAACGTAATTTCAATCACTTACAGTCATGCTCCTACCCATGAGGGCATCCAAAGTGACCAGCGGTCAGGGACTCGAATCAGTCTTCAACCTAATGATTTAACGGTAGATAGTTGATCCTGAAAAAGGCTATTTCAAGCGGACTGCATGGTCGTCAGCGCGCCGATGAAGCCCGATGGGGATAGAAACCGGCTCAGGATGGCGTAGATTTCGCGCATACAGCGG
>JBEKNO010000195.1:0-5776 GCA_049522735.1 Occallatibacter sp.
CTCAACCTGATAAAACAGGACAAGACCTCAAAACGCGGCATCCACGGAAAACGCCTGAAAGCTGGCTGGGACAATGGCTACCTGCTGCATTTGCTGGGGAATTAAGATGCGTTTGCCCTGTTGATTTGCGGCTCCGGTTTGCAATTCCCAGGCCGATTCGCTATGATTCAAAGATACGTCCAGGGAAATCCCTGGACTGTCAATAGCACCACGGTTTCTGGGCCCGTTCGATGGCTGCCGATTCATTAGGGCGCATCCGGGTTTCCGCCACAGGCGGGCAGGCAGGGGCGGTGGGAGACGAGGGAAGAATGGCAAGGAAATCCAGTAAGAACATTGCGAAAGCGCGCGCGGCTGTGACCAAGCCGGCGTATCCTCTGCCCGAGGCCGTAGGGCTGCTCAAGCAGGTGAAGTACGCCAAGTTCGACGAGACCGTGGACCTGACCATGCGCCTGGGAGTGGACACGCGCCATGCCGACCAGATGGTGCGCGGAACCGTGGTTCTGCCGCACGGGCTGGGCAAGACCAAGACCGTGGCCGTGATTGCCTCCGGCGACCGCCAGAAGGAAGCCACCGCGGCGGGAGCGGACTTTGTGGGCGGCGAGGAGATGGTGGAGAAGATCCAGAAGGAAAACTGGACCGCCTTCGACGCTCTGATTGCCACGCCGGACATGATGAAGGTGGTGGGCCGGCTGGGCAAGGTGCTGGGGCCCAAGGGGTTGATGCCGAATCCCAAGACCGGGACCGTGACCATGGATGTGGGCGCGGCTGTCAAAGAAATCAAGGCCGGCAAGGTGGAGTTTCGCGCCGACAAAACCAGCCTGGTGCACGTGCCGGTGGGCAAGCTGAGCTTTGAGCCCCAGAAGCTGGTGGACAACGCGACCACGGTGATTGGGGCGATTGTGCGCGCCAAGCCTTCGGCGGCCAAGGGCAAGTACATCAAGAGCGTCACGCTGAGCTCGACGATGGGGCCTGGAGTGCCGCTGGATTCGGCGGTTGCCGACGCGGCCGGCAAGCACTAAAGGCAGGGACTAGGGACTAGGTCTCTGACTGTGTGATTTCGTACTTTTGAGGTTCGCGGTTTCCTACCCTTTCGCCAGGAAAAAGGCGAAAGGATGGGGCACGGAGCTGGTGGAAGAACAAGCGGTCAGAGACCTAGGGAATAGTCGATTGCGACGGCCCGGGGTTCCTTTCAGCCAAGCTGCAAATTCGGGCGCGGCCCGCTGAGGAGAGCAGGACGATGGCGATTTCAAGGGCGAAAAAGACGGAGAAGGTCCGGTTGCTGGCGCGCGAGCTGGAAACCTCGACGACGGCGATTATCGGCACATTCAGCAAGCTGACCGTGGCCAAGGACTTTGCGCTGCGCAAGGTGATCCGCGAGGCGGGCGGCAAGTATCGCGTGGTCAAGAACAGGCTGGCGGCCGTATCCGCCAAGGGCACCAAGGTGGAGGCCGCGCTGAAGGAACTGAGGGGCGTGAACTCGGTGGCATTCACCAGCGGCGACCCGGTGGCGCTGGCCAGGGTTTTTGCCAAGTGGGCGAACGACAACGCGGAGTTTCAGTTCAAGCTGGGTATCGTGGACGGCAAGCTGCTGACGGTGGAGGAAGTGAAGGCGCTGGCGACCATGCCGGGCAGGGAAGAGCTGTTCTCGAAGCTGCTGTTCCTCATCAATGCGCCGGCGCAGCGGCTGGCGACCGTGCTCAATGCCAGGGGACGCGATCTGGCGGTGGTGCTGGGCCAGGGCGTGGAGAAGGACAAGTTTGCCAGCGCGGCTTAAGAAGCCGTTAGCTCTTAGCTTTTTCTATGGGAAACCGAGATCGCCGGTCTAACCACGAATGGGCTAAAAGCTAATAGCTAATGGCTAATAGCTGGCTTTTAAGAGTTTTGGCTGTAGAACAGGCGGGAAGGGCGCGGGTCTGGCGCATCGGAAACTTCCCACTGCGTGGGGCGACCTTTTGGACGAGAGTTTTTGGCTCGGACAGCAAATTCAAACGATTGTGAATGGAGAAAATAATGGCGGATCTGGTGAAGTTGGAAGAGCAAATTGTGTCCCTTAGCCTGCTGGAAGCAGCGGCTCTGGTGAAGAAGCTGGAAGAGCGGCTTGGCGTTTCAGCGGCCGCGGCGGCCCCGGTGGCGGTGGCGGCAGCGGGCGCGGCGGCTCCGGCGGTTGAGGAGAAGACCGAGTTCGCGGTGATCCTGAAGGACTTCGGCGCCAACAAGATCAACACCATCAAGGCCGTGCGCGAGGTTACCTCGCTGGGCCTGAAGGAAGCCAAGGATCTGGTGGATGGGGCGCCCAAGGCCATCAAGGAGAGCGCGACCAAGGACGAGGCCGAGGCCATCCGGAAGAAGTTCGAAGGCATAGCGACCATCGAAATCAAGTAGTTAAGACTTGCAAGCTCAGCCGGGACGCGTTACGATATACGTTGCGCGTCTTTTGGGCTCTTTCCGGAAGGAGCGGGAGCTGGGTGGCGCGTCTTCAGATTTGAGCAGTGGCACGCAAGCGCAGGCGGTCAGGGTAGGGCCAAGCACTCTGGCGGCGGGCGCAGAGCGATGGTTAAGTGCCGTAGTGTCAATGGGTTAGCGGGGTAAGTTGGGATTCCTATTGACGAGTGTCGTGTGGCTGGCGAGCGAGCGGCAGAAGCGAACATTGGGATCGGCGAGAGCAGGGTTCAGAATTCGAATGGGGGCACAGGCGAATGGCCGCGCTCGTAAGGCATTGTGTGCTTACGAGCTATATGTGTGTTCGGCCCGCAGCAGGTAGTGCCCAGCAGGCAAAAATCTACCCTTTTTGCGCATAGGTATACAGTACGGCAACAACCGTTGCGCAGCTTACTCAATTGTGCGCAGTCTAGCGCACCTGCCGGATGTTCGGCAATGCCCATTTCGCGATTTTGACACGACTCTCACAAACAGGCTTGGCTTGGATTCCCGGCGCGCTCACGGATTTGACCCCAGCGCACAGGTAGGACTGGAATTGCGCAGTGCTCCAGTCCGGCATACGCAATTCTTACCGTAATCAGCCGGCGCCCCTGAGACTCGGGCGCAGGCCCGGCCCCGGCGCCGGAGTGACGAGCCTCAGGAGTGAACATGCCCAACGAGAAGCGCGCGATTCGCAGCCGGCTCGATTTTTCAAAGATTCCCACCGCAACCCAGATTCCCAATTTGATTGAAGTGCAGCGGCGTTCCTATGAGCGTTTCCTGCAGATGGACAAGCTGCCCAACGAGCGGGACGACTCGGGGTTGCAATCGGTGTTTGTTTCGGTATTTCCCATCACCGACTTCCGCGGCATCTCGCAGTTGGACTTTGTGGATTATTCGATCGGCAACTGGGAGTGCAAGTGCGGTCACCTGAAGGGACTGCACCACCTGCGCACGGCCTGCGTGCATTGCGGGGCCATGGTGATTACCGATCCCTTTCTACCCGGCCAGGTGCTTTGCCAGAAGTGCGGAACCTACAACAAGAACACGCCCGACTTCTGCAACAAGTGCGGCGACCCGGTAAGCCTGCAGTTGAAGTACGACCAGCAGGAGTGCGAGGAGCGGGGCATGACCTTCTCCGCGCCGTTGAAGGTGACAGTGCGGCTGACGATTTATGAGAAGGCCCCCGAGACCGGCAACAAGACCATTAAAGACATCAAGGAGCAGGAGGTCTTTTTCGGCGACATTCCGCTCATGACGCCCAACGGAACCTTCATAGTGAACGGGACCGAGCGCGTGATCGTCAGCCAGCTACACCGCTCGCCGGGCGTCTTTTTTGAGACGGCCAACAACCGCACCTACTTCCTGGGCAAGATCATTCCTTATCGCGGCTCGTGGGTGGAGTTCGAGTACGACCAGAAGAACACGCTCTATGTGCGCATCGACCGCAAGCGCAAGTTCCTGGGCGCCATCTTTTTGCGCGCGCTGGGTCTGCGCTCGGACGAGGAAATTCTCAAGACTTTCTATACCGTGGACCGGCTGCACATTGCCGACGCCAGGCTGTACTGGGCGGTGCCGCAGGACGCGCGGGCTAACACGCACCTGGTGGGCGCCAAGCCGGCACATGCCGTGGTGGTGAGCGGCGAGGAGATCGCGCACTCCGGGCGCAAGATTACGCCCCACGCGCTGAAGGCGCTCCGCACCGCGACGATTGACAGAGTAGAGGTGGAAGCGGCCGAGCTGGACGGCGCCATGACCGCGGCCGACGTGGTGGATCAGAATACCGGCGAAGTGGTGGTGGAAGCCAACGTTGAGTTGACCGCCGACCGCCTGCACAAGGTGCTCGCGAGCGGCGCGGCCAGCTTCGAGGTCTTCTTCCCGGAGCGCGACGACGTGGGCAACATTATCTCCAACACGCTCAAGCGGGACACGATCAGGAAACCCGAGGAAGCGCTGATCGAGATCTACCGCAAGCTGCGCCCTGGCGATCCGCCCACGCTGGATACGGCGACGGCGCTCTTTGAAGGCATGTTCTTCGAGCCCCGCAAGTACGATTTTTCGCGCGTGGGCCGGCTCAAGTTCAACATAAAGCTGTATGAGAACCAGGAAGCGACGGGGCTGGATCATCGCACGCTGACGCCGGAGGATTTTTACTCGACCATCCGCTACTTGCTCAAGCTGCGCAAGAACATCGGCATGGTGGACGACATCGATCACCTGGGCAACCGCCGCGTGCGCGCGGTGGGCGAGCTGATGGAAAACCAGTTCCGCATCGGCCTCGTGCGCATGGAGCGGGCCATCAAGGAGAAGATGAGCGTGTATCAGGAGCTGTCGACGGCCATGCCGCACGACCTGATCAACGCCAAGCCGGTGATGGCGGCCATTCGCGAGTTCTTCGGCTCCTCGCAGCTCTCGCAATTCATGGACCAGACCAACCCGCTCTCTGAGATCACGCACAAGCGGCGCCTTTCGGCGCTGGGGCCGGGCGGCTTGTCGCGCGAGCGCGCGGGCTTTGAGGTGCGCGACGTGCACCCCACTCACTATGGCCGCATCTGTCCCATCGAAACGCCGGAAGGCCCGAACATCGGCCTGATCAGCTCGCTGAGCTGCTTTGCGCGCATCAACGAGTACGGCTTCATCGAGTCGCCCTATCGCAAGGTGAAGGACTCGCGCATTCTGGACTATGTGGAGATCGTCAACGCCGGCGAGAGCGGCCTGCGGGTGGGCGATCACATCGAGAAGGAAGAGGCGGCGCGGCTGAATGCGGGGCTGAAGAAGGCGGGCAAGCGGCAGATAGACACCATTCCATACAGCTTCTACCTTTCCGCGTGGGAAGAGGACAGGCACACCATCGCCCAGGCCAACATCGAATTCAATGAGAAGGGCGAGATCACCGAGGATCTGGTGAACGCGCGCCGGCAGGGGAACTTTGTGCTGGTGAACCGGGCCGAGGTGGACTACATCGACGTCAGCCCCAAGCAGCTAGTTTCCGTGGCCGCATCGCTGGTGCCGTTCCTGGAGCACGACGACGCCAACAGGGCGCTGATGGGCGCCAACATGCAGCGGCAGAGCGTTCCGCTGCTGGTGGCCGAGGCGCCGCTGGTGGGCACGGGCATGGAGGGCGTGACGGCGCGCGACTCGGGCGCCGTGATTCTGGCCAAGCGCAACGGCGTGGTGGATTCGGTGGATTCCGAGCGCATTATCGTGCGCGTAGAGGGCGAGCATCATCCCTCCCAGCTTTCGCGCGAAGTAGGTTCGGACATATATCAGCTCATCAAGTTCAAGCGGTCGAACCAGAACACCTGAATCAATCAAAAACCTGTGGTCCACGAGGGCGACCGTGTGGTCAAGGGCCAGG
>JBEKNO010000196.1:0-5757 GCA_049522735.1 Occallatibacter sp.
ATCACTTTTTCCCAGTTATCGCAGTGTTTTCAATAGCTTCTGAGATAATTATACCAGCCAGCTACGATCTATGTTATTGATTCTTATGGCAATTAATCAGATTTTCAGACACGACTAAGTATGCCTTCAGAACCAAAGATCGCTTACTCTTACTTTGTTGGATCAATCACGCGGCCCATGAACAGAATGCCGCCGGAGCGGTTGTCGCGGATCAGGAAGATAAACGGGTGGTCGGCGCGGAATACAATGGGCGGCGGCCGGTTCGGCTCACGCATTGCCATTCCCTCCATTACCACTGCCGTGGCCGCCGCTGCTTCAGTTCCTTGCTCATTGACATCGACATAAGCCTTATGGATCACCGCCGAAATAAACAAGTCGCGGCTGCCGGTGATCCCTGAAAAATCCGCCTGCGTTCCAAACGCCTGCGGCATCCCCATCGCGCCCAGCGTGTCATTAAGCTCAAATTGCCGCGTCATCTTGAACCTGGGCAATGTCAGGATGACTTTGGGAACGGACTGCAACTGGCTGAGCCATTGCTGCATGTTGGACGCAGTCAGCGACTGTTCCAAGGCAGGCAGGCCGCTTATATCGTTGGGCAGGAAGACAATCATGGACAATTCCCCGCTCTTATAAGGAATCTCCAGGGCCTGAAATGTTCCGCCGTTGAGATAGTTGAAACTATCCGTGCGGTGCATCAGGGGTGCTTTGACAGTTTGCTTCTGGGATACATGAAAATCATCACTTTGTGTCAGCGTCATCTCGAATGGCGTCTGCCAATTGCCCTTGAAATAGATGGCATTGGTCAGCACCAGCCTGGTGTCTGGTTTAAGTGTGCCCGGCGGGAGCAAGTTGGTGATCTTGCTTTCGGTTTTTTGCTCCACCCATTTGTTGATGGTCAACCGCGCCGCCTCTGTCGCGCCTTTGAAATCCACCTGATTGAATCCCGCGCCATAATCGCTCTTGGTCACACTGAGGAAATCATCGAGAAACGTATAACCCTGTTGCGCCCAGAGAGCGTCGGCCACGCGAAGCTGGTATCCGTTATGCGCGGCGTTGAGATTGCTCAGCAGCGCGCCCATCGCCGGGTGCAACCGCTCCGGCGGCAGCGTGAAGTGCAGCGTCTTCGCCATCTCGGAGGCGGTGTCGCCGCGCGCCCCGGCATAGGTCATGGCCAGCGCGGTGGAGATGCTCTCGGGCGAGAAAAATAGATTGCCGGGTTGATTCCGCAGCTGGCTGTAGAGTTCAACGGCGAAGGCATTGTTGCCCTGAACGACCGCTGCCTGGTCAGCCGCGGCCGATGGCGATGTCTCCGCCGCCCATGCGGACCCCTGCAAGACAAGGCAAGCGATAAGCGATAACAGAAGAGGTTTCATACAGAATCTCCTTCAGGCCAAGCGTGGCCGCAGCTGGCCCATTTTCGATGTGTCTTAACGGATGCGATAGACGAATGCGTCTTCCAGATATTGATCGCCAAACATCTGGCCTCCCAAGCGCATCCCATAAGTGTCGGCCGCGGACGCGAAGACGCGGCGCAGTGCCTGAATGAAGGGCTTGTCTATGGGGCGCCATAAGATTGCCGGGCGTTTACGGTAGGAAATCCCGGCCTTCTTCATCGTCGCATTGATTTCCTCGTAACCCGACAGCGAGGACGATTGATCAAGGCGGTCGGAAGCGATCACCAACCTCCAATCCTCGTAATCCGGGAGCTTAGCCCAGAGCGCCACGTTGGGAGTCTTGCCATCCCGATCCAGCGCATCAATCACTTTTTGGCCGTTTTCGATGTCGTAACTTACCAGTGCAGACGTATCCACGGGAGTAGTCCTCCTGCCTGATCTTCGATTGCCGTCAACAGCGCTGTGGCTTCCTGGGCAGTCTTTCTCTGGTATCGGCATGTCTCCGACCATTCCAGAATCTTGTCCAGGACCGATTCCATGGTGGGGTCAGCCCCAATTGCTATATCCAGTTCGGTTTTCAACTCTGCCAACTGCAACAGACTCTTCAGATTGTGCGTATGGCTATCATTGACCAGCTTCTTATCGGGAAAGTCATGTTCCCTGGTTCGCTTGGCGATGCAGGCCTTCAAAGCGCATTCGACTGCATACCCTGCCAGATAGTATGCGCCCTCCGGAAGTCCAGCGGCGAGCAATGCCTTGGATTCCCGAAGACGAAGTTCTGCAATTTCCTTAAAGTCGTTTCGGTTCATGATTTTGCCCAGTACCTCAGCTTACACCAAAAGCCGTTACGCCCGGCTTAGGTAGGCGCCCTCGCTGGTATCCACGCGGATTTTTTCGCCTTCGTTGATGAAGGGCGGCACCTGGACTACCAGGCCGGTTTCAAGTTTGGCGGCCTTGGTAACGCTGGAGGCGGTGGCGGACTTGAGGCCAGGTTCGGTCTCGACGACTTGCAGCTCCACCGCCGCCGGCAACTCGATGCCGACGGCCTGGCCGTCATGGTAGCTGACCCTGATCTGCAGGTTGGGCGTGAGGTACTCGATGGCATCACCCAGCGTGGAGCCTTTGAGGACGGTCTGCTCATAGTCCACCGGGTTCATGAAGTAGTAATCGTCGCCGTCGGCGTAGAGGAAATCCATGGCAATCTCGTCCACGACCACCTTCTCGATGGCGTCGGCGGAGCGGAAGCGGTGCTCGAACATGGCCCCGGATTTTAGGTTGCGCAGCTTGGCCTGGATGAAGGCGCGCAGGTTGCCCGGCGTGCGGTGCTCCACCTTGAAAACCAGGTGCAACTGGTCGTTGTGCTTGATGATCATGCCGGGACGCATTTGAGTGGCGGGAATCGCCATAAAGTTTGAAGCTCCTTGCTCTGCTTGCGGTTGCTCCGCAATAAAGATGGGCTATGGGCCATCTTTAATTGTAGCCCAGCGGCGGTTTCCCGGATTTGCTGGTTCGATTCGCTCAGTTGAAAGCTCGGAAGCCCGTTCGAGAACAGGAGTTACCGCGCCGATTCGTAGGGCTCCACGCGCAGCATATCGGAGAGGATGCCGCGTTCCTCCGGACTGAATACGCCCTGGTAGCGGGCGGAGTTGAGCACCATCTGGCGCTCGTCCATGGGAACCGCGCGCAGGTTCCGGAAGGCGTTCTTCATCAGCGCCTGGCGCTCCGGCGGCAGGTAAGCCCAGCGGCGCGCGGAGAGGTTGATCCGCATGCGCTCCTGGGGCGACAGACGCTCGATCATCTCGGCGCGGGCCAGCCGGCGCTGCCGCTGCTCTTCGGGCATCTGGTTCACTTGGTGCAACTGCCGCATCAACCGCTGCTGGTCTGCCAAGTTGAGGCGCCTGAAGCTGGGGTCGCCGCGCAGCATCCGCTCCTGTTCCTGGACCGGAAGACCCCGGTGCTGATTGAGCCAGTCGCCCAGGTGGCCCGGCGGCGCCGCTCCGGGATAGACGTAAGCAGGACGACCGGGAGCCCCATACGGCGAAGCAGGGTAACCAGGCCGCGGATAGGCCGAACCTGGATAGGCGGGATGAAGCCCAGACGCTGGATAGCCGGGCGCCGGACGCTGCCCTGCGTTCCCCTGAGGCCTGCCTCCGAATTGCAGACTGGGCCGGCTCTGGTTCTGGGGCCTATTGGGCTGATTCCGCATGGGTTGAAACTGGGGAGCCGGAGCGTGCGCGGCCGGCGCGGAGGCGGAACGGGGCGCAGGCGCGCCGCCGTGCTGGCCGTGAGCCCATGCCGTGGGCAGACACAGGACCGCAAGCAACGCAGCCAAAGCCGCCGAGCGCATCCGCCCCGCATTGAGTTCCCCGGTCATCTTGTCTCCCGGCCCCAGCCCGGCCCGCTAAGAATGTACAGTCAGTCCCCGTTTTCGTTGCTGCTGGAAAGCGTCTCCAGCTGGTCCAGCAGTTGGGCATTGCTATCCAGCGTCTGCAAATCGTGCACCACGGCCTGTCCCGGAGAATTGGCTGGCTGGTCCCATTCGGTGATGCCCAGATACGCCCCGCCGCCTATCAGAAGCACAACCGTAAGCGCCATGGCCGCCAGCGGACGCACATGGGTCTGCGGCCCGTAAACGAAGCGGGCGCGCAGAAGCTCAAACCAGCCGGTCGGTTCCGCTTCCCGCTGCTCCCGCAGGCGCGCATCCAGCCGGGTCATGAAGTAGGGACTAGGCTCCGGACCCTCCCAGGTATCCAGCAGCGCCATGGTCGCCCGCAATTCCTTGAGCTCCGCGCGGCAGTGCTCGCACGCGTCCACATGCGCTCGAACCTTGGCAGGCGCCCTGTCGGGATCGAGCAGCAGGTCCGCCAGCTTCGATTCCATTGCAGTGCAATCCTTTTTCGTCCGTTCCATCGCAACCACCCCACTTCCGCCGGTCGAGCCCGGCTTGTTTACCCTTACACAAAATCCTTTAGTTTGTCCCGCAGCGTCTGGTAGGCGCGGAAGAGCAGCGACTTGGTCGCCGACTCGCTCAGCTTGAGCACCTCCCCGATCTGCCGGTAGTCCATCCCCTGGTACTTGTGCATCAGCACCGCCATCCGCTGCCGCTCCGGCAGGGCCATCACATGCGTGCGAATGGCCGCCATTCGCTCCTCGCGCAGCAGCCGCTGCTCCACCGTCGGTTCATCGTCGGCCACGTCCGGCGTCGTGCCTGTCGCCTCGTCCGGGGCATCCAGATAGAGGGTCTGCGCCGTCCGCTCGTGCCGGGTGTCGCGTGCGTAGTTCACCGCCAGGTTAGTCGCTATCCGATAGAGCCAGGTGTTGAACTTGGCCTCGGCCCGGTAGCTTTCCCGCGAGCGGTAGACGCGCAGAAACACCTCCTGCGCCAGTTCTTCGGCAATGGCCTGGTTGCGCACCATGCGGAAGAGAAAGTGAATCATGGCCCGGTGGTACTTTTCCACCAGGTAGTTGAAGCCCGATTCGTCCCCCGCGGCCACGCGCCGCATGATGGCTGCGTCGCTGGCTGGGTCCACACCGGCCTGCCGCTCCGCATCCGTCTCCGGTCTTGAGTCCGGCCGTGACGCCGCGCACGCACCGAGGGCCGAGCTGTCCAGTACCAGGCTCGCCATATCCTCTGGAACCCCATCCGCGGCGGAAGGTTGCGCCCCAGGCACAGTTTCAGGGCCGGAATTCCCGCTTGGGGCGCCGTCCAGGCGCAGGCAATTCCGGGAGCCGGAGAACCGGGCCGAGGACTGGGCCGGCAAGCCCGGCAGACCAGCGCCGGGCAGGCTCGAACCGCCCTGGACGGCGCCCGCGAAGGCCGAACCGGAGAGATCGAGGTCAAGGCCGCCCAGGCCTGGACTGGGGCGCAGCACAGCCTCCCCGTCGGGGGGGAAGTCGGCTGCATGGCGGCTGAATCTGGCTCGAAAGCGCATCAGTGATATCGCTCGGGGTTCGGGTCGGCCGAAGCGAATGTGCCTTCCCACGGGCTTGGCTGCAAGCATTGGCCGCAAAGCCCCGCTGGTGTTACTCTAACCCATGGGATGCCCCGCTGGCGCGGCCTTTGCCAGCCCTCTTTGGGCGCTTAACTCAGCGGTAGAGTGCCACCTTCACACGGTGGAAGTCGCAGGTTCAAATCCTGCAGCGCCCACCATACGTCCCAATTCAATCCACGCCCCCAATGAGCTAATCCTGGCCCAGGATGACCACACCCAGGTCAAGCGCCTTGCGAATGAGGGGTTCATCCCAGGGCAAACGCATCTTAATTACTATATGCAAGAAGGGTTTGGCAGGTTGAGATGGGGAGATGGACAGTCCCCTGAAGTATTTCGCCGATTTGCGCGATCCGCGGGTGGAGCGGACGCGG
>JBEKNO010000197.1:0-5730 GCA_049522735.1 Occallatibacter sp.
CGGCCGCCAGGCTCCCTGTTATCCATCCATACACAGCAACAGATAACTACACATGCAGGGAATAACCTCGCCGGTACCACCGTGGCTCTCTTGGTACATTCCGTTCATGCGATTGCCCTGCTCATGGGGCAGATCTTCACCGGCCAGATCGGCTCGCACGATACCCTGGTGGATGTGGGCTGCGGCAACGGACGCATCATCAACTGGTGGCTGGCGCAGGGATACAGGAATCCGATCATCGGGATCGAGCTCATGGAGCACGTAGCCCAGCGGACCCGCCAGCGACTGTCCCGGTTCCCGAACGTGCGCATCATCTGCGGCGATGCGGTTACCCATCTTCCCGAAGAGGGTACGCTGTTTTATCTGTTCAACCCCTTCGATGAGCGTTTCATGTTTCCTATTGCAAGCCGTCTGGCCAAGATTGCCTGTCTGCATCCAATCAAGATTCTCTATTTTGCGCCAATCCGCCTCCACGTCTTCCCGGAATCGGATTGGGAGGTGAAGGTGCAGCCGCTGAAACTTCCGCCTGCTGGACTTTTCGAGGAGCGGCATCGCGCCTTCGCCATCATTACGCCGCAAAAAGGTACGGGCGGAAAATATACAGCCTGACACTCCGCCTGCCTGCGCCAACGCCAAGCCTGGCCGTGGCAAGGGATAAACGCCGCGAACCCTGCCCTGATGCATTACTCTCTAAGTTGATCCGGCTGGGTTCAAGAGGGCGCTGGTTTGGCTTCGTGGTTTCCCACCCTTGCGACAGAAAAAACTCGCAAGGATGGGGCACGGGGCTTCTGTGAGTACGAGAAGATGGGACACGGGGCTTCTGTGAGTGCGGGTCGAATACGCCGGTCCAGGGGAACGACATTTTGCGCATTGTTCTTTCGAATATCGGGACGTTTGGCGACATCAATCCGCTGATTGCGATTGCGCTGGAGTTGAAGCGGCGCGGGCATGTGCCGGTGATGGCGTTGCCGGCGGTCTTCGAGCCGAAGATTGCGCCTCTGGGTCTCGAATTTCACGCCGTCAGGCCGGATATCGACCCGGAAGACACCCACAGGGCGGAGATGGTTTACGACGTGCGCAAGGGCACGGAGCGGGGACTGCGCGAGTTTCTGTTTCCGGTGCTGCGGCAGACCTACGACGATCTGCTGGATGCGGCGACCAGGCCGGAACGCGCCGACCTGCTGCTGCTGGGCGAGCTGAACTATGCGGGGCCGCTGGTGGCGGAGGTGACGGGGATTCCCTGGGCCAGCTATGTACTGGCGCCGCTGTCGTTCTTTTCCGCCTTCGACCCGCCGGTGCTGCCCCCGTACCCGCGGCTGGCGCGGGCGGACAAGGCGGTGCCGGGGTTTGGGCGCGTCATCAAACGGCTGGCGCGGTTTGTGAGCCGGAAATGGCCGCAGCCGATCTACGATTTGCGCGAGCAACTGGGGCTGCCCAGGGGCACGAATCCGCTCTTCGACGCCAAGCACTCGCCTTACCTGGTGCTGGCGCTGTTTTCGCGGGTTCTGGGCATTGAGCAGAAGGACTGGCCGGAGCACGCGTTGATTACCGGATTCTGCTATTACGACGCGGATGCGGGAAACCAGGAGCTGCCCAGGCACCTGGAAGAGTTTCTGGCCGCGGGGCCGGCGCCGGTGGTGTTTACGCTGGGTTCGGCGGCGGTGCTGGCGGCGGGACGGTTCTACGAGTTCTCGGCCAGGGCGGCGATCCGGCTGGGAGTGCGGGCGGTGCTGCTGATCGGCTCTGACCCGCGCAACCGGCCTCGGCAAAAACTGCCGGAGACGATCTGCGTGGCCGAATACGCGCCTTACTCGGGACTGTTTCCGCGCGCGGCGATGGTGGTGCACCAGGGCGGAGTGGGGACGACGGCGCAGTGCCTGCGGACGGGCAAGCCGATGCTGATCATGCCCTACTCGCACGACCAGCCGGACAACGGCAGGCGGATGCGGCGGCTGAAGGTGGCAAGGGTGATCCAGCGCGGGAACTACACGCCGATGAGGGTAGCGCGGAAGCTGAAAGCGATGCTGGCCGAGCCCAGATTTGCGCGGCGGGCGCTGCAGGTGGCACGCGTACTGGAGCGCGAAGACGGAGTGCGGTCGGCCTGCGATGCGCTGGAAGATCTGTACCGGAGCACACGGCAGGCGTGAGGGCGCCGGTTGTTTTTCGAGCGCCAGCGCGCAGGGCGAGTGCTGGTGTAAACTGATCGAGACCCCAAAGCCGGCTCTCCGCGAGCCGGCTCGATTGTGTCGGGACGTGGCTCAGCCTGGTAGAGCACTCGCTTGGGGTGCGAGGGGTCGGCAGTTCAAATCTGCCCGTCCCGACCATTTTCTCCGCATTGCGATGAAGAGATGGCGGCGCTATTGATAGCGCGGCTTCGATTCTGCGCGCCTGCACGCTTCCCACCTTTGGTCGTCGCGGCGACCGACCCACATTCCAGTGACCGTGAATAGCTCTAGGACGGGAAGAGGGAGCCGGTATGGTCTGGCACCGTGGCCAGTCGGGGGCGTCGGCGCGACGGGCGAGGAAGGGGCGCGGCCAGCAGGCCGGCAATCTCCCTGAGTTCGGCACGGGCGTGGCCGATGGTTGCGGCAACAGCATCGAGGCGCCGGCCGGAGTCATTGCCCGGGAGCGGCAAGCGGGATGGAGAATCGTTTTCCGGAACAGGCTGCGGGCCGGGCAGCGGGGCGGGGCGGCGGTGAACCTGCTCCAGAACCTGGCGTGCGCCGGAGAGCGTATATCCCTCGGCGTGGACCAGGCGCTTGATCTCCAGAACCAACTCGACGTCGCGGCGGCGATAAAGACGCTGGCCGGTTCCGCTCTTGTTGGGCTTGAGCTGAGGAAACTGCGTCTCCCAAAAGCGCAGGACGTAAGTCTCGAGGCCGCAGATGCGGGCGACATCTCCAATTTTGAAGTAGAGACGGTCGGGGATCGATGGCGAGTCAACGGCGCGCTTGTGGGAGAGTTGCGTGGCCATGGGGACTTGTGAGGAGGACACCGCAATGGAGGTGGAACCCCTCGCTCTAAGCGCAGTATAGGCCAGAATTTGCACTCTTTGTGAAGCAAAAATCGCAGGAATGGGATCTGTGGTACCGGGATACGCAATAGAGCACAGGTTGGAGTGGTTACCGGCGTGGCGATTCTAACGCTGTTTTGAGCAGGGTGGAGACGAGTGCGATGGGCAAGCCGACTACGTTGAAGTAGTCGCCTTCGATGCGGGGAATCCAGCGTGCGGCGCGGCCCTGGATGGCGTAGGCGCCGGCTTTGTCCATGGGCTCGCCGGTGGCGATGTAGGCGGCGATCTCTTCTTCGGAGAGGGTGAGGAATTTGACGGCGGTGACTTCGGCGGCTACTTCAGTGCGCTGCGCGGTGACCAGGGCGACGCCGGTGATGACGTGATGGGTGCGGCCGCAGAGGAGGCGGAGCATACGGGCGGCGTCGGCGGGGTCTTCGGGCTTGCCGAGGATGTGGTTGTCGAGGGTGACGGTGGTGTCGGCGGCCAAAACGGCGAGAAATTCCGATAGGATTTTCTCAGGGGCTAAAGCCCCCGTATCTTCTATGCGTGTTTTCGGCACGACTGAAGTCGTGCCCTGATACAAAGCCGGAGTAGACGCGCTGTGTGGGTTCGTGTTTTCCCACCCATTTTGCGAAGAACGCAAAATGGATGGGGCACGGAGTATTTGTGGATTATCCGGCTCCGAGTTGGCGGAGAGCAGTAAGTAGACGGCCTGGGCTTTCTCGCGGGCCAGGCGGGTGACGTAGGCGATGGGGTCTTCGTTGGGGTTAGGATCTTCGGGGATGTGAGCTGGGTGGACCTCAAAGGAGAAGCCGGCCTGGGCAAGGAGTTCACGGCGGCGCGGGGATGCGGAGGCGAGGACCAGCATGGCTTTTCAGACCGTGAGGCCGGTTTGAAGGGCGTTGGGGGTGGCGATTCCCCAGACCATGGCGGGAGTGTTGTGGGCGAGTCCGAAGCGGCCGTCGGGGCCGAGGAGGATGATGCCGCCGTGGCCACCGAGGCGGTTGAAGAGGTAGGCGATGGCCTCACGGGCGACGATTTCAGGTGCTATGCCGCTGGCGACGCGGTCAGTGGCCCACTTGCCGAGGACCAGCTTCATGATGGGTTCTCCCCAGCCGGTGACGGAGACGGCGGCGGAGAGATTGTCGGCGTAGCAGCCGCAACCGATGAGGGAGGAATCGCCGACGCGGCCGGGAGTTTTGTTGAGGGTGCCGCCGGTGGAGGTGGCGGCGGCGAGGTTGTCGCGAACGTCGAGGGCGACGGCGCCTACGGTGTCGTGGCTATCCGTGCCTTGGGAAGATTGTTTTCCGTCAGGGGCTGAAGCCCGGGTTTCTTCGGCGGGTTTTATGTACGGGCTGAAGCCCGTACCCTTCACTGCCGTTTCAGGGCTTTTGTCGTCGCGCAGGACCGGAGTGGAGCGGCGATCAGGGCCAGTGAAGGACTGGTCGGCGAGGCCGGCGGATTGGCGGGCCTGGGCCTGGGCAAGGCGTTGGCGTTCTCGTTCGAGGACCAGTTCGGCGTTGTCGATGAGGGTCATGCCGTGGGCCTGTGCGAACTGCTCGGCGCCCGCACCGACGAAGTAGACGTGGGGACTTTTTTCGAGAACCAGGCGGGCTGCCTGGATGGGGTTGCGGAGACGCTCGACACAGGCTACGCCGCCGGCCTTCATGCGGCCGCCGTCCATGATCAGCGCATCAAGCTGCACGCGGCCATCGGAGGTGAGGAAGCTGCCGCGGCCGGCATCGAAGGTGGGGTCGTCTTCAAGGATGGTGACGGCGGCTTCAACGGCGTCGAGGGCAGAACCGCCGCGGGAAAGTATGGCGAAGCCGGCTTGAAGAGCGTTGCGCACGCCTGCCTGGTGGGCGGCCGCTTCGTCGCCGGGGATGGCCCAGGCTCCGCCGTGAACAAGGAGGATGGGAGCGTGCGTGGCCTGGGACGTCACCGAGATATGGTAGAACATGCCGCAGGAGGTCGGTGGGAGCCAATTTGGGAACCTATTGTTCATTTTTGGGAGCGGTGTCAAGAAACCGTTTAAATTACCTATGCGTAAGTAGTTGAAAATAATGGGCAGAGAGGTTTTGGCCCGGCGCAAATCATTTCGCTGAGGTTGGTTAAGCTAAGAACAATCAAAGTGAACTGAGACGACAGGAGAGAGGGAATGCGGCTCTCCTGATCTTCTTCGGGCCATCCGCCGCGGGTTCGCAGGCGTAGGGAAGAAGAGGTGGATTAGGCATTTTTTCTGTGTGCCAGATGGGCGATTCCAGTGCGGAATTGGCGCTGGTTCCTTTCCAGGGCTTGCGAAAGACCGTGGAACGATGGACCGGGAATGGCGGACAGATGGCCGATCGAAGGCAGAAAAAGCAGGTACCGGCGGGCAAAGCGGTTGCAAGCCCGGCGGGGAAAGTGAAGCAGGCAGCAGCAGGCAAAACGAGCCGAAAGTCAAACCCGAAGCAGGCGAACGCGTCGGGAATGAAGATGCTGCGCGAGGCAGTGGGCAAGGCCGTTGGGAAAAATACCACTAAGATAACGGCAAAACTGCTGAATGAGATGCTGGCGGGCACAAGAGGCAGCGCAAAGATGTTATTTGATCTTGCGGAGCAGCAACCGCCGGATGAGGACTCCGAGACGAGGGAGCCTGAGCGGACCGCGGCGATGGAGTTGGCGGACGAGCCGGAGTGGCGGGGCACGTTGACGGAGGAGGACGCGGAGATGGATGC
>JBEKNO010000198.1:0-5728 GCA_049522735.1 Occallatibacter sp.
CCAGCGCGCTGATGTGCGCCGCCATCTGCTGGATGCTGCAGGCGTGGCTGCCGCCCGGCTGGGCGCTGTTGGGAGGAATGCTGGCGGTGGTGCGCCTGGGAGTTTTCAGCTACTGGATCAACACCTACTCCGCCGGCGGCTCGATCGCCGCCCTGGGCGGAGCGCTGGTGCTGGGCTCCCTGCCGCGGCTGATGAGGCGAGCGCGCCATCGCGACGCTCTTATGATGGGAACCGGTATCGTTCTGCTGGGCATCACGCGCCCCTACGAAGGCCTTCTTCTTTGCCTCCCGGTAGCGGTGGTTCTGGGCCGCTGGATTTGGTCGGGCAAAAATCGCCCTCCCTCTGCCGCGCTGCTGCGCATGAGCGCTGTGCCGCTGGCCATGGTGGTTGCCGCCGGCGCGTGGATGGCGTACTACGATTACCGCGCCTTCGGTAGCCCCTACACTCTGCCCTACACCGTCAATCGCGCCACCTACGCCGTGGCGCCCTATTACATCTGGCAGCAGCAGCGGCCCACGCCCGTCTACCGGCACGAATCGTTGCGGCACTTTTATATGGACAACGAGTTGGGCGGCTACAAGAAAATCCATAAACTCAGCGGCTTCTTTACTGAAACCTCGTTCAAAGCCATCCGTTGCTTCGAGTTTTTTGCCGGCTTCGCCCTGCTACCGCCGCTCATCATGCTGCGCCGCGTTTTCCTGGATCGCCGCATCCGCTTCCTGGTTTTGTGCGCGCTTATCCTGGCGGCGGGCATGGTCGTCGAAATCTATCTCATCGCTCACTATCTGGCGCCCTTCACCTCTGTCTTTTATGCCCTCGGCCTGCAGGCCATGCGCCACCTGCGGCTTTGGAGCCAGGGCGGCAAGCCCGTGGGCGCAGTCATCGTCCGCCTCACGGTGACGATCTGTTTTGTAATGGCCGGATTGCGCTTGTTTACCGGGCCTCTCCACATCGTGATTCCCCAGTGGCCGCCCTCGGAATGGGCAGATAAGTGGTATGGCCCGGAACATTTCGGCGTTCAGCGCGCTCATATCGAGGCCGGGCTGGAACAACTTCCCGGCGGCCAACTCGCCATGGTGCGCTATTCTCCCGGTCACAATCCGCTGGACGAGTGGGTCTATAACCTGGCTGACATCGATGGTTCCAAAGTCGTATGGGCAAGAGAGATGGATGCCGCCAATAATTTAGAATTGATACACTACTACAGCGGCCGGAAGATCTGGCTGGTAGAGCCGGACGCGCAGCCGGCAACAATTTCACCATACCCGGCGCCAGAGGAGCCTGCGGCGGCCACGCACTAAAGCGGCTGCCGGGTCAGGCATGAAAGAAAAATAGTTTTCAGGAGCTGGAACCATGATCAACGGAAAGCGAGTTGCGGTTGTGATGCCGGCCTATAACGCCGAAAAGACTCTGGAGCAGACGGTGCGCGAATTGTCCGACGTGGTGGACATCAAGATTCTTGTGGATGACTCCAGCAAGGACCAGACCGCGGCCCTGTCGAGGAAACTCGGCGTACTGACTTTTGTGCACGACGCCAATTACGGTTATGGCCGCAATCAGCAAACCTGCTACCGCGAGGCTCTGGCTGCGGGCGCCGACATCGTGGTCATGGTTCATCCCGATTACCAGTACACGCCGTCCCTGGTTCCGGCCATGGCGGGCATGGTGGCCAGCGGGGTCTATGACATGGTTCTGGGCTCGCGCATTCTGGGAGCGGGGGCATTGAAAGGCGGAATGCCATTCTATAAATACGTCGCCAACCGGCTCCTCACGGCCTTTCAAAACCTGATGCTGGGAGTGAAACTCTCCGAGTACCATACCGGGTTCCGGGCCTTCTCGCGGGAGTTGCTCGAGACTCTTCCCCTGCTGGAAAACTCCGACGATTTTGTATTCGACAACCAGATGATCGCCCAGGCCGTGATGTTCGGCTACAGGATTGGAGAGATCTCCTGCCCGACTAAGTACTTTGACGAAGCCTCTTCAATCAATTTCAAGCGCAGCGTGCAGTATGGATTAGGAGTGCTGGCCACCACAGTGAGTTTCGTGGCGCATAAGTGGGGGATCAGGCGCGCGCCGCGATTCGGCCCCAGCGGCAGAAAATTAAATCAGAAGTATTATTCCCGGATTGCGCAGGGCTAGAGAGATTCTGAACCGGACTGTAACTCGAGTCCCAATAGAGGCAAATGAGCAGCGGGGAAATGGCAAGGGGAGCAAGTTACCCATGGGAGAGCAACATAGACGGGAGGCGGAGCAAGATTTGGCCGAGAACCGGCGCCTATCCTTGGAGGCGTCTCCTACTTCCCGGACCAAGACTCTCATCGCGGCATTCTTTGTAACTCTTCCGGCAATCCTCTTCTATACAATTCTTTTTCGCAGAACACTGGATATACCGTTCTACGACGATTCCCATGTGTTCCTGGATTTTTTGAATCAGTTGACAATGCTCAAGGACGTTGCTGCGAAGACTTCATACTTTCTTGCCGCGCAGCACAACGAGTATAAGCTATTCTTCGCGCACGGTCTGGCCTGGTTGCAGTTTTATCTATTCGGGCATATTGACTTCAGGATGCTCTCCGCCATCGGCAATGGATTCGTGCTCTTGCTGGCCATTCTGCTCTGGAAGATGTTTCTCCCCGCCCATAAGGATATTGCCACGCGCCTGGCATTTTTCATTCCGGTCTCGTGCCTGCTCTTTCAGTTTCAGTATTGGGAGGATCTCAATTGGGCGACCGCCAGCCTTCAGCATATTACGGTCATCGTGTTCTCAATAAGCGCAATCTACCTTCTTGTGCGGGGAGGGCTCTGGGCATTTTGCTGCGCGCTGGCCTTCCTTATCCCGGCGGCTGCCTCGAACGCCAACGGATTTCTACTGATCCCGATTGGAGTGCTGATCCTGGCTTTGGGCCGCCATTATGCGCGCATTGCAAGCTGGCTTGCCGTTTCGGCCGGATGCGCCGCCGCATATGCGTATCGCTATAACGTAATGTCGTCGCAGACCGACTCTCACCGTTCGGTCCTTTCAACCCTTCATCCGTTCAGGCCAGCATACATCATCGCCTTCATCGGCAGCGCAGGCAGTTTCCCCTTCAAGGCCGGCTGTTTTATCCTTGGAATCCTGCTCTGCATTTTCTTTGCCTACATGGCCCGCCGAGGCTATGCTCGCAGGAATCCGCAGGCGTCCTACAGCGTTCTTTTTCTGTTGTTGACAGCGGTTGGTGTCGCTGGCATCCGGTCGGACTTTGGTGTAGCGCAGAGCCTTGCCCCCCGATACGCGATTTATTCCGCGCTGCTTCTGATCTTTGCATGGTTAGTAATTGTTGAAGAGTTTCTTCAGTATAGACGCGCTCCGCTTTTGAAGAATAAGTTCTATCTCGGCGCGGTTGCAGTTGCCGTTTTGTTCTCTCTATGCGCGGACGCGATGGGTTTGTCAATGCTGGGCCTGCGCGACCGCGCACTCTTCCAGGCGGTGGTTGCTTTCGAGCATCCAACCCTTCCCCAACCTATAACTGGGATAACCCCTCAGTTATCTGGAAGCGAGGCATTATCAGATGCATTTTACCAGAGAGCCGCGTTCAATCAGGAAACGCGAGAGATGTTGATGCAATCGATTAAGCTCGGCATATATCGGCCGCCGTCCTATTAAAGGCGGATGCTGGCACAAGTTACTTTGTATGCGCCGGCTAAGACTCAGGCTTGCGGTGAAGCGGCCGCTACAGCCGGGAGTACTCTGGAATGTACTGTTGTGAAGCGCAGATTCCGGACTAACTTCAAATCGGAAAGAAGGGTGGCTACCCGGTTATGATCCTCGCACCCGGCACGGAAAGCGGCCCTTCGCTGATGCTGATCGAGGCCTGCCTGACCTCGATCGCGGTCGCGCTGGCATTCTGCTGGCCCCGGCTCGGCGCTCCCTGGTTCTCGCGTATGGAGCGCGCCTTCGGCCACCTGGCACGGAGAAAGAGATTAGCGGTTGCAGTCACCGGCGCGGCCGCGCTTTTCGGGCGCCTGGCCATTCTTCCCTTCTGCCCCATTCCCCTGCCCTTCATTCACGATGATTTCAGTTTTCTGCTGGCCGGGAATACCTTCGCATCCGGCAGGCTCGCCAACCCCACTCCCGCGATGTGGAAGCATTTCGAAAGCTTCCAGATCACCATGCAGCCGACCTATATGTCGATGTACTTCCCCGCGCAAGGCCTGGTTTTGGCCGTTGGCAAGACGCTTTTCGGGCATTCCTGGTTTAGCCTGCTGTGCGTGACGGCGCTCATGTGCGCCGCCATCTGCTGGATGCTGCAGGCGTGGCTGCCGCCGAAATGGGCGTTGCTGGGCGGAATGTTGGCGGTTCTGCGCCTGGGACTCTTCAGCTATTGGATCAACACTTACTCCGGCGGCGGCTCAGTCGCGGCTGTGGGTGGAGCGCTGGTGCTGGGAGTGCTTCCGCGGCTGATGCGGGCGGCGCGCCTTCGCTACGGCCTGCTGCTGGCGGTTGGCATTATCGTGATGGCCCTGAGCAGGCCCTTCGAAGGACTCCTGCTTTGCATTCCAGTGGGGATCGTTCTCGGCCGCTGGATATTCTTCAGAAAAAATCGCCCGCCCGCCGCCGTGCTGGCCCGTTGCGCCGCGCTTCCGCTGGCGCTCATGGTTGCCGCCGTTGCCTGGATGGGTTACTACGACTATCGCGCCTTCGGAAATCCACTTATCCTGCCTTATACGGTGGACCGCGTCACTTATGCCGCGGCTCCTTACTGGGTGTGGCAAGCGCCGCGGCCGGAGCCGGTCTACAGGCACAAAGTGATGCGCGACTTTTACGTCGATTATGAGCTGGGCTATGTGCGCTGGCTGCGCACCTTGCGCGGCTTCCTGTCGGAAGACCTGTTCTTCAAGCCCTTGCGGCAACTCCTGTTCTTTGCGGGCATCGCATTGCTGCCGCCCCTGATCATGCTGCGCCGCGTTTTGATCGACCGGCGCATCCGCTTCCTGGTGGTGTGCGTGGCCGTGCTGGGGGCGGGAATGCTCTCTGGAACCTTCCTGATCC
Source organism: Occallatibacter sp. (assembly GCA_049522735.1). Lineage (GTDB taxonomy): Bacteria > Acidobacteriota > Terriglobia > Terriglobales > Acidobacteriaceae > Telmatobacter. The sequence goes on from JBEKNO010000198.1 coordinate 5,030, forward strand.
CCCACTATCTGGCCCCGTTTACCGCGGCTTTCTATGCCATCGGCCTCCAGGCCATGCGCCATCTGCGACTTTGCAATCCGGATGGACGACCGGTGGGAAAGGCATTAGTGCGCATGCTGGTCACGGTGTGCCTGGTTCTGGGCGGAATCAGGCTCTGCGCCGAGCCTCTCCATCTGCGCCTGGCCGCTTGGCCGGGTTCCGAGTGGTCCTCCACATGGCATGGCCCGGGGCGATTGGGCATGGCGCGCGCCCGAGTCCAGAAGAGGCTCGAACTAATGCCCGGCAAGCAACTCGCGATTGTCCGTTATTCTCCGCAGCACAGTTCGCTGGACGAGTGGGTGTACAACGCCGCGGATATCGATGGTTCCAAGGTGGTGTGGGCGCGGGAGACGGATGCCGCCAGCAATCTCGAACTTATTTATTACTACAAAGACAGAACGGCCTGGCTGGTGCAGCCGGATAGGGAACCTGCTAGTGTGACTCCATATTCTGCGCCTGAATAGCGGGGGTGGTTTGGGTCTGTACTTTCCCACCCTTTCGCCAGAAAAAAGGCGAAAGGATGGGGCACGCGGCTATTCAGTCGTGTCTGAAAATCTGATTAATTGCCATAAGAATCAATAACATAGATCGTAGCTGGCTGGTATAATTATCTCAGAAGCTATTGAAAACACTGCGATAACTGGGAAAAAGTGATGCGCC
>JBEKNO010000199.1:0-5693 GCA_049522735.1 Occallatibacter sp.
GAAAGGCCTCCTGGGCCTCCTCGCTATCGAGCGCGGCGGCATCCGCGCGCGCCTGTTTTTCCAGCGCGGCAAACGCCCGGTCCAGCGCAGGCTCATCAAATGCATCAAGATTGGGAATCTCTTCATTCATAGGCTTATTCAGCAGGATAAATCATTGCATGGAGCGGCGTTTGAATGACACGATCCTTACATCTACCTCATCAGCCCCGTGCCCCATCCTTTCCGCTTTTTTCTGCGGAAAGGGTGGGAACCCGCAAACCTCAACTGCCGTCTCTTCTTCGGGAACTCACGCCGCCCTGGGCGCAACCCGCTTGAGCGCCGGACTCGCCGCCGCCTTCCGCAGATCGTACTCATTCTGCAAATTCAGCCAGAACTGCGCCGGAAGCCCAAAATAAATCCCCAACCGCAGCGCTGTATCGGCGGAGATCGCCCGCTTTCCGCGCACAATATCTCCCACGCGAGGCGCGGGCACGGCCAAATCCTTGGCCAGACGATAACCCGTCAGCCCCAGCGGCTCCATGAACTCCGTCAGCAGAATCTCTCCGGGATGAATCAACGCGGCAGTTGTAGGCATTGTGAATCCCAAAGCCTCAGGATATCCGATTCGCGGGTTGGCGGAACACCCGCGGCTTGCTCGGCGCTCAAAAAAACTTCTTGCTAAAAGGCTGGGTTTGGGTGGATGATTCTGCTGCCATTTTTTTACAGTTTTGGCGGTTTTGAATCGTAAGGAGAGAACTCATGCGCAAAAACATTCTCGCAGTTGTATTTCTGGCCATCTGCCCGTTCCTGGCGCCGAATGTGCATGGCCAGGACAACGCGGTCTCTGAATTCCAATTCACAAAAGTTGATACCCAGGTTCTCGACGAAGTCAACGAGTTTGACCGCCAGATGGAAAAGAAGGGCTTGGTCTTTCACAACCCCGAACTGGATGCGTATATCGACGCGATTGGCAAGCGTGTGATCGGCACGCGTCCGGTGCCAGAGAAGGTCCAGTTCCAATTCCGGGTGTTGCGCGATCCAATGGTGAACGCGTTTGCCCTGCCCAACGGCACGGTCTATATCACCACCGGCCTCTTGTCACTATTGGAGAACGAGGCTCAACTGGCTTCTGTGCTGGGCCATGAGACTTCGCACGTCTTTGACCGCCACAGTTATCTTGAAAACCGTAGCGCGCGCAAGAAAGTCCTGGCAATCAATATCGTGCAAGGCGTTGCTTCCGTGTTCCCAGGAGGCTCGGAGCTTAGCGTCGCAACGCAAGCGTTTTGTCTCGCAATTCAATTGAGCGCTTATCTTACCTCCGAGATACTAGTTGCAACTATTTATGGCTATTCGCGGGAGATGGAACGGCAGGCCGACAGCGATGGCTTGGCCAGCATGATGTCTGCCAACTATGACCCTGGCGCCATGGCGCGCTCCTTTGAACTAATGGATGCGGATTCGAAACTTGAATTTGAGCCGATACAGGGTTTCTATCACGATCACCCCAAGCTGACCGATCGGCGTGCAACGGCCCTCGAATTCGCTACGGCACACGCCCTCAATGCGCCGCGGCCCGGTTCCGAGAAGGAGTATCTCGAAAAGGTTTCCCCGGCCATCTGCGCCAACATTGAAACAGATATGAACAACCGCAGGGCTCGCACTGCCGTTGCTCGGGCCACGCGACTGACCACCGTGTTTCCCGATGAGCCGAAGTATCAAGTCTTGCTGGCGGATGCCTATCGGTCTCTTGGAGCAAAAACCAAGGTTCCCTCGGATGAAGAACTCAACAAGCACGGACAGGCAGAGGACCGCAAGAATTTCTTCAAGTTGACGGAGCAGGAAGAGCAAAAGCGGCTTTTGCAGAGACCGGAAGGCGAAGCCGCGCTCCGCGAGAATCTCGATAAGGCAGAGAAGCTCTATTTGGACGTAATTCAGCGCAATCCTTCGTTCGCTCAAGCGCACCGCGAGCTTGGTTTTCTTTATGAACAACAAGTGAAGTATGCCGCGGCCGCCGGTGAATATCGCCGCTACATCGAGCTGGCCGCAAGCAACAGCATCGACCGCATCCGAATTGAACGCAGGCTGGCAGCGGTCGAAAAGCTGGCCGCTCCGCAACCAACTCCGCAGGCAGCAGAGACGGTCACGGCCCACCCATCGAAGTAAGCACCTGAATTCAGCAGAAGTAATCTTAAGGAGGAAAATCCGATGAAGTCTGGTTATCACGTTTGTCTTGCCATCATGGCTGCTCTTTTACTGTCCGTCAACGCTGCTGCGGCCACGCCCTCTTGGTCGTACGAGAGCCCCAAGGTAACTTCGGGCGAAATTCACATACGCACCGCATGCATGATGCCTGCCGAGGGGAAACTCAAGAAATTGGGCATGAAGGGCGGCGAGGGCATGTCCAAAGAGTCGGACACTTGGAGCGCGGAGTTGCAGAGTATCGTCGAGTCTCATCTGAAAACCGCCGGCGTTCAAACTGTATCCGCTGCGGGCGCCTCCAGCGGCGGCGCATCCGACGACGAACTCCGTCAAGTGCTTTTGCAACTGCAAGAAAAGTACGCGGGAATCTCCGCTCAAATCGACAAAAAGCCCAAAGAAATTGGCAAGTCTCGTTTCACCTTGGGCGATGATGTGGCATTGCTGCCATGCACTGCCAACGCGGATGTCCTGGTCTTCGTTGAGGGTCAGGGACAGGTTCTCACGGGCGGGAAAAAAGCGTTTGGGATTCTCCTTGCGGGGCCAAAGGACTCCATGGCGACTCTCATCCTCACCATGGCCGACGCCAAGACTGGAGAGATCCTCGCCTTTGTCAGACTGGTGAATGCCGATAAATTTGTGAACGACTCGGAAAAGGCCTTCGGCAAAGCACTCGATAAGCAGTTTAAGAAGATGAAGGTAGGAACTACTGCTGACAACAAGAAGCACTAGACCGTTTTTGAAGTAAGCAGAGTCCATCACCATTGCCGCCGGTAGCGGAACATCGTCGGCGGTAATGCCTGCCTGGGTGTGGAATTGAAACGGACACCGCACAGTAGACCAAAGATGTTAGGGTTAATTCTGACGGCTCTGGTTGGCCGGATGGAATGCACAAACGCACCCGCAGAACGCTCCTCATCGTGGCCGCGGTCCTGCTTCTTTTGGCCGTGGCTGTCTTCCTGCGCTCCAAGGCGCCGCCCGAGGCCGCCCGCCTGCTGCCCGAGTCCGACGGCATTCTCAGCATCAACTTCAAGCCAATTCTAGATGCCGCTGTGCTTTACAGTCGGCCGCATACACGCTAAACATCAAATGATGCTAAAATAGATGTGTGGAGGGTTTATGAGAACAACGATCACGCTTGATGATGAGCTCGTGCGCACCGCCCAGGAATACACGGGAGTAGCCGAAAAAACGGCTCTGATTCGGGAAGCTCTCAAGTCTTTGATTCAAAAGGAAGCCGCGCGCAGGCTGGCGGCCTTGGGAGGATCCTCGCCGGAGATGCTCGACATCCCGCGGCGGCGGATGGAGTAAGGATGATCCTGGCCGACACAACCATCTGGGTAGATCATTTTCGCGCTCCCAACGACGAGCTGCGGAATCTTCTCGGCAATGAGGAGATCGTGATGCACCCCTTCATCGTTGCGGAACTGGCCCTTGGTTCGCTGGGACAACGGACAGTGAAGCTTAAAGCCTTGGATGATCTGCCTGCAGTGCAGGTTGCGCGAATCGAGGAAGTGCGCATGATGATCGAGGCCCACTCCCTTCACAGCCGGGGCATCGGCCTGATCGATGCGCATCTGATCGCCTCGTGCCTCATCCATCCTTCCACCCTGCTGTGGACCTACGATAAGCGGCTCTCGGACGTAGCCGAAGCGCTCGGCATTGCCGCGGATCTTCCCTGAATGAGCCGAATCGACAAAACATTCCTCGCGAGGTGGTAGGGTATTCCTGACGGCTCATGAACAGACGCACCCGCAGAACGCTTCTTGTCGTGGCCGCGGTCCTGCTCCTTTTGGCCGTGGCTGTCTTCCTGCGCTCCAAGGCGCCGCCCGAGGCTGCCCGCCTGCTGCCCGAGTCCGACGGCATCGTATACATCAACCTCAAACCGGTGCGCGCCTTCCTCCACAAGGACATAAAGCCGCCCCGGCGCGTGCCCGAGTACCAGCAATTCGTTGACGCCGTCGGCTTCGACTGGGAGCGCGACCTGGACGAGGCGGCCATCGCCCTGCATCGCATGACGAACCCTAACGGCCCCAACGGGCCGGTTGCGTATTCCATGGTGCTGGTGGGCAAGATTACCGGCAAGCGGCTGAATGCCTGGCTCGACGCCCACGCCGCCTCCCGCGAGTCCTACGTGGGACACACCGTCTACTCCATCCCCTCCGAGGGCCGCACGGTGAGGGTGGCGCAGATCGGCTATGACATGGTGGCCGTCTCCAACACACCCACGCCGGAACAGATTCACTCCATGCTCGACCGGCATCGCGCCGCCGCGCTGCCCTTTGCCGGCTCCACGCTGCTGGCCCGGCACTATCACGATGTGCCGCTGCTCTCTATTGCCTGGGGCGTGGGCCAGATCGGCCTGCCTTTCTCTGAGAGCGGAGCCATCCGCATCTTCGGCTTCTCGCTGCCTTTGGAGGACGACTCCACCATCATCGCCAGCGTGGCGCCCGCGTTGCCGATGGCCGGCTCGCTGCGGCTGAAAGTGGAGGAGATCGCCCCCACCAGCGAAGTGGCCGCCAGCCAGGCTGCCTCACTGGCCACGCTGGTCACCCTGGCCCGCGGCGTTACCGCTCCCCTGGCTGACAACTCCGCCAACAACGGCCTGAAAGAGTTGCTCAGGACCGCCGAGGTGACCCAGCAGCGCGACCGGGTGGTGGTCACGGCCACGCTCTCGCCCTCCCTGCTCTCCGGGCTTGCCACAGGCAATGGCTCCGCGCCTCAATTGGAATCCGGCGCCGGCGCTTCAAAATAGCTCTTGGCCGGCTTCTCCATTCCGCGCCTGGCCTGGCCTGGCCTCAGGCAGATTCCAGGGCTTCGATCTTGTCGCGAACTTCAACAATGAGGCTTTCCTGGTCGGCATGGAACCGGCCGCGCTCCCTTGCCGGAAGTTCGTCCAACAGTTCTGGATAGGGGGTGACGTCGCACCGTGGAAAGGCTGCAAAACCGGCTGCGTCGGCCAATCTGCAACTGACATTGATTAAACCAGACATATCCCAGGAACTGTCCTTCGGCCTGGGAAGGTGATGCTCGCTGACAATGGCTTCGAAGTCGATTGGCAATTTCCAATGCGCAATCAGGCGCCTTCCCGCCTCGCAATGATCCATTCCGTACAACTCCCGTTCGGCTTCGAGGATGCTGCCGGGCGGTCCGCTTTGCATGCCCAATAGAACGGCGTACTCCTTGGGCCGGATGACGGCCAGCGCCAGGCGGCCGATATCGTGTATCACGCCGCAGGTGTACGCGCTGTCTCTGTCCATGAAACCCGCAGAGGCCAGTTGTTGCGCGATCAAGCCGCAAGCCAGATTGTGACGCCAAACAGCCCGCATGGAAGGACGGCTCAACGCTCCGCCCAGATAGGCTCTTACTCCGACTGTGACGCACATGCCCTGCAGGTGGTTGGCGCCGAGCACGGCGATGGCATGCTGAATGTTGGTGATGGGAAAGCGCGGGGCGTACAGCAGAGAGTTGGCAATGGTCAGCACTTCACTGGCGAAGGCGGGATCGGAGGAGATCAG
>JBEKNO010000200.1:0-5662 GCA_049522735.1 Occallatibacter sp.
CCTGCGCAGCAGGAACTATATCAACCTCATCGTGGCAGGCAAGCAGCCCGCCCCGCAGTGGCTCACCGTCGACGAAGCCGTAGCCCACTGCACCACAGGACTCGGCATCTGGCAGTGGGCCTCGAACGACGAAGGCGGCCCCGAGGTGGTCGTGGCCTGCTGTGGCGACGTGCCCACCATGGAAGCCCTGGCCGCCGTCACTCTGCTCCGCGCAAGAGTACCCGATCTGCGCATCCGTGTGGTCAACGTGGTGGACCTGATGGCTCTCCAGCCGCAGTCCGAACACCCGCACGGGCTCCCGGACGAGGAGTACGACCAGCTCTTTCCGGCCGGCGTTCCGGTCGTCTTCGCCTTCCACGGCTATCCGTGGCTCATTCACCGGCTCACTTACCGGCGCCACAATCACGACAACATCCACGTGCGCGGCTACAAGGAAGAGGGCACCACCACCACCCCCTTCGATATGTGCGTGCTCAACAATATCGACCGCTTTCAGTTGGCGCTCGACGTCATCCGGCGCGTGCCGCGCATGGCGCCGAAGGCCGACGCGGCCGAGCAATGGTACTCCGAGGCCATCCAGCGTCACAAACTGTATGTAACCGAAAACGGCGATGACCTGCCGGAAATCAAGAACTGGCGCTGGCCGAAGGATTAACTCGCTAACTGATCTGGGTGCCCCACCCTCGCCGCGTTTTTGTTTTTGCGGCTAGGGTGGGAGCAGCCAAAGTAGCATATAGAGAAGCGTGGCTAAGAGAAGGTAGCTCAATGAATCGTACAATGCGCAAAACCGAGTTCAAACTGACTCGCGTTTCTGGTACACCTGTTTTGGTTAAGGAGCTGATAGCAGACTTGCGCCGTGTTGCCAACTTCCTTGGGACGGATAAGGTAAAAATGAATCAATACAGACAGCACGGCAAATATGGCACTGGTACCCAAAGAAAAAGATTTGGAAGTTGGGCCAATGCGCTCCGTCGGATTGGCTCCGGGATTTCAAGTAAGGTTAATTATTCCGATGTTGAACTCTTTGATAATATCCTTACTTTATGGCAACATTATGGTCGTCAACCTAGCGTAAGAGAATTGTCTTCAGCTCCATCGGTTATCTTTTCTTCGAAACCGTATTATCGTCGCTTTGGTTCATGGATAAACGCACTGAGGGCGTTCGTAGATTACGCGAACAGGCCTGGCTCAGAGAACAAACAGCAGTTCATGCTATCTCGTATTTTTAGTGCTCCTATTTCAGATGAGGAGTTGATAAAAGACTTGTGTCATGTCGCCGAATTACTGGCAACGAATCAAATAACGAGCGTTCAATACAAACAGTACGGAGAATACAGCTTAGCTACCTTAAAAGCTCGATTTGGGACATGGAACAAAGCGCTTCTTCGGGCTGGCCTCGCGATTTCAAGCAAGGTTACTTATTCAGATATTGAACTCTTTGAGAATATTCTTTCGTTATGGCAGCATTATGGTCGTCAACCTAGCGTAAGAGAATTGGCTTCAGCGCCATCGGTTATCTTTACTTCGAAACCGTATTATCGTCATTTTGGCACATGGATGAATGCGCTGAGAGCCTTCGTCGATTACGCCAACGGAACTGGTGCAGAAGCTAATGAAAGCACGATTGAGGAAGCTACTGAAACTCCGATTACCAAAGCTGCTGAAAACCGGATTGATGAAAAAACAGAAAATCTGATTGCAGAAACTACTGATCGACAGATTGAAAAAATCATTATCAGAAAACATAAAACGCCACGCAATCCATCTCTCCGTTTGCGCTGGCGCGTACTCCAAAGAGACAATTTTAAATGCTGTGTAGATGGTACCAGTCCAGCAACCACTCCAGGTATTGAGTTGCACGTTGACCATATCATACCGTGGAGCAAGGGCGGTGAAACGGTCCTTGAGAATCTTCAAACGCTTTGTTCCATATGCAACATTGGAAAGTCGAATCTTCTCCCTGAAATTGTCGATTTGCAAACAACACTTACCCGCTGACTCGCTCAGCCCCAACCTCAAAGGAATGAATGCATGGCTTCTTTGCCCGTACTGGTTTTGAACAGCGGTTCATCCTCCATCAAGTTTTCCGTCTATGAAGCCGGTAATGGCGAACGGCGCAAGCTCCACGAGGGCGCGGTCGACGGCATCGGCACCGATCTGGGCAAGTTCTGGATCAAGGACGCCGAAGGCAACAAGCTGGTAGATCAGACTCCGGCTCTGCCCACGCGCGCGGTGGCTTTCAAGCTGGTCGCCGACGCGCTCCATTCCGGCGACTTCCCTGCCCCGTCGGCCATCGGCCATCGCACCGTCTGCGGCGGGCCCACAGTGCGCGATAACCAGCGCATTACGCCCCGGCTGATTGATGAGATCGAGAGCTACGCGGAGTTCGCGCCGCTGCACACGCCTATCGCCGTCTACATCATGCGCGAGGCTCTGCGCCTCTTCCCCGGCACGCCTAACTTTGCCATCCTCGATACCTACTTCCATCGCACCATGCCCGAGGTGGTCACCCACATGCCCATCCCCGAGGAGTATTCCGCCATGGGCGTGCGCCGCTATGGCTATCACGGCATCTCCTACGAGTCGATCGTCTACCAGTTGCAGCCCAACGTGCCGGAGAAGCTCATCGTCGCCCATCTCGGCAACGGCGCCTCCATCTCCGCCATCCGCAATGGCCAGTGCCTGGACACGTCAATGGGTTTGACGCCCACCGGCGGCCTCATCAGCGGCACGCGCACCGGGGACATCGATCCCGGCGTGCTGCTCTTTATTTTACGCAAGATTGCCGAGACGTCCGAAAGCGCCACCGCCGCCGCCGACCAGTTGGAAACCGTGGCCAGCAAGAAGGCCGGCCTGCTGGGCGTGAGCGGCCTCTCCAACGACATGCGCGACCTGCGCGACGCCATCAAAGACGGCAACGCCAGGGCAAGGCTGGCCGTGGACAAGTTCGCCTGGACCATTGCCAGGTGGATCGGCAGCTTTGTGGCCGAGCTGAACGGGCTGGACATGCTGGTCTTTACCGGCGGCATCGGGGAAAACGACATCGCCTGTCGCGCCGAGATCTGCGCCGGCCTGGGCGCCCTGGGCATTGTCCTCGACCCCGTCCGCAATAACGTTCGCGGCCAGGCTGTCATCTCCGCCGAAAACTCGCCGGTGACGGTGCGCGTTATTCCGCCCGCCGAAGACCTGATCATCGTGAACCACGTGGTGCGGCTGCTGGGGGAGTAGGAATAGAGGTTTCCAGCGATTTGCGTAGTGAGGGATAGTCCCTCATTGCACATGCCTGGACAGCGCCAGAATCTTCAACTTCTTCCCCAATTTGGCGAAATCGGGATCGGCTGTAATCAACGTAGCGTTCATGCGCATCGCCAGCGATGCTGCAAAGCAGTCCGCGTAACCCAGCTTATAATGAAACTTCACTGTAGCAGCCGACTCGGCAAGCGCTTCGTCAACAGCCACTGGTTCCAGGAATGCGCTCATCGCCTTTAAGTCCGCTGTGGCTCGAAACATTCCCACACTCTTAGCCATTGAGTAGAGGACTTCGCCCCAGTTGATCATAGAAATGATCAGCCGCGCCTCCCCCTGGGAGACCTTCTTCACAAGAGCTGCGACTCGTTCATAATTCGCGCTCTTGGAGAGGAACACGATCGCTGCGCTTGCGTCAAGAACGTAGAGTTTCACAGAGAGTTTCCAGTTTCTTGTCTTCTAATTCCCTTTCCAAACGGCGCTCCTCGGCAAAACTCTCTTCCAACCCAAGACCGGCATACTTTCCACAGAGCGCCATCACGGCCTCGTAGCTGCCGGGTTCGATATGCAGCCCCTTGCCTTGCTTCTTGAAGACGACCCGGACTCCTGGTTTGAACCCCAATTCTTCACGCAATTTGGCTGGAATGACCAACTGCCCCTTCGAACTCATGACCGCCGAATTCGTCATCTCGTCTTACCTCCAGGTAAGACATAGTGTACGCCTGATACTGTCCCTGATTCAAGCGGCCAGCCGGAGCAAACAGCCGCTTGTTCTACACTGGTGGGTTCCATCCGGAGTCTTCCTCTATGCCTGCTACTGCGGTTTCCATCGATGCCCATCGTTTGCCCTCGCCCGCCCTGCGCCGTTTTTCCTGGGGCGTGCTGGTTTACTTCATCGCCGTCATCCTGTGGGGCACGCTGGTGCGCGCCACCGGCTCGGGAGCCGGCTGCGGCAACCACTGGCCGCTCTGCAACGGAACGGTCATCCAGCACTCGGCCAGCGTGAACACGGTGATCGAGTTCATCCATCGCCTCACCAGCGGCCTCTCGTTTTTCTTCGTCGTTGGCCTTGCGGCATGGACCTTCGCTGGCACGGTGCGCGGCCACCTAGCGCGCGCGGCCGCCGGGGCCTCGGTGGCGTTCACCCTGGTTGAAGCAACGCTGGGCGCGCTGCTGGTCAAGCTCGGCCTGACCGCGCAGAGCCAGTCGCCGCTGCGCCCCGCCTACCTGGCGCTGCATCTCGCCAACACGCTGCTGCTGCTGGCCGCGCTCACCCTCACCGCGCACCTGCTCGGCCGCCGCAAGGGCTATCTGCGCGGCAGTGTTCGCATGGTTGCTCCCTTCGGCGCCGTTGCAACCGTCCTGGCGATGATGATGGTGGGTGTTACCGGCTCACTGGCCGCGTTGGGCGACACGCTCTTCCCCGCGTCCTCGCTGGGCCTGGCCCTGGCCCAGGACTTTTCCGCCACCAGCGGCTGGCTGGCGCGCTGGCGCTGGATGCATCCCGCCGCCGCGTTCCTGGCCAGCATCTTCCTCATCTGGCTTCTGGCGCGCGCCGCCCGGCACACTACGCACTGGGACAATCGCGGCCTCTCCGCGCTGGTTTTTCTGCTGCTGGCAGTTGTCTATACGCTGGGACTGCTCGACATATTTCTTTTGGCCCCGCTATGGGTGCAGGTGGCGCACCTGCTGGGGGCCGATACGCTGTGGGCCGCGCTGGTGGTGCTTACCGCCCGGCTTACTCTGCAACCGCGGGAGGCAGAGTAGCGAGTTAGCAAGTTATCGAGTCAGCGAAAAGGCCGCTACAGCGGAACCAGAGTCGATGTACCCCGAAAGCAAGCCCGCTGAGTGGCTTTTTCCTCAAGAAAAAGCCACCTTCCAGATTCTTAACAAGGGCACGTGAACTCTGGTTCCGCTCTAATTACGTGGTATCCCACCCTTTCCGCAGAAAAAAGCGGAAAGGATGGGGCACGGAGTTGATTTTCTAATCCCTGTTCTTTGTTCCCTATTCCCTGTTCCCTGTTGCGCTTAGTCCTCGAGCGCGGGGTGATGGTGGCTCTCCCAGCCGAGGTAGCGCGCCGCCTCATGCACAGCCTTCGAGACCTCGCTGAAGTTGGCGGCCACGTGGTGCTCGAAGCCTTCGCGGCAGATGTACTTCAGGAGCTTCTGCAGTTGCGGAATCTCGGCCACGCCGGCGCCGCCAAAGGTTTCCAGAGGATCGTCGGTGAATTTACCCGGACCGGTGTAGCCGCGCACCACGCCGCGCCGGTCGTCGGTGGAGTAGCGGGCGTAGGTTATGGCGCCGGCCTTCACGCGGCCCACGCAGGTGCCGAAGGCGTTCTCCTTGCCCACCGAGCCGGCAATGATGGCCTGGTAGTCCATCTTCGCTTCCTTGAAGAAGTGCCTGGGCAGGTTG
>JBEKNO010000201.1:0-5604 GCA_049522735.1 Occallatibacter sp.
AGCCGATGGTCGAGTTACTGAGCACCGCCAGCCGGAACGGAGTTAGCGGATCCAGCCGCTTGCCGCCGGAGCGCGCTTGATCAATGACCTTGGCCAGCTTGGTCAACTGGTTCAAGTCCAGGGCATGCGAGGCCAGAGCCTGCAGTTCGCTCCCAAGGGGACCGGCCGAATTCCCCAAAGCCTTCAGCCTGACGGTAAAATCCTTGGGCGCGCGCGGCAACCATTGTAATTCCGAATAGAGTGCATTCATCGGCTGGATTACCGTCCCTGCGGGTATACTCTCAATTAACTCCGTTAAAACTATCTGTAAGTCTTGATGGCGGAATGCCTCATAACTAGGCCCGCGCTTTGATCAGCTTCACAAGATCGCCCACATTTCCCAGACTGCCGATCTCCGATGTCAAAAACTTGATCTTGAATGCTTTCTCGATCGTAAGTATAAGCCGGATATGGGCGAGACTATCCCAACCCTCCAGATCCCTGGCTGACAGCTCGGGCGTTACTTTAATTGAATCATCGCCGAATACGTCCTCGAATACCTCCGCCAGTCGAGCATAAATCTGTGCTTCATCCAGCAATGAAAAACCTCCTCGTGCTGCCCTCGCAAAATGTAACATCAACCCATCGTTAGCCCAAAAGCGAATCTGTTTCTGCACCGTGAAAGGCGGCATGGCCGGCCTTACTCCAAAATCACTACAGGTTTCGCGTAACGTGAAGTGAGAATGCTTCTATGCCTCCTGGCGGATGGCCAGCAATTCGCTGGACCGATCCAGCGGAAGCTCATTGAGCGATGTCAAGCAATAGTGAAGATCTGCCAGCAGACCGCAACACCGCCGATGCGCTTCAAGGCCATGAGTCGCTAGAAAGATGGTTGGCCCATACTTTTCGAGAATGCCGGAAGCGCCTATCAACGCGTCGTACTCCGCGCCTTCAATATCGCACTTGATTAAATCGGGCGGAGGCAGTTTGCCGGATGCGACAAGGCCATCCAAGGTCACCGTGCGGACGGTCATCGCGCCATGCGATTCAGCCGTCAGGTGCCCCTGGGATGGATTGGATCCCAAATCGAAACTCGCCGTTCCCTCGGAACATCCAACCGCCAAGTCCCAAACGAAGAAATTGGTCAATTTATTCAACTCCAGGTGTCTGTGCAGGAATTTGAGATTCCGTGGGACAGGTTCGAAGCTAAACACTTTTCCTTCAGGTCCGGCCAGAACACTTGCCAGCAGAGAATAGAACCCGACGTTTGCTCCAAGATCATATACCGTATAACCAGGTTGGATGGCCGCCGAGAACCTCTTCTGCTTCTCGTATTCGTAACTCCCCAGCCAGCAACCGTGGATGCTGGATCCGGCTATCCATAGCTTACCCCGCAGCGGTCCCTGCAGGATAGGTATCGTGGCGTTGGAAGGAATGAGTTTCAGAGGATAACGCAGGATTTTTCCCAGCATGGACTTTCCTGATATGCCGGAGAAATTCATGCGTCCACCATGCTTTTTGTCACTGCCCTCGATTCTCCTGCAATAATCTTGGCAGCCGCCAGGCCGACCAGAACAGGATCGAGCAGCACAATCCACACCAGAGCGCCCTGACTCCACCAACCATGGTCAACAGCGGCACGGTAAGCGCAAAGCCCACTGCGCGCTGGAACTGTGCCGCTGTCGCTTGACGCAGTCGTCCGAATCCCAGGGCCACGATGTAGTGAAATTGCTCCCAAATCGCCAGCAGGATGTACACGCCCATCAGTCCTCGCACCGGCCAATCGAGCGTAAGTGGCTTGCGCAGCCAAAGGTGGAGAAGTTGCTCACCGAAGAAGAGATAGGTAAAGAATGCGCAGCATCCGATAGTGACGATCAGCGCGCGTCCTCTTCTTATCTGGCTGTCTAACCAATGGTGATCCGCTCTGGCCAGCGCATCGGCGGTCGATGGCCACAGCGGCCAAATATACCCGTATACGAATCCTAACGGAAGGACAATGGCCTGAATGCAGATCGCAAACAGAGAACTGGTGGAGGCCGGCATGGTTCTGGCTATCCAATACACCGGCCACTGAAAAATAAACGCGGGCGCGAATGCGGCGCCAAGAAAGCGGATACCGTCAGCCAGTAAGCGGCGCCTGTCTTCCCAGGCGATTCGCCCCTGGCTTCGCAAAAGAAATGGCCGCTTCAAAATCAGCAACACGAAATTCAGAGCGGCGCAGCCCAGCGGGATAAGAACGGCAATCGCCACGAAAACCGCGACTGCGGTCAATCGCCTTGCGGCAACCAGCAGAGCGATAAGAAGGAGAATATTAAAGCCCGCCCCTATCAGGTTGGTGAAGTGCATCTCCTGATACGCCTGCCTGAGATAGCCGACGGCGTTAAGGGGTATGGTGACCAGAGTTACCGAAACCGCAATCAGAGCGGCAACCCGAAGATCCCAGGATCCTGTGGCTCCGACCCTTCCGAACAGCGTGCTTAACGGCAAGAAAGCCACTGTGGGGATAGACACGATCGCTCCCAGCAGGCAGGCCAGCATCAGAGGGCCTAAGCCGGCTTGGAACAGCACAGCTTGCTGGCGCTCATCCTGCCTGGCGACTGACTCAGCAAGCGGCGTCACCAGGGAGCCGCCGATGCCAAGATTCAACACCGAAAGCATGGATGCGGAAGCCGTAACCGCGGCGTAGGCCGCGAAGCCGCTCTCGCCCAGAGCACGATACACGAGCGGTAACGCCAGCACCTGAACACCGATGGTAATAATCTTGGAAAGCAGGGACGTACCCCACGCCAGGTTCATCCGCTTCTGCCGGTGCCGCCTGTGACCAATAGTCCACGCCAGATGGCCCTGAGCCTGAGGATCGTTGGCCACCTCCATTCCTGACGCTTCTCCGGGACGCCCGCACTTTATGTCATTCATTCAACGCCCTTATAGTTGAACCTATGCTCAGATGTACTCGATCCGCTCCGGTTGGGCGCCGTTGAAAGCTATGTCGCGGAACCCTAGTATGCTGCCCCGCAAACGCCCCCATCGCTGCGCGCGGCTTACACCGCGACGGACAACGATAAGTCCACAAACATTTGCGATCAAGGCCTTGGTTGTGGTGCGGAGAAAGCTCAGCGCGCTCTGGCTGCCCTTTCGCCATAGATAGAAGCCGTTCATCGCGTGGGCGTAGCCGTATCGCCTGGAGGAGCACTTGGATGTCTGCGTGGCAAGGTGAACGATCTGGCAGCCCGTGTACCCTGCCAGAAGTCCTAAACGCGCGCAACGCGCGCCGAAATCCAGATCTTCATAGAGTGCGAAGTAGCGTAGCCGCGTGTCGAACGGAGTTTTCTCGGCAACACCGCGGCGAACCATCATGTCACAGCCATAAAGTCCGCTTCGAAGCCGGTACCTCCCGCTCGCATCTTCCGGGGAGTTCTCCACCAGCCTTATAGCTTCACTGCGGCTCAGTTCACCGCTTGGTGTTCCGTTCGCTATCATGCCTCCAGCGGATATGGCCACGATCTCGGGATGCCGCGCCATGAATTCGCAGCCATTGCGCAGGTAGTTGGGATGAAGTTCCACGTCGTCATCGAGAAAGCTGATCAGATCGCAGCCGGGGTGAACACTGGCGACGCCGGTGTTGCGTTGAAAGGTCAACCCCTGGGGGCCAACAACGATACGCACTCCCTGCACACTTAGGGTTTCTGCCTTCAGATCCTGCTCAGAATCGACTACGGAAAGCAATATCTCGTCCGCTGGCCGCGATTGACGGGTCAGGCTCATTACCGTCTCATGCAGAATATCGCGCCGCTTCATGGACGGTATCACGACTGATATCCACATAAAGCCTCACCGCTTCTGAGGATTGGACCGGGATGCAGCTCACCGGGTCTTCCCAGGGAATGTGGCACGGGCCTGCGTTTGGAGTTCCTTTATCTCTCTCAGATGATATTTCAGAGCGGTCTGCGCCGGGCTCTCTCAACAGACCCCATCTTCAACTACCCCGTCTAAGCGGCATTTAATGATACACAGCGGCATAGATGCTGGCCGCGGCTGCTGAGTTAAGGACCATCTGGAGATCGGAATAGAGCAGTTTGATGGTGCTCATGGGAACATACAGCACATCCGTGGCATGCAGTTCCACGTTAGAGCTTTTGCCGTGAGCCATCTTATTAAATGACAGTGCCACGTATACTACAGAGCCATTTGGATTCTGGTGCAGCAAATAAATGATTTTGGAGGAAGACAATGTTGTTGTCCCATTGGCCAGTGAGATGGCTTGCAGCACGTTGAGTGTGCCGTCTTCCTGCATCACGTACCCGCCAGGCCGGTTAACGGCGCCCAGCACGTACACGATGCCGGCCCGCTTTACCTGGACTGTATCGCCGGGATTCACTATTACATCTTCGACTGTCTTTGCAGCCGTGGCTTTCGAATAGTGAACCAGAACCGGTTCGCCTCCCCCAATTCCGCGCGTGATCTGGATTTCATTGCCAGCGGCTACCGTCGTCCCTCCCGCAAGCGCCAATAC
This sequence comes from Occallatibacter sp., assembly GCA_049522735.1. Classification (GTDB taxonomy): domain Bacteria; phylum Acidobacteriota; class Terriglobia; order Terriglobales; family Acidobacteriaceae; genus Telmatobacter. The sequence continues at coordinate 4,493 of JBEKNO010000201.1, forward strand.
ATCCACCAGCTTGCCGGGAGACAGCAGGGGATGCTTGCCTGGACTAGCCACTTCTCCGATGATAGTTACATCAGTCTCCGTGTATTCCAGCACGTTCAGTTCGACTTGGGGGTCTTTTAGAATCTTGTCCTCCAGAAGCTTCTTCCGGATTTGCACTCTTGCCTCGGAAACAGTTTCGCCGGCAATGTGCATTGTTCCCAGGATGGGCAATGCTATATCGCCTTGCTCATCGATACGAAAACTGCCTGAGAAGTCCGGGTCGTCGAGAACGTTCAAGCCCACCATGAATCCCGGAGCAAGCTTCATCTTGGCCAAATCCTCCGGCACGGCCCCCAACCCTTGAGGGCGCGCTGCCTCATTGGTCGAGGTTCGGCTCGAAGCATCCCCGCGCGGGGAACCGCCGGCCTGGGCCGCGCATGGCGAACTGAACAAAATCAGAACAGCGGCCGCAACCAGCAGTGCCTGGAGATTTTTACTCGTCATTTGGATTTTTCTCCCCATAGTAGGATCCATAGTACTTGTACTTATACTCGTAACCGTAACCGTAGCCGTAGCCATAGGGGTCAACGCTCTTGTCCATCCGGTTCAGCACGAAGCCGATGACCGGCATTCCATTGCGCTCGATCAATTGAGCCGCGCGGGCAAGGTACGGCCTGGTGATGACTCCTGCGCGAGCCACCCAAACAACGGCGTCCGTCTTGGACGCGATGGAAACAGCATCCGTCAGCAGAAGCGCGGGAGGACTATCGATCAAAACAATGTCGTAGCGCGAACGAAGTTGTTCCAGCAGGTCGTCGAAGGCGGACGATCCCAGCACCTCGGATGGCATTGGCGGACGCGGACCGGCCGACAGAACATCCAGTGTAGGCACATGTACGCCGTGCATACTTGCTTCATCCAGCGTAAGCGAGCCGGCCAGAACACTGCTGAGTCCTGCCTCGTTGGAAACATCCAGCACGTGCTTCATGCTCGGCCGGCGCATATCGGCCTCCATGATAAGTACCTTCTTGCCGTGCTGCGCAAAAGAAATGGCCAGGTTGACCGTCACAGTGCTCTTCCCCTCGACGGGAATGCAACTGGTGACCAATATGATTTTCGGCCCGGCTTTAGGG
>JBEKNO010000202.1:0-5593 GCA_049522735.1 Occallatibacter sp.
AGGGCTCGCTGGACGCGGCCAACATCCTCAAGCCGGCGCTCAGCCGCGGCGAAATTCAGTGCATCGGCGCCACCACTCCGGCCGAGTACCGCAAGTCCATCGAGAAAGACCGGTCGCTGGAGCGGCGCTTCCAGGCCGTCAAGGTGCCGCCGCCCAACGAGGCCGACGCCATCAAGATCATTCACGGCATCAAGGACCGCTACGAGAAATTTCACGCCGTCAGCTACACCGATGCGGCGGTTGAATTCGCCGTCGCCCATTCCAACCGGTATATCCCCGACCGCTTTCTGCCCGACAAGGCCATCGACCTGATCGACGAGGCGGGCGCGCGCGTGAAGCTGCGCCAGACATCGCTGCCCGAAGAGATCACCGAGGTGCAGAAGCGCATCAAGTTTATTGTGCACAGGATGGACTCGGCCATTGCCAACCACGAGTTCGAGAAGGCGCGCTTCTACTCCGACGAGGAACGCAAGGAGCGCGAAAGCCTGCGCGCGCTGCGCGATAAATATCATCTGGATGACTCGGCTTCCGGGATTGTGAGCCGCGAAGACATTGAGGACGTGGTCAGCCGCTGGACCGGCGTGCCGGTGACCAGCATCAAGGAAGAAGAGACGCAGAAGCTGCTGCGCGTGGAAGAAGAGCTGCACAAGCGCGTGATCTCGCAGGATAAGGCCATCGGGGCGCTGGCCCGCGCCATCCGCCGTTCCCGCGCCGGCCTCAAATCGCCCGCGCGGCCTATCGGAAGTTTTCTTTTCCTGGGCCCCACCGGCGTGGGCAAGACGGAGATGGCGCGCACTCTGGCCAACTTCCTCTTCGGGTCGGATAAAGCGCTCATCCGCTTCGATATGTCGGAGTTCATGGAGAAGCATTCGGTCTCCAAGCTCATCGGCTCGCCTCCGGGCTACGTGGGCTACGAGGAAGGCGGCCAGTTGACGGAACGCGTCAAGCGCTCGCCTTACTCCGTGGTCCTGCTGGACGAGATCGAGAAGGCGCACCCGGACGTCTTCAATATCCTGCTCCAGGTTTTTGAGGACGGGCAGTTGACCGACGGCCTGGGCAACACGGTGGACTTCAAGAACGTCATCGTCATCATGACCTCGAACATCGGCGCGCGACACCTGATGAAGAAGCAGGGACTGGGCTTCCAGAGCGACCGCGAAGACATGGTCAGCGAGAAGATCGAGGAGCTGGTCAAGAGCGAGGTGAAGAAGACCTTCAACCCCGAGTTTCTCAACCGCATCGACGAAGTTATTCTCTTCCAGTCGCTTAACGACGCCGACCTGATCCAGATCGTGGAACTGCTGGTGCAGCAGTTGAACAACAACCTGGCCCAGAAGTCCATCACCATCTCCGTCACCGAGGAAGCCAAGAAGTGGATTCTGGACAAGACCCTGGTGGACCGCAGCTACGGCGCGCGCCCCCTGCGCCGCGCCCTGCAGCGCTACGTCGAGGACCCCTTGTCGGAAGCCCTGATCGCGGGAAAGATCGCCGAGCGCCCGGCCTTCCTGGAGGTCTATCTGGAAGCCAACCAGCTCTTCTACCGCCCGGTCAGCGCGGATGAAACCGTGAGTGACGAAAAAGCTGCCGGCGTTCTGCTGTTCAGCAACTAGCCGCACAGCCGCCGCTCACGCGACGGCCCTACGGGACGGGTGGATTGGGGCGAACTCTGTCCCAGGGTTTCGCTGCGCTTCATCCTGGGCTATTTTCGCGTTCTCCCTAGGGAAGAATTTGCGACGCAAGGATAGGCGTGCTATCCCAGGTCCAAAAAGCTGGACCTGGGGCACCTAACCCTCCGTTGATGGTGGGTCAAGGGCGGGGCGCCTTATGAGACTCTGGAGCTACTTCTTTACGATCTCCACCCGCCGGTTCTGCGAGCGGCCCAGCGCGGTGTCGTTGCTGCTCACTGGACGGCTGGCCCCAAATCCTTGGGTTGTCAACCGTTTCGCATCTACCCCGGCGCTCACCAGGTAGGCTTTGACGGAGATGGCGCGCTTTTCAGAGAGCGTCTGGTTGTGGGCGTCGCCGCCAACATTGTCGGTGTGTCCTTCGATGGCAAAGATCCACGACGGCTGGGCGCGGGCCGCAGCCACCAGCGCATCCAGCGTGGGTTTGGATTCGTCCTTAAGGTGGTCGGAATCGGTATCAAACAGAATCCCATAGAGCCGGGCGCGCCCTTCACTCTGGAGCTGCTCCACGACCTCGTTGCCGGACCCCGGCTTCCAATGCGGGCACGAGCCAATCTCCCGGGAGACTCGCGTGCCGCGCCATCCTCCGTTGGGGCTCCCGCTCGTGCTGCCTTCATTCCACCAATAGCCGGTAAACGATTGGCCGTCGTCAGAGAAGATCAACATGGCCGGGCCGCCGCGGCGTGGGTTGGACCCATTGCTTTGGGTCCAGGTGAACCGCAGCACCCTGCCCTCGAATCCGCCGTTTTCTATTAGCCCGTCTTGATACTCATAACACCCGTTCACCGTGGCGCCGGTTTGCTGCATGTGGAAGTTTCCGTAACTGGAAGAAAAAGTACCGGAGTTGTCGGGCAGCGATTGTTGAACGAGTGGTTTGCCATAGGCGTAGACATCCATGATTTCCATGTACTGGTTATCACCCCAATTGCTGAGTACCGTCAGCCTCAGATATCGCCCGGCGGCTGCCGTTTTCAGCACGAACTTCTGGTGATCCATTAGCGGCGCCAGGGACGGCGTGGAGATTTCTGTGAAGCCCCCGTCCTTGCGGTCGGAAATCTCCACCCTCAAATCCTTGGCTCCGCGGCCCCGGTTCTCGACCTGGGCAGTATCGAAGTCCAGGCTGGTAATTTCGCTCCTGACCGCCAGCTCAAATACAAAAACCTTGGGCGTCAGATCACCTGCCTTGGTGGCCCAACCCGTGTTTGGAATCTCGTCCAGGAGTGCATCGGGCGACCAGTTGCCGCTATCGGCGTACGACGGCGGCGCTTGCACGATAAGCGCACCGGCGCCCCAGGACAGCAGGTTGACCGAACTCGCGCCACTTGCGGCCCGAGCCGGGGGGGGTGGTTGAAGCAACAGGATTGCGCAAGAAAATGCGATGCATACGGAAGTCTTGGCCTTTCTCATAGAAACCTCCTGAGCAGACGAGTTTAGTCCCCCTTCATCTCTCAGGTCAAGCCGCATCCTGGCGCCCGATCCTTGAATCTGCGGGTTCAATAAAACCGGAATCTTGATTTTGCTTTCCAGGCGGGAGGGGTCCAGCAGGGGTAGGGAGCGTAGCCCCGGCATTTTTTATTTTCTTTCGTTTACAACCTTTTCGTTTTTCATAAGGGCTTGAGCTGTATTGAGATTTTGCCTGGCAAGGGCATCGGCCGGATCAATCCCTACTGCTTCGCTGAACTGCCCGGCTGCTTTTTCATAATCCCCCAGTTGAAATAAGACTACGCCGAGGTCATTATGCGCATCAGCGCTGGCGGAGTTGAAGCGCAGCGCCTGGGTGAACTCCTCTGCCGCCTGGGGAAGCTGATGCGTCTTCATATATATTCTGCCTATCTGGGAATGGGCCGCTGCCTGATCGGGTTTGATGGCCAGAGATTGGCGGAATTCCTTCAGCGCTTCCTGTGGCAATCCCTGCTTGTCAAGAATAATGCCTATATTGTTATGCGCCTCGTAGATGTTTGGCTCGATAGTAAGAGCCCGACGATATTTCTGAGCTGCCTCGTTCAGCTTACCCTGCGCCTTGAGGGCATCGGCAAGATAAAGTTGGGCAGTAATAAAATCCGGATTCGCGGCGAGCGCCTTTCTGCTGTAGGTCTCCTCATCCTGCGGCCTGCCCATCAAACCAGACCATAGCGCCATGTTGACCAGGGCATCGGGGTCGTTGGGAGCAATACGCAATGCCTCTTCGAGGCGTTGACCGGCAAGCGGAAGATTGCTCCGATCATGGGTCTGCATCCCGGCTTGCATCAGGCAAAAGGCGGAATAAGCAAGGGTCTGAGGCGCGGAGGGGTTATATTCCAGCGCGTGGTCGAGATATTCGCGCGCCTCGGCAAGCTTTCCCTGATTCATGTAGGCCGCGCCCAGGCTTAAATTGGGAAGAGCCCCGCGCGGGTCAACCTGAAGCGCGTGGCTGAACAGCGTCACCGTATCTTTCCACACTCTCACCTGCGCATCGGTCTTGACGGCGCAGGCCAGAATGACCGCGACCGCGAGCAGTTGAGTTACTACCAGGAATTTCGGGGAGTTAACAACGGCATCGCCGGCCAGCCAGACAACAGCGATGAAAAGGCCGATGAAGGGAATATAAGTGTAACGTTCGGCCATAAGCTGTTCTCCAACCTGCACGATGCCGATCACTGGCACCAGAGTTCCCAGGAACCACAGCCAGCCGATGAGGCAATAAGGTCTATCCTTACGGAAATGCCAGCAGAGGGCAGTTACCAGAATAAGCGCAAGGGCCGATAACACCGCTGCGGCAACCTGGACGTTATTTAAGTCATAGTAATAGTAGGCTGTGAACGGATGGGGCCAGAAGATGATGCGCAGATAGCGGCAGTAACTGATGGCCGCGTTGCAGAGTCTCTCCCACATGGGCAGGGATTGAAGCACGGCTACTGAGTGGCCGGCGCGCTGCGCAAGAAAAGTGATGACGCTGGAGATGGCCGCCATCAGGAATAGCAGCCACTTTTCAAGGCATAACTTCCAGAGAGAAGAGAACCAGTGTGCGCGTGTTTCCGAGGTGAATGTGATTCTGCGCAGCGGCCAGTAATCGAGCAGCAACAGGGTGAAAGGGAGCGTGACGGCCATGGGCTTCGACATGAGGGCGCAGGCAAAGCAGAAGACGACGCATGCGAATCGCTGCCAGGATGGTTTGCGCACATACCATGCATACGCAAGCAAGGCCGCGAAGCAGAAGAAGGCGCACAAAATGTCCTTGCGCTCGGCAACCCAGGCTACGGATTCGACATGCGCGGGATGCAGCGCGAAGAGGAATGCGACCATTGCGGAACGCCCTGAATACCCCGTCATGTAGAAGAGCAAAAGGAAAAGCAGGATTGCATTGGCGGCGTGCAGACACACGTTTGTCATATGGTGGCCGGCGGGATTCTTGCCGTAGATGTTCCAGTCCACCATGTGGGAAATCCAGGTTAGCGGGTGCCAGTTGGACTGATCGAAGCTGGTAAACGCCCAGGCGATGCTGTGCATGGTCAGGCCCTGCTGCACCTGCCGGTTCTCCAGGACATAGTAGTCATCGTCGTAGCGAAGGAAATCGTTGTTTCGCACGCCGCGAAAGGCAACGAGGGTAACCACCGCGAGGACGAGGCAAACAGCGGCGATTTGCCACGGCTTACGGGTTGCGGGAGCAACGGGAAGAGTCTTCTCCGGCGGCGGCTGTGGCGGGCGCTGGCTTTGGGATTTGCGCTGTCGCGATTTCCTGGACATGATGGGTGGCCTCGGGATCATTCTAACCAGAGAAGTTCCATTTTGCCTTCCGGCTACGGAGCATGTGGCTTTAGACTATCGTGGTATGCGCCTCTTTGTGGGGATTCCGTTGGCGGCAGCGGTCATCGACGAACTTGCGTCGGTTTCGGCGCGGCTCAGATCAAGGGATGATGGGCTGCGCTGGG
>JBEKNO010000203.1:0-5590 GCA_049522735.1 Occallatibacter sp.
AGTGGTCAGTGGTCAGACGAATTATCCGCAACTTTCAATGCAAGTCAGAAGATTTCTCTGCGGCCTATTCTTCCAGCGTCACCAGGGCAAAACTGATCACTGACCACTGTTCTCAATGAACCACGTGGAAGATGCGCTTCCAGCGCGCAAACCCCGTGAGCCGGGCCGAGAGCTGCCTGTCGTGTCCGAGTCTATCATCCGTGGCTTGCAGAGCGGCCTGTTCGACGTCGGTGGTGGAGGGACGGGCAAGAGAGAAGTAAATGACCACCGGCCGGGCCACAATCTGGTCCCGCGGCACAAAGCCCCAGAAACGGGAATCCTTGCTGTGATTGCGATTGTCGCCGAGCACGAAATATTCACCCTCGGGGACTACCAGTTCACCGGCGCTGGTGAGGCTCTGCATCTGCTTCCACCAGACGGGATCGACCTCCGGATCGGTATAGACGCGGGCGGGAAAGTCGTCGCGGAAGGGATTGGCCGCGGCGGGCTCGAAGGCCGCGTAGGGTTCGTCCAGGGGCAGGCCGTTCACCGTCACCCGCCCATCTTCAATGTGCAGCCGGTCGCCGGGAACTCCTACCACCCGCTTGACCAGGAAGGGAGGCTGGGGATGGTGAAAGAAGACGATATCGCCGCGCGCCACGTCGCGATAAGGCATGAGCCACCGGCTCAGAGGGCCGGGCGGCGCATAAATCTGCTTGTTGACCAGGAGAAAATCCCCCACCAGCAGGGTGTGCTCCATGCTCTCGGAAGGGATGAGGTAGGGCTGGAGCGCAAAAGTGAGCAGAAACAGCGCCGCCACCACCGTGCGCAGCAGAGAGGCTAGGGCCTCCGGCACGGTGGGCAGACGGAACTGCAACTGCGAATATGTCCCCCCGGAGGGGCTGGAGCCTTGGGCAGGGGTGCTCATGGCGCTGCTTTCTCCTCCTCTTTCGCGCCGGCGGCCGGGTGGCCGGTCCTGGCCGCTGCTGCCGTGAGCCGGTCCAGCGCGCGCCGCGCCGCATCCTGCTCCGCGTGTTTCTTGGTGCTGCCCATCCCGCGGGCCAGCGGCTTTCCCGGCCCGCCCTCGTCCGAGTCGAGCCGGACCTCGACCAGAAACCGCCTTTGGTGGCCGGGGCCGCTTTCACTCTTTACCCGGTACACCGGCGAGCCGGCCCGCGCCGCCTGCAGATGCTCCTGGAGCGCCGATTTGTAGTTGCCCAGCGCGGCTCCGGAGCGCAACTCCCGGGCTAACTGCTCCACTGCCTCGCCTATCACGCAGCGGCGGACAAAAGCCCTCACGGGCTCCAGGCCGCCGTCAAGAAACAGCGCGGCTATCACTGCTTCCATACTATTCGAAAGCACGGTGCTCCTACGCCTGAGGCCGCCGCGCTCCTCGCCCCGGCTGAGGCGCAGGTGGCTGCCCAGCCCAATGGCCAGGGCCACCTCCGCCATGTGCTGCCGGCTCACCAACTGGGCGCGGACGCGGGTCAGCTCGCCCTCCTGCCACTCCGGATGCAACCCATACAGCGCCTCCGCAACCACCAACCCCAGCACGGCGTCGCCCAGAAACTCCAGGCGCTCATTGCCGCCTGCCCCGACGGCCTCTTCATGCCCGCTCTCAAGGGCTTGCTCGCCGGCCGCCTGCTGGTGCACCAGGGAACGATGCGTCAGCGCGCGCACCAGCAACTCCGGCCTGGCAAAGCTATGCCCGAGCGCGTCTTCAAGTTGGGAAAGAGTTGCTTCCACATGCGCCTCGGCTGGTTCGATTCTTATTGACTCATTTTTGGGGACGGCGGCGCGAGCGGAGATTCCCGGCAAAAGACCACTCCCCAATGTATCCATTAGACGCTACGCGGAACCCGAAGGTCGCATACGCCGGATCATTGCGGCTTCGCCGTCCCGGCTTGTCCTTGAGGTCCAGCTTCCGGTTTCGCAGGTTCCGAACCTGACGAGTCGTCGCCCGCATCCTCTTCGCAACTGTGGCCGTGGACGGCATAGGCCGTCTTCACGCCCCGCTCGGCGGCCAGCCGGGTATCCTGCTGCCCGTCGCGCGCCTCGAGCGCTTTTTGGTACTCCGTGACCGCCTGGTCGCGCTTGCAATCCAGATCCAGCATCCGGCCCAGGAAAATGTGCGACCAGGCCAGCAGCCGGGGCGCCTTGCTGGTGGCCAGGGTCTTCTGGAATCCGTCGATGGCTTCTTCAGGATGACCGGTGAGGATGGCCGCCCTGGCCAGGATGAAGTTGGCCCGGGCGCTGTCGGCCTGGGATTCCGGGGTACCGGCATGCTCCGCGAGCGCCTGGCGCGCCAGGGCGCTGGCCGCGGCCACGTCGCCGGCCGCGAGCTTCGATTCGGCCAGATCCAATCCCGCCAGTTTGCGCGGCTTGCTGCGCTGCAATACGTCTTCATCGGCCTCTTTGTCGAACTCGATATGGTGGGCGCGGTGCTCCTCCTCCTGCACGTCTATGCCGTAAACCATCTCGCCGATGGTGTCCTTGAGGCTGGCCGGGTCTTTCTCGAAGGGAATCAACTGCCGATAGAAGTACTGCGTAAGCACAAATCCCTGTGTCATATCGTGCTGCACGGTGTTCCAGCGAAAGGCGTCCACCTTCTGCTGGTCGAGCTGCCGCGCGTGCTCATAACGCGGCAAATCCGACCGATCCACGCCGGCCGGAATTTTATATACCGGAATGCCGGTATCCATGGTCCGCGCCTCGATGGCCTTGATGAGGCACTCGATGGTCAAGGGCAAGGAGTCGGAGCGCAGGCGGAACTCGAGGGGAGCGTCGCGCACCTCCTTGAGGATGGGCTGCATGCGGTCCACGGCGGTGGCCCGGGCGTAGAGCAGCGGCTCGATCACGTAATGCAGGTAGGTGTGGCGCACGTCGCTCATGCGAATTTGTCCATTCACCGGCGAAACCACCACCACGTAGTCGGTTCCGTAGATGCGGGCGTTGACCATGCGCGGCGAGAACAGCGGCTCGATCACCACAATAAAGCGCTGCCCTTCGTAGGCGGAGGCCGGCATCTTGAGATAGAGATTGGCGGCTACGATCATGTTGGTCAGCGGATCGTGCAACCGGTCTTCCTCCTGGTCGTAGATGTGGTGCGCCCAAAGCCAGATGCCGTGCAGGTCCACGGCGGCCACAAAGTCCTTGAGCAGGGGCACAATCTCCACCACCTGGGTGGCGTCGGGCGGCATCTCGGTCAGATCCGCCGCGGTTTCGATCTCCGGCGGCGGGGTCAGGTACAAGGACAGCGAGATGTACTGCGAAATGTCCATCGCCGAACCCGTCATGCGGTGCTGGGCAATGTAGAGGCAGAGATTGTCTCTTGCGGCGCGGGCCTCCTCGCTTTTGGCCAGCGCCTGGTTCATCTCCTCGCGGACCCGCGCGCGCACCGGCGCGCTCTCCGCCAGGCCCTCGTCGTAGCCGCATGCGTTCAGCGCCGCAGCCATGAGGAAGACCGGCTCCGCGCTGATCAGCGAGATGGTGGGCCCGGCCGGATCGATCAGCGCGGGCGCCTTCTCCGTCTGGAACATAGGCGAGGAGGAGGAACTCTGCCGGCCCTTGGCTGAAGAGCTGCTGCCGGAGGCCTGGGCGTGGAGGCCGGCCGGCGCAAGAGACGCCAGGAGGCAAAAAAATGTGGCCGCTAGAACGGCAAAGGATCGAAAGCTGCGCAACGTCATGAGGAACCCTGCCTGCAAGTCTAGTTAGACGCAGCGGCGGGGTCAAACGGGAGGTTTGGAACAGTGATCAGTGGTCAGACGAATGATCCGCAATTTTATTGCTAGTCAAGAGATTTCTCGGGCGGGCTCATCTGCTCGCACCACCGGGGCGAAACTGTTCACTGAGCACTGATCACTAATCTCGCCTCAGCCGCGCACCGAAACGCCGGAGAAGGAGAGCACCGCCAGGCCGCGCACCGGCTGGCCGAAGAAGCGGGCCGGCTCAAAGACGCTGAACAGCAGCAGGTTTTCCACCTGGGAGCGGGTGGCTTCGTCGGTGGGGCCGGAGACGATGCGATAGTCGTAGACCTGGCCCTCGCCGTTGACATAAGCCTCCACCACCACCGGGCCGGAGGCGGTGTCGATCTCGTTTGCGCCCGCGCCGTCGGCGAGATAGAGCAGGCGCGGCGCCGTGGCGTTGCCCAGGGGTTCGTCCTTGCTGGCCTGCGCGACTTCAGGCCGGGTAAACATGGTGGCCAGCACGATCAGCGTGCCCATGAGCAGAACCGCGCTGGCAAAGCCGGCCGAGGCCTGCAGCAGGAAGGGACCCACGGTGTTTCTCCAGGCCAGATTCCATCCCTCGAAGGGACTGCGGCGGCTGCGCGCCCGCTCCTGGCTGACGGCCACGCGAATGCGCAGCGGCAGATCCTCGGGCTCCGGCGCCGGGCCCAGCCCGGCCAGCGCCGCCTGCATCCGGCGCAACGATTCCCACTCCAGGGCACACTCCCGGCAATCATCCAGGTGGGCGGCGATGCGCTGCATCTCACGTCCGTTCAGCCGGCCATCCAGATACTCAGTAAAACTTGCTTGCACTGCATTACAGCCGTTCATCGCGCCTCCTCTCCAAGAGGTACCTCAAAACCGGTGTTCGCCGCAGTAGATGGAACAGCCGCCGAAGCGGTCAGTATGGCCTTCAAACAGGCGCGCCCGCGCACCAACCGCGATTTCACCGTGCCCAGATTCACGCCCTGCATCTCCGCCACTTCCTCGTAGACAAAGCCCTCGACATCGCGCAGGATCAGCGTGGTGCGGAATGGTTCCGGCACCTGTTTCAATGCCGCCTCCAGCCGCGCCCGATTCTCCTCGTGCAGGGCAAGATCGTAAGGCGACTCAGCCGGGTCAACCAGCATATCTTTCAGCCGCACCGGCGTCCCGCATTCCTGACCGGCCATCTCCTGCTCGATGGGGATCTCCTGCTGCTTGTGCCGCATCCACCAGCGCCGGTGGTTGGAGGCCTCGCGCATGGCGATGCGGTAGATCCAGGTGCACAGCGACGACTCGCCGTGAAAGCTGCCTATGCCCCGGAAAACCTTCACGAAGACTTCCTGGGCGAGGTCGGCGGCATCGGCGCGGTCCCGCACGGTGCGCGCCAGCAGGGAGTAGATGGGCTGGTGGAAACGCGCGATCAGCCACGCGAACGCCTCTTCCGAGCCGGCTTGAAGTTCCGCGATCAGAGCCGCTTCTTCGGATTGGAGGGTCAACGCGCCGGCAATATTGCCCATGGTGAGATCCACCCGCACTTCAGTATCCTCCCACCTTATCGCATTTGAAGCACGCCAGGCATCTCAAAATCCGCATCGGCCCCCCGGCCCGATTGCCAAATACCCGGGTGCTTCCTGCAACCACTCCTTAAATGACCGGCAAACTGCCGCCGGACTCGCCACGGAGTGCGCGGGAAACGGAACACCGGTCGAAACTCAATGTCCCGCGCACCTATTGTCTTAGACACCGGACCCCCCCTTAAGTGTTCCCGGTCACGCAGGTTTAACCCGCATTTCTCACAGGCGCGTTGCTGGTTGGGGTGAGGGCGGGCTTGAAAAGTGTTGGAAAGGCCGTCTTTTCATGGCATAACTGCGTTATCAAGACGTAGTTTCTGCCGTGCGGAG
>JBEKNO010000204.1:0-5569 GCA_049522735.1 Occallatibacter sp.
TTATGCAGTAGTATGGCGGCCCGACTAGGTTGCTCGACTGGTCAGATGGGGCGCTAATCGCGCTGCATTTCGCGATAAGGGATGAGCAGAAATCCGATTGCGATAGGTACGTCCATGCGCTTGATCCATACTGGCTGGTGGAGTACCTAAAAGATGAAACCAACAATCATGAACAAGCCCGAGCCGCTTGGAAAGAGTTTTTCCATAGCCATCCTTCTAAGGGGATGGACGAAGACGATTGGGATCAGATCTACATCCCGGACGAAGACGGCCATGATGACCTCCCGATTCCAAACCTGCCGCTAGCTTTAGAGTTCGATCATTTTGCGCGCCGGATCTCTGCGCAGCGCAGTCGATTTATCGTGTTTGGAACCGCCCCAGATTTTTTTGAGAGATTCATTGGTAAAAAAGACGCTCGATTAGCAACGATCACGGTGGTTGGAGCCTCGGTAGCCGATTTGCGTGTGCAACTTCGTGACGCTGGGATTACAGAGTCTGTGATCTATCCGAACTTGGACGGCCTTGGACGTGAGCTGAAGCAACTGTGGTCGGAAAGGTTGAGATAGTCTTTGAAAGGAGGCGATCGACCCAATGCGAGGGTCTGCGCCTCAATTCAAGAACATTGTCCGGTAGAGCGTATCTCGCTGCACGGGTTTGAAGCCGGCGTCGCGGATGATTCTTCTTAGCTCTTCTTCCGTCGTGCAGTTACTGGTTCCGGCGGCTCTAACTACGTTCTCTTCAAGCATTACCGAACCTACGTCGTTGCCGCCGAAGTGAAGGCCTAATTCGAGGACTTTCAGGCCTTGCGTGACCCAGCTTGCCTGCACGTTATCTATGTTATCCAGATAGAGGCGTGCAATCCCCAGCACCTTTAAATATTCGACGCCGGTGGCTTCTTCCCAACCGCGTCCGCCGAGGGCCGTGTTTTTGGGCTGGAAGCTCCAGGGGATGAAGGCGGTAAATCCGCCGGTCTCTTCCTGGAGGCGGCGCACCACCTCAAAATGATTGATGCGCTGGTCGTAGGTTTCACCTACGCCGAACATCATGGTGGCTGTGGTGCGCATTCCAAGCTGGTGCGCGGTGCGGTGGACGCTGACCCAGTCCTGGGTGTTGCACTTGATGCGGGCGATGCGCCGGCGCACATCGTCGTCGAGAATTTCCGCGCCGCCGCCGGGGATGGAATCGAGGCCGGCGTCGCGCAGGCGGACGATGGTGTCGCGCAGGGGCAGATCGGAATACCTGGCGATGGCCAGGATTTCTGAGGCCGTGAGACAGTGCAGCCATATCTGCGGGAAGCGCTGCTTGATGCCGCTGAAGAGGCGCTCGAACCAGTCGATCTTGAGATCGGGATGGATGCCGCCCTGCATGAGCACGCCGGTGCCGCCCATCTCTAGTGTCTCTGCGATTTTCTCGCAGATCTTTTCGAAATCGAGGATGTAGCCTTCTTCGGAGCGCGGTCCTTGGAGCGGACGGTAGAAGGCGCAGAAGGTGCAGTACTCGGTGCAGAAGTTGGTGTAGTTGATGTTGCGATCGATGATGTAGGTGACCACGCCTTCGGGGTGCAGACGGCGGCGTACGGTGTCGGCTTCCATTCCCAGGCCGATGAGGTCGGGGGAGTGGAAGCGGTCGAGGGCCTGTTGGCGGGTCAGCGGCATGGTTCGATTTTAACAATTCAACGGTTGTCTGGCTCTGATTTGGGGGTTGGATGCGGTTTCGTATCTTTCCCACCCTTCGCACAACCACCCCACGGACGAGGATCTGTCCGTGGGGATCCCGGTCAACGCGAAGGATGGGGCACCCGGCTATTTCTTTTCCGTGCCTACTGTTTCTTCACAGGGGCGTTGACCGGGGCGGGAAGCGGAGCGCGAAGCTCCTGGCCGCGCAGGATATCCACCGCGGCCGGGGGCAGCAGCTTGCCGGCATTGGCCAGCAGCAGGCTCACCTGCCACATCTGGGTGTCGGTGAGCATGTTCTTATAACTGGGCATGCCTGTGAGGCGGATGCCGTTGACTACCTTCCAATAGGTCTCGCCGGGCGGGTCGTCGCTGACGCCCATCATGGTCTCGGAACCATGGCGGTGCTTCTCCCACAGCGGGGGCGCATCGGGATACATGATGGCGCCGACGGAGGAAGGCTTGCCGTGGAAGCCATGGCAGCCGGCGCAGTGGTCGCGGTAGATCTCGGCGCCTGCCACCAGGTTGTCCTCATTGACCTGGATGGGCGGGGTCTTGACCAGCTCGCGGCTGATGCGCGCGTGCAGCGGAAGCGCGGTAAGCAAGCGCTCCTGGGGCAGAGGCGGGTCGTCCACGGCCACCGGTACGCTGCCCAACCAGAGCCAAGCCAGCAGGGCAATGGGCACCAGCACGATGCCCAGCAAAATTCCCAGCAAAATTCGAACCATCTTCGATCCGTCCTCCATCGCCCTTCATGGTAGAGCATTTTGCGGCTGATTGCCGATTAAAGGGATGGAATTCGTTATAAGGGGAGAAAGAAAAGATTTGCGGAACAAAGTGCGCAGGATTCGGCCCTTTATGCCCGTGCCGCGCCGAGAGCCGCCGGTTGCGGCCCTCTCCCACATACAACAAAGGAGTTCCCCATGGCAGATCACTCGCAGATGAATCTCCCACCCCAAGAGGCACAGACTGCCTCTTGGGGGCCCCGGAAACTGGGCCGCAAGGCCATCAAAACCGATAGCCGCACGCTGGCCTTTGGCGACTATCTCACCCCGGCGCTGCCGCCTCCTCCGCCTGCCGCCGACTGGACCAAGGGCATCGCCAGCTGGGGCATGATGCTCAACAGCGCGCTGGGCGACTGCACCATCGCCGGGGTGGGCCACGCCGTGCAGGTGTGGACGGCCAACACCGGCTCGATGGTCACCGTTCCCGACCCCACCATTGAGAGCTACTACGAACAGTGGGACGGCTACGTGCCCGGCAACCCCGGTACCGACAATGGCGGCGTGGAGCTGGACGTACTGAACGACTGGCAAAAGACAGGCTTTGCCGGCCACGCGCTGCTGGCCTTCGCCGATCCGGAGCCCTCCAGCCTGGTGGAGATTCAACAGTCCATCGCGCTGTTCGGCGGCGTCTACATCGGCCTCGCTTTGCCGCTGACGGCGCAGACCCAGGAGGTGTGGGACGTTGTTCCCCCGTGGCGGCGCCAAGGCCAAAGCGGGCAGTTGGGGCGGGCACTGCGTCTATGTGCCCAAGTACGACCAGAAGGGCTTCACCTGCATCACCTGGGGCCAGCCGAAGACCATGACCCTGGCTTTCTGGAAGAAGTACTGCGACGAGGCCCACACCCTTCTGGGACAGGACTGGCTCAGCGCCAGGGGTTCGCCGGCCGGCTTCGACCAGGCCCAGTTGCAGGCCGATCTGAAGGCCATTGTTTGAGCGCGGTCACAGAGGAATCGGCGGGTTGCGAGCGGAAACCTGCGCCGGCTCGCCCACAAGGCTCCCCCCAAGGTGGTTTAATAGCAATGGGGGGAGCGCTGCCTGAGAGCGGTGGTGTGCTTCCGTATTCCCGTGGAGGAAACCCGAAGCCGATGTCTTCATTTCGTTGTTTCGCCTTTCTGCTGGCGCTGAGTCTGCCAGCCATGCACGTAATTCAGGCGCAAAGCTCATCTTCGAGCAGCAACCCTGCCAACCCAACCCAGGACCAGGCACAGCAGCCCGCCGCCGAAAACCAGGGGCAAGTGAACGTCCAGGCCCGCATCAAGGCGCGCCGCGAACAACGCCGCACCGCGGCTATTCACGACGCATACCTTCATCTCTACGAGGCGTATGCCGGCGCGGGTTACCTGCGCTTTGTGCCCGGCCCCACGCTGATGCGCCTGAACGAGTACAACTGGAACGCCGGCTTGACCCGCTACTTGAATGAGCGCCTGGGCGTGACCCTTGAAGGGCGCGGCACGTACGGCACGGCGTTCATCAAGCCTGAGCAGGGCAATCCCCCTGCGGGCGCTTCCCTTACCAAGCCAGCCATCAGCCAGTACGCCGTTCTTTTGGGATCCAGCTACCGTTTCTACCTGCAGCCCAAGTACTCCATCGCGGGCCGGGTGATGGGCGGGTATGCGCAGGGGGACTTCACCGGAGATACAAACGGATTTGGCACCCTCGGAGTTCTCTACCCGGATGGGAAGACCTATGCCGCCGAGGCCAGCGTCCTCGTTGAATACAACCTGGCCACCAACATCGGACTGCGGCTGGCGCCGGAGTACTTAGTCACGGGCTTCGGCTCGACGACGCAGCACAGCCTGGGCTATACGGCCAGTGTCGTTTACCGGTTTGGAAAGCAGTGAAAAAGCAGGGAATAGAGATTAGGGAATAGGGAGTAGAAGACAGTACCGGAGTTTGAATAGGCTGGCAGGGTAGACGCAAACGCAACAAACTTTATCTGCCCTGTCGGCCTTTACTATTCCCTACTCCCTATTCCCTACAAAATTGGAATTCCCGCGATGCGGCGCTGCCACTCTGCGGGGCCGGTCCGGTGAACGCTGGTGCCTTTGGAGTCGACCGCGACGGTCACCGGCATCTCGCGCACATCAAACTCATAGATGGCTTCCATGCCCAGATCCTCGAAGGCCACCAGGCGCGAGCCGGTTATGGCCTTTGAAACCAGGTAGGCCGCGCCCCCCACCGCTATCAGATAGACGGCGCCAAACTCGCGGATGGCGTCGATGGCCGCCGGTCCTCGCTCGGCCTTGCCCACCATGCCCAGCAGCCCCGTCTGGGCCAGCAGCGGCCGGGTGAACTTGTCCATGCGCGTGGCCGTGGTGGGTCCGGCCGGGCCAACTACTTCTTCGCGCACCGGGTCCACCGGCCCCACGTAGTAGATGAAGCGGTTGCGGAAGTCCACGGGCAGCTTCTCGCCGCGGCTGAGCATCGCAGTTAATCTTTGATGCGCGGCGTCGCGGCCGGTCAGCAGCTTGCCGGAGAGCAGAAGCACCTCGCCCGGCTTCCAGGCGGCGGCTTCAGCGCGGGTCACGGTGTCGAGATTCACGCGGCGGGCGGCGGATACGTCGTAGGTCAGTTTGGGCCAGTTTTCCAGGCTGGGCGGGTCGAGAAAAACCGGCCCCGAGCCGTCCAGCACAATGTGGGCGTGGCGGGTGGCGGCGCAGTTGGGAATCATGGCCACGGGCAGGTTGGCGGCGTGGGTGGGGTAGTCGCGCACCTTCACGTCCAGCACGGTGGTCAGCCCGCCCAGGCCCTGCGCGCCAATGCCCAGCCGGTTCACCTTGTCGTAAAGCTCCAGGCGCAGCTCCTCGGCGCGGTTGGATGGGCCGCGGGCTTTCAGCTCCTGAATATCGATGGGATCCATCAGCGACTCTTTGGCCAGCAGCATGGCTTTTTCCGCCGTGCCGCCGATGCCGATGCCCAGCATTCCGGGCGGGCACCAGCCTGCGCCCATGGTGGGCACGGTCTTCAGCACCCATTCGACTACGGAGTCAGAGGGGTTGAGCATGGTGAATTTGGCCTTGGCCTCAGAGCCGCCGCCCTTGGCCGCCACCGTTACCTCGACGGTTGCGCCGCGCACCAACTCCACGCTCACCACTGCGGGGGTGTTGTCT
>JBEKNO010000205.1:0-5537 GCA_049522735.1 Occallatibacter sp.
GTCGCAACCGGCTATTCCTCGGTCAGGTTGCTCTCCAGCAGAGCCTGCCTCCGCTTCACCGGATGGAGCAAGTGTAAAGGATGTCCGGAGACAAAATGTAAGGAATGTCCCGGCACTTGACACGCTGGAAGAGGGGACGCCCGCGTGGTTGCATCCGCGCGACGGCAAATCGTGATTTTATCCAGGCGCTGCCCGGGAAAATATGTCAATCTAATAAAATAGCAAGAGGTGAACGTGAGACGCGAACTGGACAACCTGGTGACGCAAATGCATTCCAGCGGCATTCCCTACGAAAAGGCCGTGCGCGAATTCAAGAAGCAGTATCTGCGCGAAGTTTTGGTGGCGCACCGGGGAAACCAGTGCAAGGCGGCCGAGGAGTTGGGGATGCACCGCAACACGCTGAGCCGCGCCATGGCGGAGCTGGGACTGGATCTGGCCGAAGTGCGCGCCGGGCTCAAGCGTCCGCCGCGCAGCGAGCGTCCTGTATATAGCGCGGTACGCCCCATCTACCGCCAAGGCTGACGATTCTGCTCAAGGGCATGCTGACAACTCCATCGACCAACGAAGCGCGCGTCGCCATCGAGCCGGGCTTTGCCTGGGATGGCCAGGACGCCTATCTGTTTGATATTGACGGCACGTTGCTGCGCAGCCGCGACCGCGTCCACTTTGAGTCCTTCGCCACCAGCGTTCAGCGGGTCACGGGATTCGAGGTTACGCTCTCCGGCATCCTGCTGCACGGAAGCACGGATACGGCCATCCTGCGCGAGGCCTGCCATCAGGCCGGCGTTCCCGCCCAGGTTCTGGAGCAACGCATAGAGGCCATCCTGGAAGCCATGCGCCACGCGGTTGCCGAACGGCGTGAGGAGATGGACCTGGTGCGCATGCCGGGCGTGGAAAAAATGCTGGACCACCTGGCCCGCCGCGGCGCGCTGCTGGGCGTGGCCAGCGGCAACCTGGAAACCATCGGCTGGATCAAGATCGAGCAGGCCGGTTTGCGCGAATGGTTCCGCTTTGGCGGCTTCAGCGATAGCTTTTCCGTCCGTTCGGAACTGATCGGCCACGCGGGGCGCATGGCCAGGGAGTTGGCCGGCACCGGAGCTAAAATTTGCGTAGTAGGCGATACCCCGCGCGATATTGAAGCGGCGCGCGCCAATTTTATGTCTGTGATCGCCGTCGCCACCGGCAAGTACAGCTTCGATGAACTGCTGACACATCAGCCGGAGGTTTGCGCCTCCACGCTGGCTGATCTGCTGGCGCAGACAGGGATCTCGCAGTGAAACCGCACAGAGCGCAAACGAGCGCAAAGTCAGAGCCATTGTCGAGGCCATGGACCTGCCTCTGCACAGCCGGACTCCTGCTGCTTGTTTTCCTGAGCGCCGCTACGGCCCAAACTGCAAGTCCTCTCCCGCCGAACCAGCCAGCGCCCGCGCAGGCCGCGCAAGCCCCATCCTTGCCTACTGAAAGCGCGCAGGCCAGCCAAAGCGCCGTGCCGGCTGCCGCTGCAGCCAAAGACGCCCAGCAGGCCAAACCGTCGAAAGTGAGTGACCGCCGGCGCGCCGTCAAGCTCTACCTTGAAGCCAGCAAGCTCTTCGAAAAGGAGAGATTTGAAGAGGCCATGCGCGGCTATCAGCAGGCGGCCGAGCTTGACCCCTCCAATGCCAACTATCCTTTGGCGGTCAATCTAGCCCGCAGTCACGCGGTAACGGCGCTGATTCAGGCCGCGGCCAAGGACCGGCTGCGCGAGGATGAGGCAGGCGCGCGCGCCGCCCTGACTCGTGCTCTTGAACTCGATCCCAATAACATCGAGGTCACCGAGCATCTGTACGAACTGGGCGACGATGCTCTGCGCGGGCAGTCAAGACCCATCTACGAGCAGGATGCAAGCATGATCGGCGAAGCCGTGGAGCCTGCGTACAAGCACCAGATACACAACTTCCACATGCACGCCGACCAGACTCAGATCATCCGGGATGTATTCAATGCATACGGGCTGGATGTCACCCTGGACGAAAGCATCCACTCCAAAGTGGTGCTGCTGGACATTGAAGACGCCAGTTTCGAAGAGGCCACGCGGGTTCTGGGCATGCTCACCAACTCGTTCTATGTTCCCCTGGATGAGCACCGCGTGCTGGTGGCCCGTGATACCCGCGAAAACCGCTTGCAGTTCATGCGCCAGGAATTTGAGACCATCTACTTACCGGGACTGGCCGCGAAGGATTTGACCGATGTGGTCAACCTGGCCAAAAACGTCTTTCAGATACAGCTGGCGGTGGCAGAGCCCTCCACGGAGACGATCACTCTGCGCGCGCCGGCAACTACGCTGAAGGCATTCAATGAGACGGCGCGCACGCTTCTGGACGGGCAAAGCCAGGTGCTGCTCGAGGTGCGCCTGATCCAGCTTGCGCACACCAGCGAGCGCAATACCGGAGTGCA
The DNA here is from genome assembly GCA_049522735.1 of Occallatibacter sp. Taxonomy (GTDB): domain Bacteria; phylum Acidobacteriota; class Terriglobia; order Terriglobales; family Acidobacteriaceae; genus Telmatobacter. The sequence continues at coordinate 2,434 of JBEKNO010000205.1, forward strand.
GCCGCCACAGAGCATTTCAGCTATTAACGTCTATGCCGAGGAACAGTCTATTCTGAACGCCAACCAGAGCCTGGTACAGCAGATTATCTCCTCGGGACTGGCTAAACCCGGCGACACTTTGGCGATTCTTGGCATTCTGCTCGCCTCCGGCCAGATTTCAAGTTCCCTGTTAACCAACGGGATCGCTCTGTTTGGCGGCGGGCTCACGGCATCCGCGTTGGCGCCGGGCTCGTTGAAGGCAAACATCGACCTGAACTCCTCAGACTCGCGTGAACTGGAGCAGATTCAGTTGCGCCTGGGCGACGGCGAGGATGGCAAGCTGAGCGTAGGCGAACGCTATCCCATCCAGACCTCTTCCTTCTCCAGCCTGTCTGCCAGTCTCCCGAAAATCCCAGGGTTGACCGGCGCGGGAAGCTCCAGCAGCCTGTCCTCGCTGCTCAGCGGCTACGCCGGCAGCGTGCCCAACGTTCCGCAGGTGGAATACCAGGATCTGGGCCTGACCTTGAAGGTGACCCCCAGGGTGATGCGCAACAACGAGGTGGCCCTGACCATCGACTTGAAGATCGATGCCCTCTCCGGAACCACCATCAATGGCAATCCCATCCTCGACAATCGGGCCTATTCCGGGGTGGTGATGCTCAAAGAGGGCGAGGAAGTGGTGGTGGCGGGCGAACTGGACAAGTCAGAGAGCCGCGCGATCAGCGGGACGCCGGGGCTCAGCGAAATTCCCGGCCTGAACAACCTGACCAGCAACGACGCCCAGAAGAACTACGCGACGCTGTTGATTCTGATTACGCCCCACGTCGTTCGCGGAAGTCAAGCGTCCGGCCACTCGCCCATGATGCGGGTAGAGAATACCCCCCCTGCGCAGTAAAAATTGCGCCCTCCCGGCGAAAAACAAACCCCCATATTTGAAGCCGCTCCCAGCCTTGGGAACGCTTCAAATATGGGGGTCTGTGTTTCTTTTGCTACGGTTCGGCAACAACCGTCTTACTGGGTTACGCCATCCATCTTGGCCTGGTACTCGATGACCTTCTTGAGTGTGTCATAGGGCATACTCAGGGGAATCGGGCGTCCGTTGACCATCAGCGTGGGGGTCTGGTTGACCTTCAGATCCTGGGCCAGCTTCCTGGAAGCATCCACCGCGGCAACAGCCTCCGGGGTTTTGGCGCAGGCTGCCACCTTGGCCGGATCCAGACCAGCCTTGGTCACCGCGCTGTTCAGGGTCATAGTGGCGCCATCGGCGGTCGCCAATCCGTCCTGGCCATCATAGACGGCCGAAGCAAAGGTGAAGAATGCGTTGCTGCCGCCCTGCTTGGTCACGCATGCGCCGTAAGCAGCCGCGTTGGCCGCAGCGGGATGCTGAGGCAGCGGTAAGCTCTGGTAGATGATGCGGGCCTTGGGAAAATCCGCAGCCAGCTTATCCATGTTGGCCTGCGCTTCCTTGCAGTGCGGGCACTGGAAATCGGCAAATTCGACCATCTCCAGATCCTTGGAGGCTGAACCCCGGTAGGGACCATCGGCGCGCTGCTGCAATATGGCGCGATCTTCCGCGTAAGGATGCTCGCCGAAGGGCACAATATCGTCCCCGGCAAAGATGTACTTTCCACCGGGAAGTACAAAGAACTGGACCGGCATCATCTTCTGCTTGCCGCCCTTGTCGGCAACCAGGACCATCACCTTGCTGATGCCCTCTACCTGAGTCTTCTGGATGGCATACACCTCCCAGACACGGTTCTCATCGTAGCCCAAGTTGGCCTGCAGAAAGGCGTTGACGGTCTCCTTGGTGGGCGTCGTAGCGGTAAAATTCGCGGGGTCGACCTTGGGAAACACGGGCGCCGCGGCGGGGGCCGGAGCGGTTGGGGCTGGCGAGGACGGAGTCTGCGCGGGAGCGACCGGAGCCTGCTGCTGCGCAGCGGCCACGAATGCGAAAAAGGACAACCATACCAGCGCGATAACGCTGGAAAGACGGGCGCTGGTAATACCTGCGGAAGGACTAATCAAGCTGTTTCTCCTTAAACTGCGGGAATACTCTTACTCTCTAGCTTATACCTGAACTTTGACGGCTATGGGAAATCTGCGGCCCATGCCAAAGGATTTGGAGGTTACCTTCAGGACCGGGGCAGCTTGCTGGCGCTTGTACTCGGAACGCTCCACCAGGCGCACTACCTGTTGGACGAGTTGCAGGGGAAATCCGTGTTCTTGGGCGATGCGCTCGGGAGTCTCATAGCGCTCCACGTAGGCTTCCAGGATGGGATCGAGAATCTCGTAGGGCGGCAACGAGTCGGTATCCTTCTGGTCCGGACGCAACTCGGCGGAGGGCGGCTTTTTGAGAATCGCCTCGGGAATCAGCTCGCCGTCTCGATTGAGCCAGCGGCAGACCGCGTAGACGCGCGTCTTGACCAGGTCGCCGATCACAGCCAGCGCCCCCACCATATCGCCGTAGAGGGTGCAGTAGCCCACCGCCATCTCCGATTTGTTGCCCGTGGTGAGCACCAGGGCGGAAAACTTGTTGGAGAGCGCCATCAACAGTACGCCGCGAATGCGGGACTGGATGTTTTCCTCGGTGGTGTCCGGCCTGGTTGCAGCGAACAATGGCTCCAGTGTGCGGTTGAACTCCTCGAAGAGGCTGCTGATGCCAAGCACTTCAAAGCGAATGCCCAGGTTGGCCGCCAGGCGGCGGCTGTCGCTAATGGAGCCTGCCGAGGAGTAGGGGCTGGGCATGCCGACGCCGAGCACATTCTCCGCTCCCAACGCGTCTTTGGCGATGGCCGCCACCAGCGAGGAGTCGATGCCGCCGCTCAAGCCCACCAGGGCCTTCTGAAAGCCGCACTTGCGCACATAATCGCGCGTGCCCAGGACCAGGGCCTGGTAGGCGGCCGCGGTATCGTCCTCTTCCGGCGCGTCCACGGCAGGCGCGTCAAACGGATCGACAAGCACCATGTCCTCCTGGAACGAGGCTGCCTGGGCGATCAGCTCTCCGCGCGCATTGAGGGCCAGCGATGAGCCGTCGAAGATCAGGCTATCGTTGCCGCCCACCTGGTTCGACATCAGCACCGGCACGCCATCCCGCCGGGCAATGGCTGCCAGCATCTGGCGGCGCA
>JBEKNO010000206.1:0-5512 GCA_049522735.1 Occallatibacter sp.
GTTTTGGCGCCGCCTTTGACGTGGGTATCGCCGCCGCCCACCACCTGGGCGGTGCCGGTCTTGCCGGCAAAGTCGATGCCTTGCATATGCGCGGACGCGGCCGTGCCGGTGGTGGTGGCGGCCGCCATGCCGTCGGTAATGATGGTCCAGGTATCGGGGTTGAGAGGAAAGTAGACATCGCCGGTACCGGGAAAACTGTCCAGAACGGCCTGATGGAACTCGGCCGGAATCTGGCCGGGCGCAACCACGTGGGGCCGGACCAGGTGCCCGCCGGAAGCGATGCCGCCCAAAGCCCTGGCCAGTTGCAGAGGCGTAACCTGCGTCTCGCCCTGGCCGATGCCCACCGAAATGGTGTTGCCGGGGAAATATCTCTGGTGAAAGTTTTTCAACTCCCACTGCGTGGAGGGCATGACGCCGGCCATCTCGTTGGGCAGATCGATGCCGGTCTTCGCTCCCAGGCCCAGCGCGGTGGCGTACTTGGCAATAGTGTCGATGCCCAGCTTTTGCGCCAGCGTATAGAAGAAGGTGTCGCACGAAAGCGGAATGGCCTGAGTGATATCCAGCACGCCATGGTGGTGATCGCAGCGGAAGAAGCGCCCGTAGAAGGCGCCTCCGCCGACGCAATTCACATGCATATCCTGGGCCACGCCTTCCTGCAGGCCGGCCGCGGACATGATGATCTTGAAGGTGGAACCGGGAGCAAGCTGGTCCTGAATGGCCTTGTTCATCAGGGGGTGGCCGGGATCGTTGACAAGCTTGTTCCAGTCCGCGCGGTTGATGCGCACGGCAAAGGCGTTGGGGTCGTAGCTGGGGTGGGAGACCAGGGCCAGAATCTCGCCGTTGCGGGGGTCCATGGCGACCACCGCGCCGTTGGCGTCGCCCAGGGCCAGTTCCGCGGTGCGCTGCAGGTCGATGTCGATGGTCAGCCTGAGATCCTGGCCGGGGGTGGCGTGCTGGGTTCTCAGGTAGCCCACCTCGCGACCATGGCTGTCCACAATCACGTCGCGGGAACCGTCCTGGCCGCGCAATAGCTGGTCGTAGGTCTCCTCGACGCCCGCCTTGCCCACCACGTCACCGGGCTCGTAGGAGGCATAGCGCGGGTCGTTGAGCATCTGCTCGCTCACCTCGCCCACATAGCCGATGATGTGGGCGGCAAAGCCGTCGCGGGGATAGAGGCGGCGCTCTTCGTCGATGGTTTCCAGCTCCGGCAGTTCGTTGCGGTGGGCCTCGATGAAGGCCTGCTCGTCGGCGGTGACCTCCTGCTTGATGGGGATGGGCTGGTAGCCGGGCGCGGCGCGGTAACGGCGCAGAGTGGCGCGCAACTGCTCCAGATCGAGGTCGAGCCCCCTGGCGATCAGCGGCAGATCGGCGTCCACGTTGCGGTTCTGCTCGCGCACCAGGAAGCAGGAGACCGACGGATAGTTGTCCACCAGCAGGCGGCCCTCGCGGTCAAAGATCTTGCCGCGGGCGGCCAGCACGGGAACCTTGCGGACGCGGTTTTGCTCGGCCAGTTGGCGGAAGTTTTCCGCGCCCAGCACCTGCAGCCGCCATAAACCGGCGGCCAGGGCCAGCATGATGAGCAGAATGCCGTACTGCACCACCGTCAGCTTGAGGGTGGAGAGCTTTTCGCCGCGATTGCTCCTGATGGAATACATCTGTCTGCGCCTAGAATACAGCTACTTTGATTTCGTTTCTGAAAATCCTTTGTTCATCCGCCCTGTAATTAGTCCCTAATTTGCAGACGATCCAGCAGAGGAAAGAGCACCAGGGCGATAAGCGCGTTTCCAACCGCCTTGAAAAGTTCGGTTAACCAGCTCCATTCCAGCTCCAGCCCCAGCAGGACGCGGTAGACGAAGACATAAATTCCACTGCACAGCAGGGAGAGCAGAAAGTTGAGCATCAGGCGAATGGTGACGTTCTCCACGTCAATGCGGATTCCCACCGACGCAGCCAGAAAGCCGGCCACGGTTTTGGCGATGCCGTTGACGCCGATGGCGTGGTGGGAGAGCGCATCCTCGAAGAGGCCCATGGCCGCGCCCATCATGGTGCCCTGGATGGGGCTGCGCCGGCACAAAGCGAAGTAGATGGTAACCAGCAGGGGCAGGTCGAAGAAAACGTGGCCCCTGAGCACCAGCGGCAGCCAGGCCTGCAACACCAGCGCCGCCAGCGGCGCCAAAGTGTAGACCAGCAGCGGAAAGCGGCGACTCTCCAGATCGCGGCGGAAGTCTTTGCCCAGGACGGCCATGGCTATGGATTCCTCGGCTGTTCGGTTTGCGGGGGCTTGGCTTGCTGGCCGGACTTGGCATCCGCCTTGGGGGCGGGCTTGGTGGTTGAACCGCCCGGCGCCGTCTCCGGCTCCGAACCCGGAGTGAAGCGGTCAGGATGCAGCGGGCGCAGCAGTTTGGGAGCCCCCTGCTCGGGAATAGGCGCCGGCGTGGGCGGGTTCACTCCCGGCTGAGGCGAGGCCGGGTTGGCCGGCGGAAGGTTGGGGTCGGTGAGGCCGGGAAGCCGTTCGGCCATGATCTGGGATGCTTTTTGCTGCTCCTTGATGGCCGCCGCCTCCGGGCCCTTGAGCGCCTCGCTGGTGGCCAGATCCTGCTGCTGCTCGGGCGAGAAGCGCGGCTGGGTCGAGGTAATGACCAGCACCTCGTCCAGCCGGTCCAGATGGGCTGCCGGCTTCACGATGACATCAATGAAGTTTTCACGCTCCGGATCGCGGATGACCTTCTCCACCACGCCCACGGGCAACCCTCGCGGGAAGATCTGGTCGCCCCCGGCGGTGAGCACCGCTTCGCCCGGCTGGATGCGCTGGTCGGCCAGGATGCCGATAATCTGCGGCTGGCCGGAGGCGTTGCCGCGCAGGATGCCGCGAATGCGCGTGGTCTGCAGGATCACCCCCGCGCCGCTGGTCTGGTCGTTGATGGCCAGCACCTGGGCCGAATTCGGAAAGACTTCGCGCACCTTGCCCACGATCCCGTCCGGGGTAATCACCGCCATATCGCGGTCCAGGCCGTCGGCGGAACCCTTGTCGAGATAGTAGACGCGCGACTGATCGCTGCCGCTGGAGCCGATGGCCTGCGCGGCCACCGTCTTGTAGATGTACTTCTCCTGGAAACCGAGCAGGCCTTGCAGGCGCTGGCCCTGTCGGGCGTCTTCAAGCAGGGCAGCCTGCTCCAGGCGCAGCCGGTCGATGGTCTTCTGCAGCTCGCTGTTCTGTTCGCGCACGTGGCGCAGGTCAATATAGTTTCGCCACAGGTATGCAACGTCCAGCTTGGACGCCTGGATCAGACGCTCCGGAGGCGAGACCAGCGTATTGGCCCACAGCCGGATCAGCCGCACGCTGGAGGCATCCTGCGGATCGAGGGTGTTGCTCCCGCTACTGGTGCGGCGCACCTGCACGGCTAGGCCGACGATCTGCGCCCCCAGGATGGCCAGCAGCACCAGAAGATTCCGATAGCGGATGAAGAACGATTCCATGGCGAAAGTTCTGGCAGGGAGAGAGCTATACAGAGAGCGAGAACAATACCAGTATACTGATGGTCGCCGAAGAGGACGGCTTTCCGCGCTTTCCGCGATCAAAGCTAAAATTTATCGAACTCCCAGCTCTCACTGTGCGGAAACGGAAAGTCTAGCTGCGGAGTGCAGCAATTCTAAATGGGCCTCCACATCGGCTATCTTATGAGCAGCCCATCGGTCTGCTCCCGTAGGGAGCCATCGAAAATAGCCCAGGGCAAGCGCAGCGCCGCCCTGGGTAAGAGGCAAAGAGAAACTCGGCCGCCCCGGAGGGGTGGATCGAACACGCGCGCCGCGGACTGCTGAATCCAATGACGGTGCTGGGCTTTCACACCGCCCCTCCGGGGCGGGAATTCCCCGGTCGAACGCTTCCCCAGGGTTTCACCCTGGGCCATTTTCGCCTCCTTCCGACGGGAGGAACTGAACGAAGGGCAAGGGCTATCAGTCGCGCATCAATGCGATTCTGCGGCGGGAGATGCTGACGGCACTGCGGGAAACTACGGCGAAATAAGCTGATGCTGCAACACTCCCAGGTTCCGCTTTTGGGATCTGGGAAAGCACGAACTCAACGCACAAAATCACACGGTCAAAGACCTGGCTGAAGAGTATTTATGCAACCAGTCCTAGATTCTCTTTCCTCCCCGGTTTTGAGAAGCGCTCCTCATTTTAGAACCGTGCCTGGGCAAACTCCCGGCTTCATGCTTGCGGCCACCCAGGCGCGCCGAATATCCGGGTATGTACCTGCTGCGTTCCATCGCGCGTATTACCGCCTTTATCATGCTCGGCCTGGCGCTGGCCGCCGCTCTGGCAGCGCAGCGGAACCCCGGCCTTCCAGTCCCTCTCGCGGATAGCGCCTCGCGCCCATAATTCCCTCGCGGAACCCGCCCCCTCGCTTTCCACCGCACACGCACGACGGCCAGCCCAAGGGCTGGCCGTCATCGTTCTTCATCGTTGTGGCTGCTTACTTTTTGTGGTGGCGAGACTCGCCCAGGGTGATGACTTCCAGATCCACCGGGGCCGTCCCGACCCTGATCATCGCTATCTTCTGGGCGGCGCCATAGGAGAGATCCAGAATCCGCCCCTTGTAAAGGTAGCCGCGATCCGTAATGCGGACCACCACTGACTGCTTATTCTCGCGGTTGGTTACGCGCACTATGGTGCCGAACGGCAAGGTCGGATGGCAAGCCGTCATGGCATACATATCGAATATCTCTCCGCTGGCGGTGCGCCGTCCGTGGAATACCCCGCCATACCAGGAGGCGACTCCATGCAGCATATCGCCCTTTTGGGAGCTGGCGGTGATGCGCGGCGCCAGCAATGCCGGCGTCGCGGTCTCCAGCGGAAGCCCGGGAGGCGCGGTGGCAAGCGGCCGGGGCAGAAGCACATCCGCCTGCACGGCCGGGGTGGAGAGCATTACCACCACTGCGGTCAGCGCAATGGAAAATGCTCCCGCCGCCAGCCAGATCAGTAGTGGCTTTTTCATGCTCAGATTGAGTGATTTCTTCCTTTTACCCATCCCCCCATTTTACTAAAAAGCCACTTTATTACGCACTTGTTGGCAAGAAATACACGGGCAATTTTTTCCCAAAAAGGCGCGGTTATTGCGCACTATTCCCAATAAATCCTTCATCCTCTGTACTTTGCAGTTTGCACTAAAGATGGTGCAATAGATGGTACAAAACTATTATTCAGTCCCCAGCGGGCCAATTCGGCTCTCGAAACTCCCATGCTCATCCTTGAAGCGAAGATAAAGCGAAAACAGGCTCCATCCCGCCCCATCTTTATTTGTTATCCCGAGCGGCCCTGGGCGAGGTCGAAGAACCTGCGTTTCGGCTCCCTGTCGCCGGGTGGAAGATCACGGCACGCGACCGGCCTTCCCCAGGGCAATCGCATGAACGGAATGTACCAAGAGAGCCACGGTGGTACCGGCGAGGTTATTCCCTGCATGTGTAGTTATCTGTTGCTGTGTATGGATGGATAACAGGGAGCCTGGCGGTCG
>JBEKNO010000207.1:0-1605 GCA_049522735.1 Occallatibacter sp.
CGCACCAACTCCACGCTCACCACTGCGGGGGTGTTGTCTTTGGTATTGGTGCGCTTGCCGGCCGGGTCGGACAGGATGGAGGCGCGCAACTTGTTGCCGGGATCGAGATAGGCGCGGCGTACGCCTTCGTCGACCATCTGCTGCAGGTCTTTGGGCTGCTCGCCGGGACCGGGTTCAAAACGCACGTCCATGCCCACCTTCACAAAGGCGTTCACGATGCCGGTGTCCTGGCAGATGGGCCGGTGGCCCTCGGCGCACATGCGGCTGTTGATGAGAATCTGCGCAATGGCGTCGCGTGCCGCCGGCGACTCTTCGTGCTCATAGGCTTTGGCCAGGCTGCGAATGTAGTCGACCGGATGGTAGTAGCTGATGTATTGCAGCGCGCCCGCTACGCTCGAGATGAAATCTTCCTGGCGGATAACGGTCATGGAGGCTCCTCGAATCTGTGACGCTTCTAGGGTAACGGATTTGACCAGTCGCTGAGGGCGCGCACTCAGAACGGAACGGATTTTTCTAGCTCGGTATCATGTGCCGCTTGATTATCGGCTAAACTCCATCCATGGCTTCAGAAAAGTCGTTTATTCGTGATCCACGTGAAATCCCATTTGTGCATGAGCAAGTTGTGAGGGCACTTGCGCTCGCAGACAAATCTTCGCGCAGTATTTCTATCCGCGAAGATGACGATTTTGGCTTCATGGCGATTCAATTCCTCTATAAGCAAATGCAACATGCCGAGTCTGTCCTCTTGCTGATACCGCGCCGCGACGCCGGTCTGGTTGCTCGCTCAATGATCGAAGGCCTTTACCAGTTCTTGTGGGCATTTCGCGCGCCGGAGGAGCGCGCGAGGCGTTGGCGCTCGTTTTCCATCATTCACGACTGGCGCCGGATCCAAGCGCGTCTAAAGAGCGGCATTCCTGTTGACGAAGCGGACGTCAAAAGGACTGAAGCAGGCCTGATGGAGTTCGGAGACTTACATCGAGCCAGCAATCCAAGGCCGGATCCCTCCGATTCCTACCAAAAGAATTGGCGCGGAGCGGTCAGCTTCTCGGCGATGGCGGATGCGGTAGGGAGAGAACTCTACGATGGACCTTACGATGAGCTTTCAGACTGGGCACACTGGGGAGTTTACGGCATCGGTGATTCGATCTCTAAAGAAGGCGACCATGCGAATGTTAGCTCATATTCCGCCCGGTATTCTAGCGTATCCCTTCTCGCGACTTTCGAATGCTTGGTACGAACGCTTGAAGTAGCCGACGCTTACCTCGTCTTAAACATTACGGACGCTGTCCAAGCTCTTGCCAGGAATTTAAGGGAAACTCTCGATTCCTTTTATACGACGTGAGATTTGCCTTGCGGTCTCTGGAAAGAATTCGATATGCACACTACATCATCTCCTGCGCACTGTGCAAATCCGTATGCCCAAAGTCGTCGCCCTTCCAAAGCATTGGTTCGCGCTTGTCGCGGGCCAGGGCGTAGCTGAAGCAGTCGCCGAAGTTGAGGTTGGCGGGGTGGCCGCTGCCACGGCCGTAGTCGCGGTAGGCCTGGCGGGCGATCCTGGCCTGCTCGGCGGTGACCGGCTCGATGGCGATTCTTGACCTCTCAATC
>JBEKNO010000207.1:1616-7120 GCA_049522735.1 Occallatibacter sp.
CGAGCATCCAACTCGTGGCCGGCTGCCGAAGACTGTCGATAACGATGCAGGTTTCAAAATAGGTGGCCGCGGAAATCTTTACGTCCTGCGTGGATTCCAGAAGCGCAGAAAAAGCTGCCCGCTCCGGTTCGCGCTTCAAGATCGCCACCAGAGCTGATGAGTCGACGATCATAACGGCAATCCAGTCTCTTTGTCGAAGAGCAGATCGCCGATCTTGTCGGAAGGCGGCAGATCTTTGAGCAACGGAGCAGTTCGCTTGGTCAGTTCGTCCAGCCAATCGGCAAGCCCGGCCTTTGGATTTGGCTTCTTGCGCTCCAATCGTTCCTTGAGAGAGATGGTGACAGCCACGGTCACACTTTCGCCGGTCAACTGGGCCAACTCCCGCGCCAGGCGGTGGGTTTCCTCGTTTTTAATGTTCAGACTCATGCGAATTCCACCTTTCTACCATTAACGTCTACCATTCTACCATTGAACCGCCGAAAAGGCAAGACCGTCCGATTTTCACGGATATCCCTGCCATGCCCTAAGCTAGAGCTATGAGCAACACCACAGTGGAAACGCCGGCAACGCAGGACGCAATCTTCGATTTATTGGTGGTGGGGGCCGGGCCAACCGGTTTGGCCTGCGCCATTGAAGCGCAAAAGGCCGGCTTGCGCGCCGTGGTGGTGGACAAGGGCTGCCTGTGCAACTCGCTCTTCCACTACCCCTCGCACATGACCTTTTTCACCACGCCGGAACTGCTGGAGATCGGCGACATTCCCTTTCCTAGCCCCAATCCCAAGCCCACGCGCAACGAGGCGCTGCAGTATTACCGGCTGGTGGCGGCCCACTACCGGCTGGACGTGCGCCAGTACCATCGCGTGGAGCGGGTGACGGGCTCGGACGGCGGCTTCGCGGCGCACACCGTGGACCGCTTTGGCCGCCACGGCGCGCTGGAGGCGCGCAAGCTGGCCATTTCCAGCGGCTACTACGACCGGCCCAACTACCTGCACATTCCCGGCGAGAGCCTGAGCAAGGTGCACCACTACTACTTCGATCCCCACCCCTACTTCGGGATGGATGTAGTGGTGATCGGGGGCAAAAATTCGGCGGCCATTGCGGCGCTGGAGTTGTGGCGGATCGGCGCGCGGGTGACGCTGGTTTACCGCGGAGCGGAGATTCCGCCGCACGTGAAGTACTGGATCAAGCCGGACATTGAAAATCGCATCAGGAATGGGGAGATCAAGGCGTACTTCCACTCCCAGGCGGTGGAAATCACCCCGGACGCGGTGGTCATCGAGACGCCGCAGGGCCGCGAGACCCTGAAGAACGATTTTGTCTTCGCCATGACCGGCTACCACCCCGACTTCGATTTTCTGGAGGGGTTGGGCATCCGCTTCGAGGGCAAGGACCGGTTGCCGGTCTGCGACCCGGAGACGCTGGAGAGCAATGTGCCCGGCATTTATCTCGCCGGGGTGATCGTGGCCGGGTCTCGGACCAATGAAATCTTTATTGAGAATGGACGCTTCCATGGGCGGCAGATTGCCACGGCGCTGGCGGCGATGTGAAGGGTGGTTTTCCGCTTCGCAAGCTGCTCACTGGCTACGTGGGCAACCCACCCTCCAATTCATTCCGCGGGTAGCATGGCTCGCCGGAGGGAGCAGTGGCCTTCAGGCCGCTGAACGCAGGCTGGCAAAGAAAGCGGCTTTAGCCGCGGACTTTTCCTTGGCGCTGCGGAGAAGAAGGCCCGCGCCTAAAGGCCCCCCATCAATCCGCTGTATTCATGGGCCTGAAGGCCCATGCTCCCTCCGCCCGCTGCCCCATTCCTCGCGCTTCACGCACTTTATCTGTGACTCAAGGGTGAGGGCACCCGGGGCGCTTCAGTTCAGCTTCAAACTCCGCGGCCGGAACAGGTTGAGCAGATTGAAGCCGGCCGGCTGATTGGCTGACGGATGCGCCATGCAGTGATGTGGCGACTGCATCGGCCCCGCGTAGGAGCGGGTGACGTGCATGCGGTCCATGATGATGTAGCGGGTGCGCAGGCCGTCCACGGTGGCGGGCAGTTGGGCGGGCACCTGCCTGCGGTCAACGTAGATGACCAGCGCCGCTTCCCTGGGATTGTCGAGGCTCTGGCCCACGCCCACGCCGAAAAAGGCGGGATTCCGGCGCATCAGGCTTGGCGCTACCTGCTGCTTGACGGCTACCGCCTGACTGAGCGCCGCGGCCGGAAGGGCTGGCGCCCCGGCAAGCGCAGGAAGCTGGGGCGCCGAGCCGAAGGCTACCGCGTGGGCTGTAGTGGGAATCACCAGGGTGCGCACGCCGTCCACGGTTGCCGGCATGGTTACGGTCATGCTTTCGTCCATATAGAGAATGACGGCGCCCTCGCCGGGGCGGTCGCTGCTTTTGCCAATGGCCACGCCCAGAATTCCTATTGACGGGTTCACCATCATGCGGGCCTGACTGAGAGCCTGCTGAGCGCGCGCGATCTCCTGGTCGGAGAGCGTGCGAGTCTGCGCCGCGGTTACCGTGCTGTCGCCGTAGTTGAGGCAACTGACAGGATGGTCGGCGGCGCCCACAAAGGTATACGAGGTTCCGCCGCCTACCTGCGCGCTCAGCTCGCTGAGCACGTCGGCTGCGGGATTGGCCACGCCCTGGCTGACGCCGGATGCGTCTCTGCCGCCGGCAAAGTAAAGGCCCACAGGCTCGGCGTTGGCGGCATCGACCACCAGCGCCCCGGAGTCGCCCGCATCGCTGAACTGGTTGCCGCTGACGGCCAATTGATTGGTGTAGGTCTTGGTGAAGTAGTGCCTGGTCTCAGCGCAGTCAAGGTAGTAATCGACGGTCACATCGAGATCGAGGGCCGAGATGCCGGCGCAGGTGAGCCCGGTGGTGCGCCCGCTTTTGGCCACGGTCAGATTGAGCGAAGCGGTCTCGCCCTTGCCGCCGGTGGAGGAGACGCCGGGAGGCGCGGCGGCCAGTGTGCCGTCAGGCTGGCGCGAGCCCAGTTCGAGAATGCTGCCGGAAGGATTCACGGCGCCGGAATTGACCTGGGCGATGGCCGCGTCAGCATTGGTGGCGCTGGACCGGAGCGCCAGCCACCCGGTGAGCGAGCCCACGGGCATGGTGCCTCCACCTTCGCCGTTGGGCGTGCAGTTGTTGTCAATGAGCCCCGGCTGGATGATGGTGTCGCCCACGGCGGCATGATCGCTGCGCGCCAGCACGTGGTTGTTGCTGAGCAGGTACTGGCGATTGCCGGAGTCCTGGATGAGCGCCCCCAGCGTCCCGCTGCAGCAGTCCACAATCTGGTTTCCCCTGGTGTCGAAATCGTTGTTGTTGCCGGCCGAGTTGCCCAGCGGGGCGGGCGTGGGCAATTGCGACTGGTGACTGGCGGGGTTGCTCGAGACCCCCGCGGTGTTGAGCAGGATTTCAGCCGCTACCTTTGAGGACGTACTGCCGGCCGTGGCCACAACATAGGTTGCGCCGGTGGCGGAGACCGAGGCAGGCGCCGTGTAGGTGACGGTGCAGTAGGTGAAGGCCTGTTCGCCGCGCTGGCAGCTTGCGCTGCCCAGCGAACCCTGTCCGCCGCTGGAGCCGGTGGCGGAGCTGGACAGCGCGAAATTGATGCCGGTGTAGCCGCCCGCTTCGGCAAGATAGCCGGTGATGGTTACCTGCCCGTTGGCGCCCATGGCCACGTTCTCCGGGGTGAGCGGCTGCAGAAAGCCCGGGGTCAGGGTCAGTACGGCGGTGGCGGTGGCGCCGGCGCCGGGATTGGTGTTCAGCGTGGCCGTCACCACTACGTCAACGCGGTCGGCGGTGAGATAGCTGGGCGGAGTGTACTGGCCGGAGGCGTTGATGCTGCCCGGACCGCTGTTGGCGTCCCCGCCGGAGAGCGACCAGGCGACGGACGCCGCGCCCCCGCCGGCGAGCGTTGCGGTGAGCTGCTCTACGGATGTGCCCTGCGCGTTGGCCGCGTTGCAGCCGGTGCAGTTGGTGTCAATGGCGCCGGAGCCGGGGGAGATGGAAAAGATGGCGTTGGAGGGGTCGGCGGTCACACGCCCATCGGCGCAACCGGCTGCCAACAACAGAGCCGGAGCCAAAATCATCGCAAGACAACGTAAATATCGGCTCCGCATGGTCGAAACACTAGTATAGGCCTGTGGCTACTTCCCTGGATAGTGGGGGTTTATGCAGCCCGGCCGACCCGCCCGCCTTGTTTCAATGAGGATTTGCGGTTCAAAGTTTCACGCATAAAATGATGGGCTTCGCATTTCATACCTATTCTGGTATAATCAACGTGTGCTTACCTCCGAAAAGACGTTGGTTTGGATTGGGAGCAGCAAAAGAGACTTGATGGCGCTTCCGGCTGGCGTACGGAAGTTCTTCGGTCACGCCTTGAACTTTGCGCAACAGGGTGAGCAGCACGATGCTGCCAAGGTGTTAAAGGGGTTCGGAGGCGCAGGAGTGCTGGAGCTGGTCGAAGACAATGCCGGAGGAACCTACCGGGCCGTCTACACTGTCAAATTCCAGGAGGCGGTCTTTGTCCTGCACTGCTTCCAGAAGAAGAGCAAGAGAGGAATCTCCACGCCACAGAAGGACATGGAGATCATTCACGCCCGGCTCAAGGTAGCCGAGGCGATGGCAAAGGAGTTACGAGATGGCAAAGCGCGTTCTTGACGATATTAAAGTCGAAATCAGCTCTGGAAATGTTTTTGCGGACCTTGGCCTGCCTGAAGCCGAGCAGCTCAAAATCAAGTCCGGCCTAGTCATCGAAATCACACGCGCCGTGCGCCGTCTTGGGCTGACACAGGAGGAGGCCGGCCGCCGCATGGGGATTTCGCAAGCCAAGGTATCCGGCCTGATGCGTGGAGATTTCTCCAACCTCTCGGAACACAAATTGATGGAATGCCTGAACCGGCTCGGGTACGACATTGAAATCAAGTTGACTCCCGCCGCCGATTCTGTTGGACGGCGAAGCTTGGCCGTTGCTTGATCTTTGAACTTCGGATCGAGTCCTTGATCGGCCATCAGCTTGTCTAAAACTGCAGGAAGCAGCGTCTCAAGATCACTGCGATACCTTGGGCTGGATTTCACCTTTTTGTAATCCCGCTTGAACTGGCGAGTCCAATTAATCTTCCGCATTCAGTTGATCCATCAATTCGTGAACGCTGGAGGCCGTAGGCAGATTCCCGCGCCGGACCTCTTCCATCGCAGCCCTGGTCACAGGATTTGGAACCCGCACCTCAAAGGGAAGCGCCTTCTCGGCGGCAATGCGCTTGAGCAGCAGGCGCACCACATCAGAAAGGCTCA
This sequence comes from Occallatibacter sp., assembly GCA_049522735.1. GTDB lineage: Bacteria > Acidobacteriota > Terriglobia > Terriglobales > Acidobacteriaceae > Telmatobacter. The sequence goes on from JBEKNO010000207.1 coordinate 6,903, forward strand.
GTCCCATGGCATCCAGAGTCTTGGCCGCTTTGGTTTTCAGTTTCTGATCTACGCGGACGTGAATCATCGCAGTCGCATTGGGCACGGTGGCGCTCATAAATAGTCGTGTCTGAAAATCTGATTAATTGCCATAAGAATCAATAACATAGATCGTAGCTGGCTGGTATAATTATCTCAGAAGCTATTGAAAACACTGCGATAACTGGGAAAAAGTGATG
>JBEKNO010000208.1:0-5492 GCA_049522735.1 Occallatibacter sp.
AGCGCGGCCAGAATCAGCAGCGGCTCGTTGGCCAGCGAGGTCTCAAAGGCCGCGGCCGTTCCCTGGAAGCTGGCATTGATGGCGGCCGGCATCTGGATGCGCTGTTCGATGCGGTTGACGGCGTTGACGGCGTCGCCCAGCGACTTGCCCGGCGCCAGGTTGAAGCTGATCACGGTGGAGGGAAACTGGCCCTGGTGGCCGATGGAGAGTTGCGCGCGCGTCTGCTCCCAGTGGGCTACCATGCTGAGCGGGATCTGGGCTCCGTTGCCGGACTTGACGTAGAGGTTGCTGAGCGTGCCGGGGTCGGTCTGAAAGTTCTGCCCCACCTCCATCACCACGTGGTACTGGTTGAGCTGGGTAAAGATGGTGGAGACCTGGCGCTGGCCGAAGGCGTCGTACAGGGTGTTGTCCACATCGGACATTGCGATGCCCAGCCGGGCCGCGGTGTCGCGGTCGATGACCAGGTTGGCGCCCAGGCCCTGGTCCTGCAAGTCGCTGGCCAGGTCGGTTACGACCTTCTCCTTGCTCAGCTCGTTGACCATCAGCCGCGTGTAGGTAGCCAGCTCGTTCTGATCGGGATCTTCAAGCGAGTACTGGAACTCGGTGCGGCTCACGCGGTCTTCCACCGTGAGATCCTGGAGCGGCTGCAGGAAGAGTTGGATGCCCTCCACGCTTTCGAGGCGGGGCTGCATGCGGCGGATGACTTCAGTGGCGGAGATCTTGCGCACTTCGAGAGGCTTGAGATTGATCTGGATGCGGCCGGAGTTCAACGTGGTGTTGGTTCCGTCCACGCCGATAAAGGAGGAGATGTTGTCGACGGCCGGATCCTCGAGCAAAAGGTCCACAAGTTTTTGCTGGCGCTGGGCCATACTGGCGAAGCTGACCGTCTGCGGCGCCTCGGAGATGCCCAGGATGACGCCCGTATCCTGCACCGGGAAGAAGCCCTTGGGGATCACGATGAAGAGGAGAATGGTGGCCACAAAAGTGGAAATGGTGACCATCAGGGTGGTGAAGCGATGGCGCAGAACCACCTGCAGGGTGCGCCCATAGAAGGCGATGATGGAATTGAAGACTTTTTCCGACCAATAGTAGAAGCGGGTTTGCCGCGCCACCTTCTTGTCCTGGAGAATGCGTGAGCACATCATGGGCGTCAGGGTCAGCGAAACCACCGCGGAGACCAGGATGGTGACGGCCAGGGTGACGGCGAACTCGCGGAACAGCCGTCCCACCACGTCGCTCATGAAGAGCAGGGGGATGAGCACCGCGATGAGCGAAACGGTCAGCGACATAATGGTGAAGCCGATCTGTTCGCTGCCCTTGAGCGCGGCGCGCATGGGGCTCAAGCCTTCCTCTATGAATCGGGAGATGTTCTCGATCATGACGATGGCGTCGTCCACCACGAAGCCGGTGGAGATGGTGAGCGCCATCAGGGTGAGGTTGTTGAGCGAGTAGCCCAGCAGGTACATGACGCCGAAGGTGCCCACGATGGACAGCGGCACCGCCACCGAGGGAATGACCGTGGCCGATAGGTTGCGCAGGAAGAGGAAGATGACCATCACCACCAGAGCCACGGTGAGCATGAGCTCATATTCCACATCCCTGACGGAGGCGCGGATGGTAACGGTGCGGTCAGTGAGCACCTTTACCTGCACCGTGGAGGGCAGACTGGTCTGCAACTGCGGCAGCAGCCTCTTGATGCGGTCCACAACGGCGATGATGTTGGCGCCGGGCTGGCGCTGGATGTTGACGATGACCGCGGGCTGGCGGTCCATCCAGGCGGCCTGCTGGGTATTCTCGGCGGCATCCACGATGGTGGCTACATCGGAGGCGCGCACGGCGGCCCCGTTGCGATAGGCCACGATGACCGGCTTGTAATCCTCGCTGGAAAGCAACTGGTCGTTGGCGCCGATGGTGTAGGACTGGCGGGCGCCGTTGAGCGTGCCCTTGGCCTGGTCCACGTTGGCGGCGTTGACGGCGGTGCGCAGGTCTTCCAGGCTGAGGTTGTAGGCGGCCAACTGCGCCGGGTTGGCCTGGATGCGCACGGAGGGCTTTTGTCCGCCGGCGATGGAGACCAGTCCCACGCCCGTGACCTGGGAGATTTTCTGGGCCAGGTTGGTGTCTGCCGCGTCTTCGATCTTGTCCAGGGGCAGCGTGTCGGAGTAGAGCGCCAGGGTCATAATGGGCGCGTCGGCGGGGTTGACCTTGCTGTAGATGGGGGGATTGGGCAGATCGGCGGGCAAAAAGCTGTTGGCCGCGTTGATGGCCGCCTGGACCTCCTGCTCGGCCACATCGATGTTTTCCTCCAGGTTGAACTCCAGGGTGATGACGGAGCCGCCGCCGGAGCTAACAGAGGTCATCTGCTTTAGCCCCGGCATCTGGCCGAACTGGCGCTCCAGAGGCGCGGTGACGGAGGAAGCCATCACCTCGGGTCCGCCGCCGGGGTAGAAGGTGAGCACCTGAATGATGGGGTAGTCCACCTCCGGCAGGGCGGAGACCGGCAACTGTTGATAGCCGACAAAACCAGCCAGCAGAATGGCCGCCATCAGCAGCGATGTGGCTACCGGGCGCAGAATGAAGGGCCGGGAAGGACTCAGGCTCACTGCTGCGTCCTCGTGGAGTTTTTGCCGTTCCCCTGATTACCGGCCTGGCCGGAACTCTGGCTGGGGCGCTGTGGAGCCGTGCTCACGGTGACAATCTGCCCGGTGCGCAGCCGGTCCGCGCCGTCCACCACTACGTTCTCACCCGCTCGAAGGCCGCCCTCGAGAATAGTTACCTGACCCTCTGCCAAAGCCACGGTCACGGGCTGAATGCGGGCGGTCGAGGTTCCCTTGGCATCCGTATCGATGGTCCAGATGTAAGCTCCCTGCAGTCCGGTCTGGATGGCTGCCGACGGCACCACCAGCGCATTGGGCCGATCTTCCATCACCAGGTGAATGTTGACGAACTGGTTGGGAAATAGCGACTGGTTTTTGTTGTCGAAGACGGCCTTCAGCTTGTCGGTTCCGGTGGTGGTGTCGATCTGGTTGTCGGCGGTGAGCAACACGCCGCTGGCCAGCTTCTGCGCGTCGCCGCGGTCGTAGGCATCCACGGGCAGGCGCTTCTCCGCGGCCAGCTTGCGCAGCACCTGGGGCAGCTCATTCTCGGGCAGGGTGAAGTAGACGGAGATGGGCTGGAACTGATTGATAACCACCAGGTTAGTGGTGTTGGCGGTGATGATATTGCCGGGGTCCACCAGGCGCAGGCCGATGCGGCCGTTGATGGGCGAGCGGATAGTGCACCAGTCAAGCTGCAACTGGGCGGTTTCAATGGCTGCCTTGTCGGCCTCGATGGCGCCCAGGTACTGGCCCTGGGCAGCCTCGTCGGCATCCAGCGTCTCCTTGGAGGTGACGCCCGCGTCGTAGAGCGCTTTATAGCGGGCATATTGCACCTGGGCGTCCTTCAGCAACGCCTGATCGTGCGCCAGGGTGCCTTTGGCCTGGTCCAGCGCGGCCTTGTAGGGCCTGGGGTCGATCACCATGATGATGTCGCCCTGCCTGACCTGCTGCCCCTCAGTGAACCTGACCGGCTCCAGTTCGCCGCTCACCCGCGCCTTGACCGTGACGCTCATGAAGGGCGTGACCGTGCCCAGCGCGGTGAGGTAGATGGGCAAGGGCCTCTGCTCCGCGGCTGCCACCTGCACGGGAATCGGCCGGTTCTGCAACTCCGCCGCCTGGCGGGCGCTGTTCGCCGCCGCCTGCTGATGATTCTGATAGATCCGCCAGACGATAAAACCCAAAGCGCCCGCCACCACCAGGTACACGAAGATGCGGAGCCAGAAACCCCTGCGGAAGGGCCGCCGTTCGAATGTGCCGTCTGTGGGCAAATGGGGTTCCGGAGTGCCTACTATGGACATAAAGTCGATTCCCGTCGTTTTTGTGATTTAAATGCCCACAGAGGAGCGTAAATGCGGTCCTGCCGGGCAAAGGTCGAGCTACCCGCATTCGTTTCTATGGACGCAACAGTTTCAGCAGAAGTTTCGTCCGTCCCGGCGCCCAACAGGAGGCAGATTATCTCAAAAGCGGAAGAGTTCTACATTCCCTTGGGATGCAAGTGCAACTATTGTAAGCCAAGCGGCAATGCTCGGGCACTGACGGCTGGCCACCGGAGATGGAGTCCCGCCCGCCGCGGAGGGATCTTCGCAGGGCGTCATAAACCTTTGCAAACAGGCATTCTTGTCCTGTCCTGCGCCTTTGTCCGGCAAATTCGTCTACCATTGTAATTTCAACTGTGTATTGGATAGGGCCCTGGCGGTGGTTGCCTGCGGCCCGGGAACCTGTGAGCCGGCGCCATCCGGACCGAGGATTTGCCGACCTCAACAAGAGCAAACCGGTCACGGGCAGGATAGCTAAGACGACACGGCTCAGGAGCGAGTACCAGCCCTATGATGTGGATTGTCCGGCTTGCGCTGCGGCGGCCTTACACCTTTACCGTCTTTGCGTTCCTGATTCTGATTTTCGGCGTCTTCAGCATTCTGTCGATGCCCACGGACATCTTTCCCAACATCAACATCCCCGTGGTTACGGTAGTCTGGGCATACAACGGGCTCTCCGCGCAGGAGATGTCCACTCGCATCATCTATAACAGCGAGCGGGGCATGACCACCACGGTCAGCGACATCGAGCACATCGAGTCGCAGTCGCTCAACGGCATCGGCATTATCAAGATTTTCTTCCAGCCGCATGTGGACATCGGCAGCGCCGTGGCCGAGGTAACGGCGATCTGCCAGCTCCAGTTGCGCCAACTGCCGCCGGGCACCACGCCGCCCTTCATCATCCAGTACAACGCCTCCGCCGTGCCGGTGCTGCAGTTGGGGCTGTCGGGGCAGGGGCTGAACGAACAGCAGTTGAACGACCTGGGCCAGAACAACATCCGCACCCAGTTGGCCACCATTGAGGGAGCGCAGACGCCCTTTCCCTACGGCGGCAAGCAGCGCCAGATCCAGGTGGATATCGACCTGCCCGCGCTGCAGGCCAAGGGGCTTTCACCGGTGGACGTGGTCAACGCCGTGAACGCGCAGAACCTGATTGTTCCCTCCGGCACCATGAAGATCGACCGCTTCGAATACGCCATCGAAACCAACTCCGCTCCGCGCGTCGTCGACGAGCTGAACAACCTGCCCATTAAAACCGTGAACGGCGCGGTGATCTATATCCGCGACGTGGCTCATGTGCGCGACGGCAATCCCCCGCAAACCAATGTGGTGCGCGTGGACGGCCACCGCGCCATCATGATGAGCATCATGAAAACCGGCTCCTCCTCCACGCTGGACATCATCAAGGGGGTGCGCGACAAGCTGGAGAACATCAAGGGCCAGTTGCCGCCGCAACTGCGCATCAATGCGCTCGCCGATCAGTCCATCTTCGTGCGCGGGGCCATCGATGGCGTGGTCCGCGAGGCCATCATCGCCGCCTGCCTCACCGCCATCATGATCCTGGTCTTCCTGGGCAGTTGGC
>JBEKNO010000209.1:0-5420 GCA_049522735.1 Occallatibacter sp.
TGCTGGGCGCGCACAACGCATTGAACGCCCTGGCGGGACTCGCCGTAGCTTTGGAGGCGGGCGTGGATCTGGATGCCGCCTTGGCCGCGCTCGAATCGCTCACCGCCGGCGACAAGCGCGGCCGGGTGATGGAGATCGGCGGCGCCACCATTCTGAACGACAGCTATAACTCCAACCCCGAGGCGCTCGACACCATGATTCGCACCCTGGCCGGACGCCCCGCGCTCCGCCGCATTCTGGTGGCCGGCGAGATGCTGGAGATGGGCGAGCACGGCCCCGCGCTGCACGCCGCCTGCGGACGCGCCGCCGCCGAGGCCGGGCTGGACCTGGTGGTGGGCGTGGGCGGCAACGCCGAACACCTGGCCGCCGCCGCCTGCACCGGCGGGGTGGCCGCACTGTTTTTGCCCAACGCCGAAGCTGCCGGCCAGTGGCTGCGCCAGAATTTACAACCGGGCGACGTGGTGCTTGTCAAGGGTTCGCGCGGCGTGCATCTGGAGCGGGCGATCGAGATGCTCAGGCCTGGCGGGGGCGAGGCAAGTTAGCGGTTCGAGACAAGCGCCGGTACGCTTGCGCTTTATGCCAAATGGCGCGATAATAATGCCAGGTGGCCGAAATGAGCATTGCGGAGATTGTGGAAGTCCTGGGCGGCAAGAAGACCTTCAGGCAGCCCATCCGAAAGACAGACGATCTGGTTAAGAGGGTGCGGGCCGGGCTTCCGGCTTCGACCGTTACCATGCTGGCTGATTCGCTGTCTTTGCAGAGAGCGCAGGTGGCCAAACGCCTCAATATTCCTCCCCGCACTTTGAGCCGCAGGCTGGCGACGAAATCGCGCCTGACACTGGATGAGTCGGACAGGACGCTGCGCATGGCAAGGGTGGTCGCTCTGGCCAATGAAGTCCTGGGCGCTGAAGACAAGGCCTCGCGCTGGATGGTGGCTCCGAACCGCGCCCTGGGCGGGAAGCGGCCCTTCGACCAGCTCGATACGGAGCTGGGCGTGCGCTCGGTGGAGGAGGTTCTTTTGAGCATTGCCTACGGAATGTACAGCTGATGAAGGTGTGGCGGCTTTTCCCGGAGCGTTTTCGCGAGACGGCCTTCACCGGCGTTGGCGGACTCTACGCAGCCAGGCGCTGGAATCATCTGGGCACGGTAATGGTCTACTGCGCGACCTCGCCGGCGCTGGCGGCCCTGGAGTTCTTCGTCAACCTGGAGCCCAACGATGCGCCGGACGATCTTCTGCTGGCGGAGGCTGTGGTTCCGGACCATCTGATCGAGCAGCTTGACCCTGGCCTGTTGCCCGCTGACTGGAGGGAATTGAACAACCTCGTCTGCCGCGATCTTGGTTCCGGCTGGGCGGCGAGCGGCCGTTCGGTGGCCCTCCAGGTTCCTACGGCGGTGGTGGAGGGCGACTGGAATGTGCTGTTGAATCCAAAACACGCGGATTTCAGCAAAATCAAGCTGGCCGCGCCCAAACCGTTTCGCTACGACGAGCGCATGTTTCGCTGAGACGGGGCAGTGATCGGGATAGGGATCTTGAACCCCATTCCCCTGGAGCGATTTCCACGGTCCCGGCAGCCCCGGCCCTGTAAAATCAACCTGAAACCTGCCTCATTCCGGCTTTGGAGGCCACTTGCTTTACTGGCTGCTCTACGAAAAGCTGTTTCCGTACTTTCACCCGCTCCGGATCTTCCGCTATCTCACCTTTCGCACCGCCTTTGCCTCGCTGACGGCGCTGATGATCGCGCTGTTCATCGGTCCCTGGGTGATCCAAAAGCTGCGCGAGTTCCAGATCGGCCAGTTCATCCGCGAGGACGGGCCGCAGTCGCACATGAAGAAGTCGGGCACTCCGACCATGGGCGGCGTGCTCATCATCATTGCCATTCTGCTGCCTACAGTGCTGTGGTCCGACCCCGCTAATCCCTTTGTCTGGATCACGGTCTTCTCCACCCTGGCATATGGGGCCATCGGTTTTGCCGACGACTACATCAAGGTGGTGCAGCGCCGCAGCCTGGGCCTGACGGCGCGAGCCAAGCTGCTGTGGCAGGGGCTGGCCGGGGCGTCCATTGCCATTGCCCTGGTGGCGCTCGAACAATTCCATCTTTTCTCCACGCGATTGACCGTGCCCTTCATCAAGAGCTGGCGCCCCGACCTGCTCTGGCATTGGGCCGCCACAATCCCGCACCTGGGCCTGTTGGCGTTTCTGCCCTTTGTGGTCTTTGTGACGCTGGTGCTGGTTTTCTCGTCCAATGCCGTGAACCTGACCGACGGCCTGGACGGGCTGGCCATCGGCTGCACCATCATTGCCGCCGGCGCCCTGGCCGTGCTCACCTACGTCAGCGGCCATGTGGTCTTTGCCGACTACCTGGAGCTGCAGCGCATGCCCATGGTCAGCGAGCTGACCATCTTTTGCGGATCCATGGTGGGCGCTTCCATCGGCTTTCTCTGGTATAACGCCCACCCGGCGGAGATCTTCATGGGCGACGTGGGCTCGCTGGCCCTGGGCGGCGCCATCGGCACGGTGGCCGTCATCATACGCCAGGAACTTCTGCTGCCGTTTATCGGCGGCATCTTCATTCTGGAAGCGGTGTCGGTGATGATGCAGGTGGGCAGCTACAAGCTGCGCAACAAGAAGCGCATCTTCAAGATGGCCCCGCTGCACCATCATTTCGAGCAGTTGGGCTGGCACGAGTCAAAAATCATTGCCCGCTTCTGGATCTGCGCCCTGGTGTTTGCATTGTTTGCACTCACCACCCTGAAACTGCGTTGAGACTTGCTCCGCTGGCGCGCCATGCGGTGCACAATAGAGAGGTCGCGGAAGCCTGAGGACAAGACCCTGTGATGGAACTCAAAGGCAAAAAAGTACTGGTAGTGGGACTGGGAAAATCCGGCCTGGCGGCGGCGTTGTTTCTGCGCCGGCGCGGCGCCCAGGTCACGGTCTCCGATATACGCAGCGCCGAAGCGCTGTCAAAGGAGATACCCGCCCTGCTCGACGAGGGCATTATGGTGGAGGCCGGCGGCCACGGCCTGCTCACCTTCCGCCGCCAGGATCTGATCGTGGTCAGCCCCGGCGTGCCGCTGGATACGCCGGAACTGGCGCAGGTGAGGAGCTTCGGCCTGCCGGTAATCGGCGAACTGGAACTGGCCGCCCGCTTTATCAAGGGCAGGATGCTGGCCATTACCGGCTCCAACGGCAAGACCACCACCACCGCGCTGGTGGGCGAAATTCTTCAGAAGGCCGGCCTGCCCTGCCTGGTGGGGGGCAACATCGGCTTTCCCGTGGTGGGGCTGATCGAAGACAGCACAGACGAAACCTGGTCGGTTCTGGAGGTTTCCAGCTTCCAGCTCGAAAGCACTGAGCAGTTTCATCCCAGCATAGCCGTGATCCTGAACATTACCCCCGACCACCTTGACCGGCACGGCAGCTTCGAGAATTACGCGCTGGCCAAGGAGCGCATCTTTGCCGCGCAGGACGAGCACGACTGCCTGGTGCTGAATGCCGACAATTCACGCGCCGCCCAGGCCGCCGCCCGCTCGGTTGCCAAAGTTTATTGGTTTTCCGTCGAGCATGCGGTGGAGCAGGGCGCCTGGCTGGAAAATGGCTACGTGGTCTACCGGCCGGCCAGGGGCGCGGCGACGGAAAGTGTGATGCCTCTCGGCGGAATCCCGCTCAAGGGCGCGCACAATGTGGAGAATGTGCTGGCGGCGGTGGTTGCGGCCCGGCTGGCCGGCGCTCCAGCGGACGCGATTCGCCAGGCCGTCGGGAGCTTCCAGGCGGTCGAGCACCGGCTGGAGTTCGTGGCCACCATCAACGGCGTCGAGTATTACAACGACTCCAAGGCCACCAACGTGGACGCGACGGCCAAGGCTGTAGCCGCCTTCGACTCCGGCATTCACCTCATCCTGGGCGGCAAGGACAAAGGTTCCCCCTACACCGTGCTTGAGACCTTGCTGCGGGAGCGGGTGCGCGCTGTCTACACCATCGGCTCGGCGGCGGCCAGGATCGAGTCCGAACTGCGCGGGGTGGTCACTATCCAGTCCTGCGAGACGCTGGCCAATGCTGTGAGCGCGGCGGCCTCTGCCGCGCGTCCGGGCGAAGTGGTGCTGCTGGCGCCGGCCTGCTCCAGCTTCGACCAATTCGAAAATTACGAGCACCGCGGCCGCGTCTTCAAGGAACTTGTGAGTGAACGGCGGGAAAGGGCGGAATGTCGGCGCGAGTAGGGGTGGACAAGTGGATGTTCTGCACCACCCTGCTGCTGACCGTGGTGGGGCTGGCGATGGTCTTTTCCGCCTCCGCCGTGGTGGCCCAGGAGCGCTTTCACTCCCCCTACGCGTTCGTCGGCCGGCAGGCTCTCTGGGCGCTGCTCGGCGTGCTGGTCCTGCTGGTCCTCATGCACGTGGACTCGGACCTCTACAACTCGCCCAAATTCATCTATCCCGCCCTGTGCGTGACCACGATGCTGCTGGTGGCGGTCTTCTTTTTTCCCGACTCGCACAATACCCACCGCTGGATTCGCTTCGGCGGCCTGTTCACCTTTCAGCCCTCTGAGATCGCCAAGCCGGTGCTGGTCCTGTTTCTGGCCTGGTTCCTTCATACGAGGCTTGACAAGCTGCACGACTGGAAGCGCGCGCTCCTGCCCGCGGCCGTCATGCCGCTGGTTTTTATCCTGCTGATCGTGCGCCAGCCCGACCTGGGCACGGCGCTGGTTCTGGCCGGAGTCACCGCCATGATGCTGGTCGTGGCCGGGATGGAGTGGAAGTACCTGGCCATCGCCGCCGGCGTGGCGCTGCCCGTCCTGGCCGCGCTGGTTTATTGGGTTTCCTGGCGTTGGAATCGCGTGCTGGTCTTCTTCAATCCCAACTGCGACGCCAAGGACGCCGGGGGCGCAGGCTACCACATCTGCCAGTCGCTGATCGCCGTGGGCAGCGGCGGCCTGACCGGCCGCGGCTACATGGAGGGAGTGCAGAAGCTTTTCTACCTGCCCGAGGCCTCCACGGATTTTATCTTCGCCAACATCGCCGAGGAGCTGGGCTTCATCGGCGCCATCGCCATTGTGCTGCTCTTCGCGGTCTTCGGCTGGCGCGGCCTGCGCGCCGCCTTCCGCTCCCAGGACCCCTTTGCGCGCCTCACCGCCTTCGGCATCACCACGGCGATTCTGCTGCAGGCCTTCTTCAATATCAGCGTGGTGCTCTCGCTGGTGCCCACCAAGGGCATTCCGCTGCCCCTGATCTCCTCCGGCGGAACCTCGGTCTTTGTCACCCTTGCCAGCATCGGCATCCTGCTCAACATCACCCGTCAGGTGGATTAGTTGATCCTGAAAAAGGCTATTTCAAGCGGACTGCATGGTCGTCAGCGCGCCGATGAAGCCCGATGGGGATAGAAACCGGCTCAGGATGGCGTAGATTTCGCGCATACAGCGGCGAGG
>JBEKNO010000210.1:0-5406 GCA_049522735.1 Occallatibacter sp.
GCGCTTCGCCATCCGCGAAGGCGGCCGCACGGTGGGCGCGGGCACGCTGTCGGAGATTATCAAGTAACAGGGACTAGGTCTCTGACTGTGTGATTTCGTACTTTTGAGGTTCGCGGTTTCCCACCCTTTCGCCAGGAAAAAGGCGAAAGGATGGGGCACGGAGCTGGTACAAGAACAAGCGGTCAGAGACCTAGGGAATAGGGAATAGGGAGTAGAAAAACTATCCCCTGATCTCTGAAAGGGTTTTAGGATGCGGGAAATCGTTACATTGCAGTGCGAGGTGTGCAAGGAGCGGAATTACTCGACGACGAAGAACAAGAAGACGACCACGGGCCGTCTGGAGTTCAAGAAGTTCTGTAACCGCTGCCGCAAGCACCAGCCGCACAAGGAAACGAAGTAAGACAGCCGTTAGCTTTTAGCTATTAGCTCTTTCCGTGGGATGGCCAGGGTTCCTGCCTTTTCGGAAGAATGCTAAAAGCTAATGGCTAAAAGCTAATAGCTGCTTAAGGGGCGTAAGCTCAACGGCTAAACTGTCGGTCTCCAAAACCGAACTTGGGGGTTCGAATCCCTCCGCCCCTGCCAGATTGAGTCGGGATGCGCATGGCGGGACGCCGGGCGCGAAGGAATGAAAGTATGGCAACCAAGGCAACACTGGTGAATGGGGAAGAGCGGCCGGCGCCGGGCAAGTTGTCGCCCGTCAAGCGGCAAGGACCGAACGCGGGACCGAATCCCTTCGACAAGGCAATCGACACGTGGAAGGAGTTCACGCGCTTTCTGAGCGATGTTCGCGCGGAGATGCGCAAGGTGGTTACACCCTCGCGCAAGGAAGTGCAGGCTACCACGACGGTGGTGATCGTGGCGGTCTTCATCTTCGGACTTTACTTCTTTGTGGTGGACTGGATCTTCGGCCTCGGCCTGAATACTTTGTTAGGCAGGCTGGGCGGATTGCAGCGGTAAGCGCAGACCTGGAAACGAGAACGCGATGGCAGATGAGTTAGAACAACCCGTCGAGCAGTTGGAGACTCAGGCAGAGCCCCAACAAGAGCCCCAGGCAGAACTCCAGCCGGAGCGCAACGAGCGCTTCAAGTGGTATATTCTGCACGCTTATTCGGGCTTTGAACGCAAGGTGCGCGAGTCCATCGAAAGCCGCGTGGAGGCCTTCGGGCTGAAGGACAAGGTGGGGCGGGTGATGATACCCACCGAGCCGGTGACGGAGATCGTGAACGGGAAGAAGCGCACCGTGGAGCGGGTTTTCCTGCCCGGCTACGTGCTGGTGGAGATGGAACTGGATAATAACCTTTGGCACGTGTTGAAGGACACGCCGAAGGTGACGGGATTTCTGGGCACGGGCGACAAGCCGGTGGCGCTGTCGGAGGAAGAGGTGAGCTCGATACTCTTCCGTTCCGAGACGGCCAAGGACAAGCCGCGGCTGAAGATCAAGTTTGAAAAGAACGAGCAGGTCCGGATTACCGACGGGCCGTTTGCCAACTTCAACGGCGTGGTGGACGAGATCAATGAAGATCGCGAGACGCTGAAGGTCATGGTGACCATCTTCGGGCGCTCGACGCCGGTGGAACTGGAGTTTGGCAAAGTGGAAAAGATTGAGTAGTTGCAGCGTTTAGCTATTAGCTTTCAGCTTCTAGCCGGTCATGCCCACCTGGCGGGCGCCGGTTGAAGGCAAACGTTGAAGCGGCAACACCAAAATTTGCACCAAAGACAGATCAGCTAGCAGCTAAAAGCCAGGAGCTAAGAGCTGATTCCGAAGGAACTTGAATCATGGCACCACCGAAGAAAATTACCGGGTATGTGAAACTGCAGATCGAGGCCGCCAAGGCCACGCCGGCGCCGCCGGTGGGCCCGGCGCTGGGCCAGGCCCAGGTCAACATCATGGAGTTCTGCAAGCAGTTCAACGCGCGCACGCAGAACAAGGAGATGGCCGGTTTGATCATACCGGTCGTCATCACGGTTTACGCCGACCGCAGCTTCAGCTTTATCACCAAGACGCCGCCGGCGGCGGTTCTGCTGATGAAGGCGGCCGGGGTAGCCAAGGGCTCGGGCACGCCCAACAAGGAAAAAGTCGGCAAGGTGACCGAAGCTCAGGTGCATGAGATCGCTACGCAGAAGATGCCGGACCTGAACGCGGCCACAGTGGATGCGGCCGTGAAGAGCATCAAGGGCACGGCGCGTTCGATGGGGATTGAAGTGGTAGCGTAAGCCGCCGTTTCATAGCATCAGAAACAGTAAGGCCCTCCCTTGAAGGGAGGGCCTTTTTGCGATTGGAGGAGCGGGGCGGAGCCGTGGGTAAGTTCTCAAAACAGGCGGCCCAGCGTGAAGAAGACTTTGCGATGGCCGGCGTCGCCGATGGATACGCCGAAGGAGATGGCGCCGAATGGAGTGGCGGCAACCAAGCCGGCGGTCCCATCCTGGCGGAGAATGGCGCTCGCCTCTGGCGACCAGATCTCGCCGGCCTCGTAGCCGAGGATGCCGTAAACACCCTGTCCTCTGCCGGTGGGGAGCGCCGCGAGGCGGCGCAGATAGCCGGCGCGGGCCAGGTAAGTATCCGTGCCGCGGTACTCGTCAAAGGATGAGGCGGAGAGCCGGCGCGGGCCGCCCAGGGTGAAGCGGTAAGGCTGGGCGACGTTGGCGCGCAGATAAGAATTGATGTCCGCGGCGAGGCCAAAGATATTGCGATCATTCCACTGCCAGGTGTGGGCCGAGGAAACCATCACCAGAGGGGCATTGGCGCTTGCGACGGCATGATAGAGGGCGCCGGCGGAAGCCGACAGACGGAAGCCCTGGGGCGAAACGGTGCCGGAGACCTCCTTGTCGATGTTGATGTGCAGCAGGCCGGATTGCGCGGTTCCGGAGAGATAAGGTCCGCCGCCGGAGCCGGTGGTGAGTCTCCAGTGAGTGTCCTCGGCGCGCCACGCGGCGGAGATTTGCAGGGAGTTGCCGAAGGTGCGGCCGGCCTCGATACCGGCGTCGAGATCCTGCTGCAAGCGTTCGGCGACGCGCTTCTGGTTGGCCCAGATATAGACCGGCTCGCGGATGATGCCGGCGCGCGGCTGGAGGAAGAATCCGGTTGGGGTGAGGAGGCGGTAGTATTCGGCGGAGAGATCGGTCATGTATCCGACTCGGGCGGTGGCGCGAAGTTCTGAGCCGAAGCCGCCCAGGTTCTGATCGACCAGCCGGAGGTTCAGCTCCATACGCGAGATGTTGGAGGTTGCGGCAGCCAGATCGGGGCCGACGAGGAGATAGGGCGGGCCGATGGGATCCCTGGTGAGACGGACCAGAATTCCGGTGTCCGGATTGCCCGCATCTGGATTGCTGGGGGTGGAGATCGAGGCGGCGGGCGGGGGGCCGAACGTCTCATAGGTTGCGCTGTAATCTCCGTTGGACTGGATGGGTTTCAAGGCGTCCAGGGTACGGGCGGCCGAGATGGGCTGGCCCTCGATGGGCTTCATGTCGGCGAGAACCTCATGCTGCGCGCCGGGTGCGCCGCCTTCTACGCGGGCCTGACGGAGCACGCCGGGTTGGGCCAGGCGTCGGCTGTCGCGCGCGGCCAGGTAGGCCTGCCAGCCTTGATCGTCGAGGGCGTAGCGGAGCAGGGCGGCGCGGCTCTGTTCCGCCGCCTGGTAGCCGGCGTCGATCAACTCCTTGCCCTTGGTGTAATCGGCGCCGGAGTATTTGCCCACGGGGACGTTGATGACCACGTCGGCCAGGCGCTTGGCCTGCTCGATGTTGAGCCGGGTGCCGGCATCGAATGCACGGTTGAGTACGCTGACGATGGAACTGGTATCCGGGTTGGAGACGGCAGCCTCTTCCAGATTCACTGCGATCACGGTATCGGCGCGCAAGTCCTGCTTGAGAACATCGGTGGGCAGGGTGTCGAGGATGCCGCCATCGACGAGGTAGTGGCCGTTGGAAGCCTGAACGGGAGGGAAGATGCCGGGGATGGAGATGGAGGCGCGGACGGCCTGGGGCAGCGGACCGGAGGCAAAGATGACCGCTTGCAGTGTGTTGAGATCGGTGGCGACACAACGGTAGGGGATCGGAGTCTGGTTGTAGTCCAGCTCCTGGCGGTTGTAGGCGAGCAGGTGGGTGGTGAGAAACTCATTGACGCCGCGGTCGGAGAGCAGCGCGTTGCGCAGGGCCGGTCTGCGCTTGAGGCCGATGGTGACGGAGGAGGGCATCTGGCGGCGGTCCTGACGGCGGCGGTAGCTGGAGTCGACATACGAGGTTTGCAGGGTGAAGACGGCGGTGAAGTCGTTGCTGATGGCCAGGGCTTGTATTTGCGCAGGGGTTTGTCCGCTGGCATAAAACGCGCCCACCAGGGAGCCCATGCTGGTTCCGGCCAGGCGGTCAATAGGGATATGGTGCTCCTCAAGCCATTGGAGAACGCCGATGTGGGCCATACCCAGGGCGCCGCCGCCCTCCAGAGCCAGGCCGATAACGGGGCGATTGGGCGGGACAACGGCAGGCAGGGGGGCAGGGCTGGCGGAACTGGGAGGTTCCTGGCTCCATGCGGCGGTTGCGAGGATGGCGGCGGTAAGAAGGGTTTCGGCACACTTCCACGGCACGGTTGCACCTCCATGCGAAACAACTGTATAGAAGCTAACGCTTTTCTGACCGGAACTGTTTCCTTTGCGGGGAAAGTGAGGCGGCGGGGGATTGAATGCGTCAACCTGGCGCCGATCCGGACTTACGGACGCAGCAAGGCCCTCCACTTGCAGGGAGAGCCTTTTGTGCATACGAATGCATTGAGCGCGACTCGTTTGCGCGTCGAGAGGGGCGAGTTGTTGGCGCCCTACTTCGGCGGGGCTGGGATGAAACTCTCGCGCTTGCGGCCGGGTTCCGGTTTTGGCTTGGGTTTCGGCGCCTTCTTGGCTTCTTTCTTGCCTTTGTCTTTGCTTCCCATGGATGCAAGTGTGCCATAAAAGAGGTGCGGGGGAAAGGCAATATCTCTGATTTCTATTGTCTTTTTCGGTTCCGGTTTGCTCAGTCCTTCGCTTCGGTCCAAAGTCGAGGTATGATGAAATGAAGACCGCCAGGGGGTGCGAATTGCATGAAGGAACTCATCTTTGAAGTGATGCAGGAGGCCGATGGCGGCTACACCGCCGAAGCCCTGGGCGAGAGCATCTTCACCCAGGCCGATAGCTGGGATGAGTTGAAGGCCAACGTCCGCGAGGCCGTGCAAGCCTTCTACTTCGACTCCGTCGCCCCGGCCTCCATCCGCCTTCATCTGATTCGCGACGAGGTGCTGGCCGTCGCATGAAGCTCCCACGCGATTTGAGCGGAGAAGAGCTGGTCAAGCACCTCTCGAAGCGCTGGGATTACGTGAAAATCCATCAGGTCGGCAGCCACAATCCCAGGTCTCAAGGGCGAGACCTGGGGCACCCGGTATCC
>JBEKNO010000211.1:0-5400 GCA_049522735.1 Occallatibacter sp.
AATATATGGGTGCTCCATGTTCCACTCTCTCAGATCGGCGCTCTCCGAGGCCCCTTGCTGGGAAGTGCCGATCTCCAGATTTCCACGGAGCAAATCGAGGGCCCCGTGCGCAATCACAAACAGGCAGACAAACAGCATCATCACCGCCAGTGCCCGCAACTTCCTCTTCGAGTTGCAGTGCAGGCACACAATAAAGTATGCAAAAACATTGGGAATGAAATCCATGAACCCATGTACCGCTCCCATGGCCCAACGCGATGCGATTAGCACTGAGAAAGAGGCCGCAATTGCCAACCCCATCAAGGCCAGAGACTGCGGCGTCTTCAGAATGAATGATCCCGACAGCTTGGGCAGGGATACGAGCAGGATCAGCAGCGCAAGAATCAGCTCAATATGAACAGCCGCGAGCGGCCCGAACAGGGTGTACGGCGAGAGGTAGGTCGTAACGAGATATAGAACGCTGAGAACAAAGCCCATTGTGAATGGTCCGAGCAAATACGGCTGCCTTAAGCAGAATAACCCAAGCGGCAGAGTCAAATGCATTCACATGCCTGATCCGCTGGGTTGGTAAGGAATTTGCAAATCACACAGAGATTGTGCCGGATCGCCGGGGTCTGCAAGAACCTGCTCTCCGGAGCGGGAGCCGCCCCCCCCCCCCCGGACAGTACGCCAAGGCCCATCTGAGCCTGTCAACCGGACTGTTTGTGGCGCGCCTTTCGATCCGGTCGCAATGGCGAGGCCCTTCAGCGCCCTCCGTCCATCCACCCGGCAGGATTTCCATTCCCCAATTGGGCTAGCTTGACCCAAAAGAGGAACTTTTTGGGAACAATGGATGCGCAAATATTTGCACTTTCCCTTCTGCTCGCCGCGTAAGTCGCTGAATCTAAAGACCGTCTGTTTGGCCCCAAATGTGCATATAGAGGTGTGAACGAGATTGGTGTGTGCACCCATGGTGTCTGTGCCCCTCCAATCAAGCGCGTAGCAACCGGGCCCCCCAAAAGTCGTGCCGGTACGCCCCTGGAAATACGCAGGAAGCGTGGCGCGAATGACGGTGGCAAGGCAAGTTTTTCTAACCTCAGCGCGTAGGCTTCTGTAACCGCTGTTCAACTAAGGCAGCCCTCTGCAGGGGGCACAACAGGACCAAATGCCCGCTAGGGCGACTCCAGGAGGATAGAATAATGAAAAAGACCCTGATCTGCGTACTCGCGATGGCAGCGGCCCTTGCGATAGCCCCAGCCACTCTGCTGGCGGATACGATCACCTTTAACTTTACGGCTGTCAACTCGCCCGCAACCGCCGTGAACACAAGCACCGCCGGGCTCTTATTCTCCCCTGTCGGAGCCGCCCTGAGGCAATTGCAGGTCGAAGACACGAACACGCTCAACATCTATAGCCTCAGCATCACGGGCGCAAGCGTTTTGGTTGCAACTGGCGCAAGCAGTTCATACCAAACCATCGGCGGGAATCTTTTCGCGGAATTCACTGGAGGGGCAGGCACTGAGATTAAGATAGTATCGCCAGACTGCAGCGGCGCCGGTAACATCTGCCTGGCGGGCACAGAAAACTTCGATACGTATTACGCCTCTCCGAACAACACGGGTTCCCTCGGGGGCGCGGGCTTCACTGTGACCTACGTGAATCCTTACATCTTTAGCCTGTTCGGCATTTACAACGACGCATATATCGCCTCCTCCGGCTCCGACTCCCTGGTTACGAGCAACAATGTTTTAACAAAAGTCGGCAGCAACATTGTCTCGAGTACAGGTAAGTTATCGGGGGGCAACATCACCTTTGATACGGATCCGTCGATACCCGAGCCTTCCTCTCTGCTGTTGCTCGGCACCGGGTTGCTCGGTCTGGCGGGTGCTCTTTACCGGAAAGTCAAAATGTAAAGGGCGGAGTAAAAGGAAACCAGTAATACAGGCGATTTCAGATACCGGCCTCACGTCACGCGTGCAGAATGTGGCGTGAGGCCGTTGATCGTGCTACTGTGCATGACGGGTGTTTTTTCCGGAAAGTCAAAATGTCAGGAAGGACGTAATTGTTGCCGCGTGATCATCTTTTCGCTCCATAACTGATTCTTCAAGTTACCTGTAATTCATGGGGTTATTGAATGAAAAAGGTTTTCGCGCTCTCCCTTCTGCTCGCTCTGGCCGGCTCGACTCTCGCCTCTGCGACATCAGTCCCGGTTATCCAAAATCCCAACTTCAACTCCACCCCGTCACTGCTTCAAGTTCAAAATCCTTCCAATGGCCTCTACTCCAATGACCCCGACTCTTGGGATGGAGCATTAACTCCCTCGGTCCCCAATTGGAATTTCACCACCTACTACATCCCCGCATACAATTCCACTGTGAATCTCTCCGGCATTGCGGGGCCTGACCTTACACCCGGATCAGGTGAGACACAGGACTATTTTCACTTCACGTCTCCTCCCGACGGCGCCAGCCAGTTCGCTTTCCTCTCCAGCGGCTCCTCTGTCGGGCAGTTGGTTTCCGGCTTCCAATCCGGTGACCTGTACATCCTGACGTTTAGCGCGGAAAGCTATTGCGATGACATTGTGCCGATAACTGTTTGCTTCGACGGGCTGCAATGCGCGACAGAGTATCCGCCAACCGAACAAACCGGCTGGGGAATCTACTCCGTGGATTTCATCGCCACTAATTCCAGCGGCGATGAATACATCAACTTCTTCACAAACGGCTCCAACTATCCTGACATCGACTCAACCGGCCCCTTTGTGGCCCTCTCCGGCCCGGTCATCTCTTCCACTCCCGAGCCGAGCAGCCTGTTACTTTTTGGCGCCGGCCTCAGCGGCCTGGTCTGCATGGCGCGTATCAGGTTTGGCAAGAAGAACGCGTGAGTACTCTCTGCAACGCATTCGGCTTTTTACGAGGACCGTCTAGAGCGGATAATTGCTCCATGGCCGGCCAACTCGTTTCCCGCGCCGCCATCCGCGCCGCCGCCGCCCTGCTCTTTCGCGCCGCCCAACTCCCCGTCTACAAGAACGCCTTAGCCATAGTCAGCGGCGGCAACGTGGACCCCGCCCTCCTGGCCCAAATCCTCACCGAATCCTGATCTGCTTGGAAATCTCCCGGTGGCGCCACCATCTTCCGTGCCCCATCCTTTCGCCTTTTTTCTGGCGAAAGGGTGGGAAACAACCAGACCCGCACCAGGCCCCGAGTAAATTCCAATCACCCGGCATGGAATGAAGGGTACGGGCTTCAGCCCGTACATCAAACCAGCCAAATTCAACCCGGTCTTTAGCCCCTGAGGGATGTTTTTCACTCCAGCCGCTCACCGAAAATCCATCCCAGCCGTCCTTCAACTATGATCTTCCCTGTGATGAACCACCGCATCCGCGCCACCCTCGCCTTAGTCCTGGCGCTCCTCGCCGCCGCCCTGCCCGCCCACGCCGACAAGAAGCCTCCGCAGCTTGAAAAGCCCCTGGCCGGCCCGCGCGCCACGCCCCTGCGCATCACCTGGCTCTACATCGCCGCCGACCTCGCCTCGGAGAAGGTCGATCGCGTGCAGATCGGCCGCGAAATGGTCGTTGCGGAAAAGAGCGGCCCCTGGCTGCGCGTCTACGCCAACACCGACATCCAGGAAGCGCGCCAGAAGGACGCTCCCGTCTTCGGCCACGACGAGACCCCGCCGCCCATCTCCGGCTGGATAGAGGCCAGGGGCATCATCCTCGAGACCACCCCCAACGACGACCAGGTGCTGATGGGCGAAGCCGCCAGCCAGGAGTCGCTCGCCTCTGATCCCCGCGGCCCCGCCAACGCCGCCCAGAGCGCCCGCCTGCTCTACCGCCGCCTGGTGGAAATGTTTCCCAACTCCCCGCTGGTGCCTGAAGCCGCATGGCGCGCCGCCGACATTCTCTGGCAATTGCAGAAGGCCGACGCCGCCACGCGCCCCTCCGCCCGCGAACGAGAACCCTACCTCCGCGACCAGATGGACGAGGACGAGCTGAAGAAAATCCTCAAGTTCTATCCCCACACCCGCCAGGCCGATTTGGCCGCCTTTGAGCTCATTGACAACAAGCTCTGCGGCGACTGGCAGGGCTCGCCCAAATGCCCTGAGAAGGAATCCGAGATTTACGAGAAGTACGCGACCGAGTATCCCAACGGCCCGCGCACGGCGCAGGCGCTCTACCAGGCCGTCTACCGCCAGGCCGTCCTCGCCGATATGTACGCCGCCGTCGGAAGCAGCGCAAGCAAAACCAGGTCCGGCGAAGCCCACACCCACGCCCGCGACCTCGCCGCAAAGCTAAAAGAGCGCTTTGCCCCATCAGATTTCACCGCGCGGGCCGCGGCCCTGGTGTACAAATTGGATGAAGGCGTCCCTGTGTACGGTATCGACCAGGAATGAGCGCCCCGGAGGCTTCTTGAACCCATATATTCAGTCCATCGTTCTGGGCATCGTGGAAGGCTTGACCGAGTTCCTGCCCGTCAGCTCCACGGCGCACCTGCGCATTACCGAAGCGCTCATGCACATCCCCCTCGGCGACGCTTACTGGAAGATGTACACCATCGTCATCCAGTTAGGCGCCATCCTGGCCCTCCTGCTTCTGTTTTTGGGCCGCATCGCCGGCTTCGCGCGCACCTTTCCCAGGGGCCGGAACGGCGACCGCAACTGGCTCAATCATCCCATCTCCCTCACCCTCATCGCCTTTGCCGTCACCTCGGCGCTGACCCTGCCGCTGAACAAGTGGAGCGACCAGCACCTGGGAAGCATCAAGGTGATAGCCCTGGCGCTGCTCATCGGCGGCATCGTCATGTGGATCATCGATGCCTGGAGCGCTCGCCGCAAGGCGGGCACCAGCGAGGTCGAGGAGATGAGCCTCGCCCAGGCCATCTGGATCGGCCTCTGCCAGACACTCTCCGCCATCTTCCCCGGAACCTCCCGCTCCATGTCCACCATCGCCGCCGGCCAGGTCGCAGGCCTCACGCGCCCCGCCGCCCTCGAGTTCAGCTTCCTGCTCTCCATTCCCACCATGATCGCCGCCACCCTGTGGGATCTGCTCAAGGAACTTCACCCCCGCCACGGCCTGGCCGCCCACGTGGTCATGACCGCCGACAACTGGATCGTGCTCATCATCGGTTTTGTCGTCTCCTTCATCGTGGCCCTGGGCGTGGTCGAGTGGTTCCTCTTCTGGGTGCGCAAGCACGGCTTCGCCATCTTCGCCATCTACCGCATCCTGCTCGGCTCCGCGCTGCTGCTGTACGGATCAAAGTTCCTCCCCAGCTAGCCGGAAGACTGGGTGCCCCAGCTCTCGATTTTGAGCATTAAACCGGCTTTGGCCGGTGGAGATGGGAAGGAACATGCGGTCAGCATGGAGCCGATATTCTGTAAGCGTCCATGCTGGCGGCAAGTAGGCCGACTACATCACTGGAGCTT
>JBEKNO010000212.1:0-5346 GCA_049522735.1 Occallatibacter sp.
GTTTGTGCTGCGCGCTCTGGCCAGCGTGGCTACCCACACTGAGGCTGCTCCAGCCCGAACCAGCGCTTGCGCGGCTGCGCGGGCAGTTGCGCCGGTGGTGAAGATGTCGTCGATAACCAGAATGTGTTTCAAGGTGACAGCGGCCGGATCGGAGACCGTGAAGGCGCCGCGAACATTCAAACGCCGCTGGCGGAACGTGAGGCCGGCCTGGCTCTTGGTGGCGCGCAGGCGCATGAGCGTGCTGGAAGCCAGCGTGAGCCGCCACTCCGGGTGGGACTTGCGCAGAAAACCCAGCGCGTAGACAGCCAAAGCTCGCGCCTGATTGAAGCCCCGCTGGGCATATTTCGACCGGTGCAGTGGCACGGGAACCACCAGCATCTCGGCTGGCGCCTCTTGAGCCAGTTGGGCGATGGCCTCGGCCAGCATCCGGCCCAGACCGCAGGCGGCCGGATGCAGCCGGTCGTACTTGAGGGCGTGAATGGCCGCCTTCATGCGGTCCTGGTAAGGCGCGAAGGCCACCGCCCGCACAAAGGGCGGAGGCGCCAGACGGCAGGCTCGGCACAGGGCAGCGCTTGCTGGGCTTGAGGCGAGCAACGGCGCGGTAAGAGTGTCGCCGCAGCATGCGCACAGGGAACCGCTCTGGACGGGAAACTCTGTCCAGCAAGCATCGCAAATTGGCACGGAGGAAAGCTGCGGCAGAGGGCAGCCGCAGAGAGCGCAGAATGCAGGAAGGAGGGCGCAACCCAAGGCATCCATGGGACTTCGAAGCACACGGACTACCGCGCGCCACCGGGAAATCTCCGATGGTGGAACGTCGAATCTCAGTGCACCAGTCTCACTGCGGAAGACGCACCTCGCTTGGGGTGGCGCAACTGAATGTGTGCCGCCTTGGCGATAGTATACCCGGACAAGGCGGGAGATTGCACCCCTGCGCCGGATCGCGGTTCTAAAAGACGCCGGCCAAATAGGCCTCAGCCGGACGGTGCTTTTCATTCTTCACGCCGCACTCCGCCAGCACAACGGGGGATAGCGTAATGACCGGGCAGTGCGCGTGGGCCAGCACCTTGTACACCACGCCGTGGCGGGTGATGGCGGCGAAGGCCGATGCGCCGTGCGCTCCCAGCACGATGAGGTCGGCCAGCTGGGCTCTGCACTGGTAAAGCAACTCCTCGGTTGGATCGCCCGGCACCACGATGGTTTGCACGGCGATCTTGTCCTGCAGTTTTGGTGGAATCAGGGCGAAAAGTTCGGCCTCAAGCTGATCGATGGTGCGGCCGGCCAGAACCTCTGCGCGCTCCTGGGGCCGGATTACATGCTGCAGGATCAGGCGCGCGTTGTGCTGGGCGGCCAGTTCCGCGGCAAAGCCGGCTACCAGATAGCTGGCCTCCTGGAGGCTAACGGCGCACAGAATGGTGCTGGTGGAAAATCTGCGGTAGCTGCCGTCGACCACCTCGGGGCCCACGATGCAGACCGGCACTCTGGCGGTGCGCAATACGGCCTCGGCCACCGAACCCACCAGCAGCTTGCCGATGGGGCCGGGAGAGTGGGTGCCCATGACCACGCGGTCGATCTCCCGCTCGCGCAGGAAGCCGAGTATCTGGTCGGCGGCTAATCCCGGTCTTACAACCAGTTCGCATTGGACGCCGGAATTCCGTACATGTTGGAGTAGAGGTTCTAGTTGCTCCTTTTCAGCATGAGCGGCGGCGGCGTAGTCGTAATATCGGATGCCCGAGGTCTCCGATGCGGCCACTACCAGAGTGTCATAGGCGTGAAAAAGGATGAGATCGGCGCCAAACTCGACGGCTTGCGCAAGAGCGAAAGCGAAGGCCTTTTCATTGGCCGGAATCTCAGAGGCGAAGAGGATGGTGGAGGGTTTGCTCCAGCCAGGCTTTATTAAGGCTGCAATGGGAACCTCCTGGTGGTGCGGCCATACTTTGGCAGACTCGGCAGCAGGTTGCGGTGCCGGATCGCACATGAGAATGTGATTTAACTCACTTCGCAAAGGGTAGAAACGCCAGATCTCAGCGCTCCGGCTATCCAGACTCTGTCAATAAAGACGAGGGTTTCGGGATGTCCGTTCACTGAAGACAGGGTTGTGCTCACCTTGCTTAGACTTGTCCATCAGGCAAAGGCCGAGCCTGTCGATTGAGCGAGATAATGTGATCCCAATCACAGCCAGCCCGCCGCCGTGGCTGCTCTTCTGGAACGGAATCGTGGCGCTCAAGAGCGGTTAGCCAATTCATCGGGCTCTGCCGGAACCTTGCAAGATGTTCCCCTCCCACGAGGAGATTATCTTATCGGCAGTGTCTTGATTATCTTTAATGATTGGAAGATCGCTCGATCCCCGGCGCGGGTTCCGTTTCGGGACCGGTGTCCGCCGCGATTCTGCTGGAGGCCTCATGAAACCGATGCACACCATCCCCGCCCGTGGGGAGTTGAACTTTGACGAGACGCCATTTTTAGCGATCTGGGAGGTCACGCAATCCTGTGACCTGGCCTGCAAGCACTGCCGCGCCGCCGCCCAGCCCATCGCCCACCCGGACGAATTGACCACGGCCGAGGGCAAGGCGCTGATCGACCAGATCGCCGCCATGCACGTGCCGATTTTTGTCTTTACCGGCGGCGATCCGTTGAAACGAAAGGACGTATTCGAGCTGATCCGCTACGCCGCGGACAAAGGCGTGATGGTGGCGCTTACGCCCAGCGCCACGCCTCTCCTGACCCGCGATGCGATTTTCAAGCTAAAAGAGGCGGGCCTGGTGCGGCTGGGCATCTCGCTGGACGGTTCGACGCCTGAGATTCACGATGCCTTTCGGGGCCTTCCCGGCGCATGGGCGCGGACCATCCAGGCCATCGAGTGGGCCAACGAAGCGGGCATTCCCATCCAGGTTCACTCCACCATCAGCTGCCATAACGCACACGATCTGGACAACTTATGCGCTCTCTTCGAGAAGCTGGCCATCGTCATGTGGAACGTGTTTTTCCTGGTTCCCGTGGGCAGGGGCCAGCTCGCCGACCTGCTGTCAGGACAGGAATTTGAAGAGGTCTTCGGCAAGATCTACGAGCTGAGCCAGCGGGTGAGCTTCCAGATCAAGACCACTGAGGCGATGCACTACCGGCGCTACCTCTTGCAGCACAACCTGGAAGAGCGGCGCATGGGGCACGGGCATCCGCATGGCGCAAGTGCAAATAAAGAAAGTACTTATGAGGCAGGTGCGCCTACCAGCGACGCCAAGACGCGCACCGCGAGCTGGGCCACGCGGCGGGTGAACGACGGCAAGGGCTTCCTGTTTGTGTCGCATGTGGGCAACGTCTATCCGAGCGGTTTTCTGCCCATCCACGCCGGCAACGTGAAAGAGACGCCGCTCCAGGAAATCTACCGCAACGCGCCTATTTTCAAATCGTTACGGGACACTAGCAAGCTGGAAGGCAAGTGCGGGGCGTGCGAGTACAAGGAGATCTGCGGGGGTTCGCGGGCGCGGGCTTACGCCGTAACCGGCGATCCGCTGGCGCAGGAGCCCTGCTGCATCTATCAGCCCAGGAACTGGGACCAGCAACTGGAGAGCGAGGCGAGGGCTTTCGCGTAAAAGAAGGGGTTAGGGAATAGGGGTTAGGGATTAGAAAAACCTGGCTTGGACGCGCGGAAAAGGCTCTACGTCGAGATAGAGGTTTTCTTGCAAAAAATTGGGCAAATGGAGATGATTGCGGGGCTGTTTGGGGTGGTTTGAGGCCGATTTCGGGGCCGGGAAGTAAAAAAACAGGTTCCCTTCGGCTCCGCTCAGGAGGCTTTCGGAAGGCTCAGAGCAGGCTCCGGGGTACCCAGATTCTCCGATGGGGAGGTGGACCAGCCGCCAAATCGGCTGCACACATCGGTGAATGCTTTCCGATATATCAGGACTAATCCCGTCCTATATCCTATAAGTAGTTATTATTAATAGAGTTGCCGCGTTCTTTGTCACGACTATAGCTATCGTGTCGCACTCAACGAGTGCGAAAGGATGTTGGCAACTGCTGAACCGAACATTCTGCTTGACTTTCGCATATTTCTCAGGTATGTTATGTGCGTTATGTAACGTTACATGGATGGCAGCTCATGTCTGTAGGGAAATCCGGCAGAATCGTTTTGGAAATCGAGCCTGAACTGAAACAGAGGCTCTACTCGGCGCTGGCTCTTGAACGCAAAACTCTCAAAGAATGGTTCATACTGACGGCAAACGAACACATCCGGGAACGTCTACAACCGAGCATTTTCGAACCTTTGAAGCGAGAGCCGTAATGAATTTCATGGTCAACGAGAGCGCACAGAAACTGCGTGGCGGCTACTACACCCCGCTCGACCTCGCAACCTATATTGCGCGCTGGACACTTGAGAAGGCTCCCAAAACGCTGTTGGAGCCTAGTTGTGGAGACGGCATCTTTGTTGAAGCTCTTTCCAAAGTTGGCTTTTCGAAATTCCTCTCATTCACCGGATTTGAGATTTTGGAAACCGAAGCGGCCAAGGCGCGGGATCGTTGCCAAAATCAGCATCTGCTGAATTGGTCAGTTCAAGGAGATGATTTTCTTGGATGGGCAATCGGAAGAATGTTGAGCAGACGGCCGGAATTCGATGCCGTCGTGGGGAATCCACCCTTTATTCGGTATCAATATTTACCACAAGAATCGCAGCAGAAGGCTGAAGCGATATTCAAAATACTGGGGTTGCCTTTCACAAAGCACACGAATGCCTGGGTGCCGTTCGTTCTGGCATCCATCGCTCTCCTAAAGCCGGGTGGTCGGCTGGGGATGATTATTCCATCGGAAATCATCCATGTGGCTCATGCTCAGTCGCTCAGAACCTATCTTGGGACCGAATGCAGTCGGCTTCTGGTTATCGATCCCGAAGAAATCTGGTTTGATGGAACACTGCAAGGCGCGGTCATTTTATTTGCTGAGAAAAAGAGGACTTCGGCGGATCACAGCGACGGGCTCGGAATCGTAAGAGTCAGTGGACGTGAGTTTCTGAATGATGCCCCTGCCGATCTGTTCAATGACACTTCGAGAATGAACGGGAAAACAGTTGAAGGAAAATGGACACGTGCGCTGCTTACGGCCAATGAGCGGGGTTTGCTGGACGCACTATATGAACGGCCTGACGTACATCGATTTAATGAAATCGCTGAAGTTGATGTTGGGATCGTAACCGGGGCAAACAAGTTTTTCCTTGTGCCGGATGAAATCGTCCAGCGGTTCAAATTACAAGCTTTCGCGCACCCTATGTTTGGGCGAAGCGAACATTGTCCGGGCGTGATCTATGACAAGCAACAGCATCGGGAAAACGCACGTGTTGGCAATCCGACAAATTTTATT
>JBEKNO010000213.1:0-5305 GCA_049522735.1 Occallatibacter sp.
GATCCTGCCGCGCCCGGCGTGAACCTGCAGCCGCTCTTTCAGACCATCGTCTCCACCATTCCCGCAGCCACCGGCGACCCGGAGGGCACGCTGCAGATCCTGGTCACCAATCTCGACTACTCGGATTACTTTGGCCGCATCGCCATCTGCCGCGTCTTCCAGGGCACGCTGCGCGCCGGCGACGACGTGACCATCTCCAAGCGCGACGGCTCGCTGATGAAAACGCGCATCACCAAGCTCTTTACCTTCAGCGGCCTCAAGCGCACGGAGATCGCCGCGACCACCATGGGCGACATTGTGGCCGTGGCCGGCGTGGAGGGCATCAACATCGGCGAGACCATCACTTCGGTCGAGAACCCCGCGCCGCTGCCGCTCATTGTTATTGATGAACCGACCATCGCCATTCAATTCAGCGTGAACAACTCGCCCTTTGCCGGCCGCGAAGGTCAGTATGTAACCAGCCGCAACCTGCGCGAGCGCCTGGAAAAGGAGCTGCTCACCAACGTCAGCATTCGCGTGGAAGAGACCGGCTCGCCGGACAGCTTCAAGGTGCTGGGCCGGGGCGAATTGCAACTGGCGATTCTGATTGAGATGATGCGCCGCGAGAGCTTCGAGCTGATGGCCGGACGGCCGGAGATCGTCACCAAGACGGTGGATGGCGTGCGCATGGAGCCGGTGGAGCATCTGACCATCGACGTGCCCGAGGCCTACACCGGCACGGTGATCGAGAAGCTCGGCCCGCGCAAGGGCGAGATGACCAAGATGCACAATCACGGCTCGGGCCGCGTGCGCATGGAGTTTCGCGTGCCCAGCCGCGGGCTGATCGGCCTGCGCAGCGAGATGCTCACCGAGACCCGCGGGACCATTGTCATGAATGCTCTCTTCGACGGCTACACTCCCTACCAGGGCGAGATTCCGCAGCGGCCCACCGGCGCGCTGGTCTCCGACCGCCAGGGGATAACCACCACCTATGCGCTGAACGGATTGCAGGAGCGCGGGGTGCTGTTTTTGGGCGCGGGAGTCGAGGTCTATGAGGGGATGATCGTCGGCGAGCACTCGCGCGACAAAGACCTGGACGTGAACGTGGTGCGCGAGAAGAAGATGACCAATATGCGCGCCTCGACAGCCGACGAAGCCATCCGCCTGGTGCCCTACAAAACCCTGAACCTGGAGCAGGCCATCGAGTTCATCGCCGACGACGAGGTGGTCGAGGTCACGCCTAAGTCGTTGCGCCTGCGCAAGAGGATTTTGCAGGCCAACCGCCGGCCCAGGCGTGGGGAAAAGGTCGAGTAACGGTCTGCTTCGCCGCTCACTCGGGCAGCTTCGACTCCAGCACTTCCTGGGCGCGCGCGGCACGCCATGCGGCCAGCCGCTTAAGGAGCGCCGCATCGTTCAATGCCAGAATTTCGGCGGCAAAGAGCGCGGCATTAGACGCCCCGGGCTTGCCGATGGCCAGCGTGGCCACGGGAACGCCCTTGGGCATCTGCACCATCGAAAGCAAGGAGTCTAGGCCGTTGAGCGGCGTGGAGGCAATGGGCACGGCCAGCACGGGCAGCAGCGTCTTGGCGGCGATGACGCCAGCCAGGTGAGCCGCGCCGCCGGCCCCGGCGATCAGCACCCGCAGCCCCCGCTCCCGCGCCGCCCCAACGTATTCAAAGAGCTGATCGGGGGTGCGATGCGCGCTCAAGACCCGCGCCTCATGGGGAATTTCCAGCGCGCGCAGAATCTCAACCGCAGCCGAGAGCACCTCGTAGTCGCTCTTGCTGCCCATCACCACGCCAACCAATGGATGTTCGCTCATAGGGCTGATTATATAAGGGTTCAAACAGCAAAATATAAGTGTTCTCCAATCAATGGGATAGAAGCGGGAACAGCGAATTAATTGTTTCTCACCCACCCGGCAGAGTTATTATTGTAGCGCTCCTGAAAAGATGCCATTCAGGAGATCATTGTCTTTTTGTTTGGCACCGTTTCCAGTCAGCGCGCGCCATTAGGATGATGGCGCAGACTGTTCCTGCAACCATCACAATCCCACCGATTGTGCAGAGGATCTCGATCATGGAAACCAACCTTCAGGCACTCGGACACGCCCTGGAACTCTGGCAAGCACTATACATCATTGGCATCATTTTAGCGGTCTTGAGCACGTTTTCAATCATCATTTTCAATTTTCACTTGCCCAACAAGCAGGGTCTCCGCGTGTCAAATTACGTCTACGCCCTAGCAGCGGGCCTATCCGTACTCGCAACTTTGGCAATCATCGCTAAGACGCGATCCATCAACACCGAGAAAGATCGGCTCTCTAAGATTCAACTTGGGGAGCTTCAACACGAGACGGCGGTAGCCAACGCGAGTGCCGCTAAGGCCAACGCCGATGCCAGAATCGCCGACCAAAAGGCGGAAGAGGCCAAACTGAAGGCGGAACAAACCGCGACAGCTAATTCCACACTTCGCATTGAAGTTGCTAAACAGGAAGCAGAGACTAAGAAAACCACCACTAACCTCGCAGCTCAGAATCAACAAACCAATCTGCTCGCGCAGGGGCTGGCCCAGCAACAGCAGGGAATGGCGCACCAGATGCAAACCGTTTCCACAATTAGCGAAGCGCAGATAGCGGAAATCGCGAACCAACTGAGTCAGTTCGCAGGCCAAAAAGTCTATTTCTCGGTTATGATGGATGCGCACTGCCAGAGATTGGCTGATCAACTTCAAACAGCCTTTGATCGAGCTGGCATCAAAAGAGTAGCTCTCGAATTCCCACTTAACGCTTCCTACAATGGCGTTTTGGTTGCCGTTAAGAATCCTAGAGCCGGCGCCCATCCTCAATTTGCTGAAGCACTTATCTACGTGCTTCGCTCCATAGGGATTCAGGCACAACCTACAATTAACCAATCCTTGCCCGACGATTTGGTAGGAATTGATATTGGGCCTGAATGACTGGGTCTTAGTTTTGCGCATCAAGTTCTTAGCTTCCTCGTTCGCCGCTTAATGCCGGTGCCAAGCCTCAAAGGCCACTTCGATCACCGCAAACAGCACGCTCACAGCCGCCAGAAAGCCCTTGGCCCGCTGCCAGTTCTGCTCGTGCCGCTCCATGCGCCGCTCCAGATCGGCCAGGCGCCCGCCATTGCCGTCGCCCATCAGCCCGGTCATCTGCGTCTTGAGCACGCTCAAATCGCTCAGCACCTGCGCTTCGAATTCATTCATCATCCGCATTCGCCAAGCTCCATCCGCACGCCTCCCACCCTAGACGCAAAAACAAATACGCGTCGAGGGTAGGGCACCCGGTTTTTGTTTTGATCGAGTAAGTCGCCATTTACGATCCCAGCGGCAGGTTGATGAACAATGCCGTTGACCACTCCGAGTAGTTCGGCGGCGTTGAACCGTCATACATCCGGATATAAAACTGGTCGTTGGCGGTTTCACGGGAAAAGGTCATGTTGGGCAAAGTTGCGCGCGCCACCAGGTCCGGATCTTCTCCCGGCATGAAGGCAAAATCCCGCCGCCGGATCTCGAATCCTCCGCCTGTAGGCAACGTCACGCCGGCATTGATGGCCACCGTGCTTCCATTCAGCGTGGTCACTGTGAGGTGGGTCAGATTGGCCAGAACAGTGGGGGCGATGGCCGCCGGCAGCCACGCATCGGCGGGCACCGCCGTGCTGGTCTTGATGGCCAGATCGTCGGCCCAGTCGTTGGCGAAGGCGATAGCATACTCCACCAGGTCGGGATAACTGGCGCGATAACTCACCTTCACCGTTCGCACCACCACCTGCGCGTTCAGGCTGGTCGAAGGCGCATTCAAGAGCAGCGCGTCGCCCGGCCAAACATCGCTGGCAAAGCTCGTCCTGTTCCCCTTATAAGTGCCGCTCCACAGCGCGCTCACCCCGGCCGCCGCCTGCTCCATCACCAAAGCCGCATTCAGGCAGTCCGCGGAACTGCGCGCCGGAGGATCGGTTACCGAACCGATCCACACGGCCACGGCGGGCGATCCGGCCTCCGCCAGCGCCGCTTGGCTGGCCGTATTCACCGCTCGTCCCACCGCTCTGCCCACGGTGCGGTAGTTCACCGCGATCTGCTCGCCTGCCACTGGCGTAGACCCGGTATAAAACACTACCTTGCCGGTGCGCTCCAGGTGGCACTCGGCTGCCTCGGCTGTGGTGCCAAGCCGCCGCGTATAAGGGCCGCCGCTGGGAGGCGTGCTCACCACCCAGCCTGAACCAAGATTGGTCAGGTTGATGGCGCGCATGGTTCCAATCAGGTTGATGCTGCTGGCTGCCACCACCATGCACGCGCCGGGCAGGCTCGAGAGCGCGCCGTCATAGAGCGTTACCGGCGTCCCGCCTACTCCATCCACAAACTCCTGAATCTCCAGTTGCAGTTTGCCCGGACTCAGGATCGACTGCCCGCCGCGGGTAATTGCCCCGCCATCTCCAAAGGAGCGGTAAATGGCCAGCGACCGTTCATTCTCGGCGCAGTGCACCCTGGCGCGGAGGGTATATTGGTTGGCCGGATTCACCGCATAACTCGTTCCCGCCGGCGTGCCTTGAATCATGGGCTGCAAAGTAACCGCCCCGGTGCCGGACTGCGCCGTCGCCTGAAACCCCGCTATGCAGGCGGATTGCGTCTCCAGGCCGATAAAGAAGCCAGCCAGAATTCCGCTGCTGCCCGGTGAAAGAGTTACCCCCACGGCCTCCAGCAGCAGTGTTCCGCCCATCTCCACAGGATCGAGCCAGGTCAGCAGCGTCTCGCCATCGATGCCGTTGCCCCCATCCATCACCAGGCCGCCGGCGCCCAGCCTGAGATATCCTGACCCGCCCGGATTGCCCCACACCTGCAGGTTGATTGCACTCTCGTTGAAGAGCTCGCTGATGATGGTGGACTTGGATGCGGCAGGGAAGAAGGGGTCCGCGGTCAGATAGAAGGTTGTAGTTACTCCGTCGCCGGGAAAGTACTCGGTCACATAGGCAACCGGCTCATGCTGGCCGCAAACTGTCACATCGTTGGCCAATGCGCGCTTGACGCTGGCTGTGAACGCCAGGGCCGCCAGGTTCAGGCTGCCGTTAGTTTCATCCAGAGTATGCACGGCGCTTGGCACAGTTGAGACCGTCAACGCCCCATTGACGGCGCGATACGCGGACCGCGCCTGGCTGGCCACTTGTCCTGCGCTCTCACTCCACGACGCGCCCGTATCCGGAACAAAGTTGCTTACCGGCGCACTTGACGACAGACCCTGCGTAGAGAGTGCCGCCGACCCGGCATGAGTTACCAGGGCGGTCATCAGCGCCCCGGCAGTCTCGCCCGTCGCGCC
>JBEKNO010000214.1:0-5301 GCA_049522735.1 Occallatibacter sp.
TTGCGCCACGGCTGGGCCTGGCGCTGCGGTTGCCCAAACAGACCGTGGTGCGCGCCGGCTACGGCATCAACTACACGGTCGGCCAATACGCCGCTTTTGCCGCGACCATGGCGCATCAGCCGCCCTTCGCCAACGAGCAGACCAACGAAGTGGCCAAAGAATGCCCCTCCATGCTCACCGATTGCCTTTCGCTGGCCAACGGATTTCCCGCGCCCGATACGGTGGGCAACTACGCGCTCGACCCCCACTACCACCTGCCCTATGTGCAGGCGTGGAACCTGGACGTGCAGAAGACCATGCCCTGGGGCGTGGTGGTCAACCTCGGCTACAACGGATCGAAGGGCAACCATCTCGACTCGACCATCGCGCCGCGCGCGAGCGCAATCAGCTCCGGCACCGATCCTACAAACCTGATCTTCAATTATGAAGAGGCGGAGGCGTTCTCTAAGTTCAACGCTGGCACGCTCAGGGTAAACAAGCGGCTGACCAAAGGCATTGCGCTGGGCGCTAACTACCAGTACTCCCACTCCATCGACGATGCGGGCTCGGTGGGCGGAACCTCGACGGTAGTGACGCAGAACTGGCAGAACCTTAAGGCCGAGGAAGGTAACTCGAGTTTCGACGTACGCCACAAAGTCAGCGGCACTTATCTCTACGAGTTACCCTTCGGCAAAGACAAACACTGGGTTACTACTGGTGCGGGCTCGCGCATCCTGGAGGGTTTTTCGGTCTCCGGCAGCTTCACCTTCGCCACCGGCACGCCGCTTACGCCCAGTTATCAGGCCGCGCAGTCGAGCGTGGCATGCGGCACGGCCGGTTCCCTGCGCCCCGATCTCACGGGAGTTTCAGTTACCGCGGGCGCCGGCTCGCTGAAAGAGTGGTTCAACCCCGCGGCATTTACGGCTCCTGTGCCCGCCAACCCAAGTTATCCGTGCGCTGTCTTCGGCAATGCATCGCGTAACTCGATTGCCGGACCGGGAACTGTCCAGAACAATATGTCGCTCTCCAGGACCATGCAGTTGGGCGAGACGCGCAGCATGGAGTTACGCGCCACGGCTAACAACGTCTTTAATACCGTGCAGTACTCGGGCGTAGATACAAGCGCGGCATCGCCGACCTTCGGGCAAGTGATGTCGGTCGCTTCCATGCGGGCATTTCAATTTACGGCGAGATTCAGATTTTAGTAAGACAGCGAGTTAGCGAGTCAGCAAGTTAGTGGAGGAAGGAAGTTTATGACGGGTTGGATGCAGAGATTCGGAGCGGGGATTGCGGCGCTGGCGCTGGTGGCGCCGGGCCCGCGACCGGTGCTTGCGCAGAGCTCCGGCGACGCATCGGGCGCGCAAGTCTCGACTACCCCGCAGGGCGGCTTTGTCCTCAAGGTGATAGGCGAGCTGGTGCTGACCAACGTGGTGGCGCGCGACGCGAAGACCGGCGAGCTGGTGCAGGGGCTCAAGCAGAGCGACTTCAGCATCTACGAGAACGGCAAGCAGCAGCACATCGATACCTTCGACTTTGAGAGCGTGGACAAGGCCACGCCGCTCAACGAGGCCACGGTGAGCGGACTGGCCGCCGTGCCCGGCGGCAATGGCTCCAAAGCCGTAGTGGTGGCCCGCCCCGAGGACTTGCGCAATCACCGGCTGATCGTGATGTTCTTCGACCTGACCTCCATGCAGCCCGAGAACCTGGACCGCAGCGTGGAAGCGGCCAAGGATTTTCTGCGCAGCAAGATGCAACCCGCCGACCTGGTGGCTCTGGTTTCGCTCGGCGACACTCTCAAGGTGGACCAGGATTTTACCGCCGACAAGGACGCGCTGGTCAATGAAGTGGGCATCTACAACGGCACCCAGGGGCAGGGCTTCGCGCAGGGCGCAACCGCCAACTCGAACCAGGTGGAAGACACCACCGGCTACACGCCCGACGAGAGCGAGTACAACGACCTCAACACCGATCGCGAACTCTTTGCGCTGCGGGCGGTGGCCAAGTCTCTCGAAATAATTACGGAGAAAAAATCGCTGCTCTACTTTTCCGGCGGCATCCAGCGCAACGGCATCGAGAACCAGGCTTCCTTGCGGGCCGCCATCAACTCCGCGGTGCGCGCCAACCTGGCCATCTACAGCGTGGACACGCGCGGTCTGCAGGCGATTTCGCCATTGGGCGACGCCTCCACCGGCAGCCTGCGCGGAACCGGCGCCTACTCGGGCGGCGCGCTGATGAACAACATGAACGCCAACTTCGCCACCCAGGAAGTGATGGCCACGCTCTCCACCGATACCGGCGGCAAGGCCTTCTTCGATTCCAACGATTTCGCTCCGGCCTTTGCGCAGGTCGAGCGCGATACCTCGGCCTATTACGTCATAGGCTTTCGCAGCACCAATACCGCGCGCGACGGCAAGTATCGCAAGCTGACCATCAAGATCGACCGGCCGGGCGTCAAGCTCGAATACCGGCCCGGCTACTACGCCCCGGCGGACTTCCAGCACGCGGCGCACGAGGACCGCGAGCGCGAGCTTGAGGAGCAGTTGGCCAGCGACCTGCCGGCCACCGATATGGCCGTCTACATGGACGCCATGTACTTCCGCCTGGATGAGAATCGCTTCTATGTGCCGGTTTCGCTCATCGTGCCCGGCTCGCAGATTCCGTTTGTGAAGGGCGGGGACAAGGACAAGGCCACGCTGGACATCATTGGAGAAGTAATCGACGAGGCCAAACGGCCCATCGGCAATGCGCGCGAGACGGTCAAGCTGAATCTCGATCCCAGCTTGCAGGCGCGGCAGAAGAACATTCAGTACACCACCAGCTTCAACCTGCCGCCGGGCAAGTACCATCTGAAATTTGTGGTGCGCGAGAACCAGACCGGCCGCATGGGTTCCTTTGAAGCCGAGATCACGCTGCCGGATTTTAAGAAGGCTCCGCTCAAAATGAGTTCCATCGTCCTGGCCTCTCTGCGCCAGCCCAGCAGGAAAAATACTCCTCTGGTGCGCGGCGGCCTGGAGTACGTGCCCAACATCAGCCACGTCTTCCGCCAGGACCAGCACCTTTACCTGCTCTACGAAATCTACGCTCCGGCGCGCGAAAAGCCGGCCGAAAACCAGCCCAAGGGGGCAAAGCCGGGCATCAACCTGCTCAGCAGCCTGGAACTCATTCAGGGATCGACGAAAGTTTATGAGACGCCGCTGCTGCAGGCAAGGGCGATCAATGTGGAGGGGCGCGACGCGGTGGCCATCGAGCTGGATGTGCCGCTGGCCACGCTCAAGCCCGGCCCCTATCTGTGCCAGTTGAACGTGATTGACGACGCCCAGGGCAGCTTTGCCTTTCCGCGCTTTGCGGTGCTGGTGCGGGAGCCGCTTGCGCCCACTGCTGCCGCCACCCAATGAGGTATATCCGTGCCCCATCCTTTCGACTTTTTTCCGTCGAAAGGGTGGGATACCGCGAATCTGCACATTCCCGTCCGCCTGTAAGCCCGGCTCCGATGAGTAAAATCGAAGCATGACTCTTTCCGCGCAAGATCGTGCCCGCCGCATCAAGATCATTCTCTTCGACGTCGATGGCGTCCTTACCGACGGCGGCATCTGGCTGGTTCCTGCTCCTGCGGACGGCAGCCCCTCGGTTCAGAGCCGTTTGGCAGATAAGCAAGGACAGATGGGCTTCGGAGTTCATTCCGCCACCATGGTGGAGGCCAAAGGCTACAGCGCGCACGATGGCGCCGGAATCTCGCTGGCGCGGCTGGGCGGCCTCAAGTGCGGCATCATCACCAGGCGCATCTCGGAAACGGTGGCCACGCGCGCGCGCGACTTGAAACTCGAATTCGTTTACATGGGGGAGGCTTTCAAGATGAAGGCGGTGCGCGAGATCATGGCCAAGGAGGGCGTGACGCTGGAGGAGATCGCCTACGTGGGCGACGACGTCATCGATCTGCCGGCCATGCGCGCCTGCGGACTTGCCATTGCCGTGGCCAACGCGCGCGACCGGGTAAAGGCCGAGGCGCACTATGTGACTCCCCACCCCGGCGGCTACGGCGCCGCGCGCGATGCCATTGAGTTCATCCTTGAAGCCAAGGGCCTGCTCGACCAGGTGATCGATGCCTACATCGACGAGGACAACCCCATTCCACCCTCAATGGACATTGGCAAAGGTGGCGACATAGGATAAATGCGCCAGAATCGAAATTAATGGGTTACTTTGAAAGGATCCGGCTTTACAGGCTGCGGAAAAACTCGTCGTTTTGAAAGGGCACGGCCGGGGTACCGGGAAACCCTCTGGGTCGGGTCGCGTGCCATAGTAGCTGAAAAGTGAGCTTGGGCTTTACAGCTGCGGAAAGACTCGTCGTTTTGAAAGGGCACGGCTTTAGCCCCTGAGGGAAGTTTTTACAAAAGTTTACTTCCCCTCAGCGGCAAAAGCCGGAATCAAATCGGCTCTGAATGTAAGGGCTAAAGCCCGTACCCTGCACCGCATGGAGAGCAAATACTTTAAACCATGGAGACCAAACCAAAACGCGCGGTCGTTCTGTTGAGCGGGGGCCTGGACTCAGCCACCGTCCTGGCCATCGCCCGCAGCGAGGGATACGAGATTTACGCGCTCTCCTTCTCCTATGGCCAGCGCCATATTTTCGAGCTAAAGGCAGCCAGCCGCGTTGCCCAATCCATTGGCGTCGCGGCCCACCGCATTGCGGAGATAGATCTGCGCGTCTTTGGCGGCTCCGCGCTCACCGGCGACATCGCGGTTCCCAAGGGGCGCACGGCCGACGAGATGGCGCACGGCATTCCCATCACCTACGTTCCGGCGCGCAATACCATCTTTCTCTCCTTTGCCCTGGCCTGGGCTGAGGTGCTGGGCTCGAGTGATATTTTCATCGGCGTGAATGCGTTGGACTACTCAGGCTACCCCGACTGCCGTCCGGAGTTTATCGCGGCCTTCGAGAAGATGGCCAACCTGGCCACCAGGGCGGGGGTGGAAGGCCGCCAGGCGCTTGAGGTTCACGCGCCGCTCATCGCCCTCACCAAGGCGGAGATCGTTCGCAAGGGAATCGAGTTGGGCGTGGACTACTCGCTCACCAGCAGTTGCTACGATCCATCGCCCACAGGCGCGCCGTGTGGGCAATGCGATTCGTGCCTGCTCAGGCGGAAGGGCTTCCGCGAAAACGGCATCGAGGATCCATTGCTGTACGAAAAATCCAGCTCTTAGATTTTAGCCTCTGCTTTCAGCATGTTCTCGCCCGTCCCGTAATCCGTCTGTAGATTTTGGCTGGCTAGCGCTTGGCTTGTGTTGACAAGGTGGAGACGTAGGGAAAGGCGAGTGGAGAGT
>JBEKNO010000215.1:0-5271 GCA_049522735.1 Occallatibacter sp.
TCCGCACGGCAGAAACTACGTCTTGATAACGCAGTTATGCCATGAAAAGACGGCCTTTCCAACACTTTTCAAGCCCGCCCTCACCCCAACCAGCAACGCGCCTGTGAGAAATGCGGGCTAGTCCCTGTCTTTCAAGCACCGGTGGCGAAGCGGTTAACGCGCAGGTCTGCAAAACCTGTATACGCGGGTTCAATTCCCGCCCGGTGCTCCAGAATTCATTTTCAATGCGTGGTTGATTTTTTGCGCGAACAAGAAGCAGAGTCTCAGAACAGAGTAGTTTTCTATTCCCTATTCCCTGCCTTTTTCACAGCGGAATCATCGGCCGCGGCAGCCGCGCCTGCGAACGGTCGAGAAAAAGCCTCATGCGCAGAGCCTCGGACCGCTGTATGGCCACCAGCCGCATCTGCCTGCGGATATGGTCGCCGTTTTCGAGCGTGGCCACCTGGGCCTCGTCGCGTTCGGCATCCCTCTCCAGACGTTCGATTCGCTCTTCAACCGTGCGGCGAAACCGGGGGCTGATCTCAAATCCATCGTTGGTGTCGCAATCGGCGATCATGGCAAGCACCTCAGGAAGGAAATTCCTGAGGCTGAAGATATTTTCATAGGCGGCCTCAAGTATTTCCCGCTTGTGCCGATATTAGTAAATTCTTATCGCGGGCGCCAGATTACCGTGGAACGTACGAAGTTGATTTGCTGTCCGGAAACAGGACAGTCAGAACTCTTTTCATTGCCTTTTGCACAACCCGGCCCGCCCGCCGCAAGGCGCGGTGGATATTTTGTGTCTTCTGGAAGCGGATATTCGTTGCCGGGAACCTGCTCTTGCTGGCCACTCACAACTGGAAACGGATGGCTGACTTCTGACCGCTAATTCTGTGGCGCCGTCGCGTAATAGCCCTTGCGGACCTGCACCTTCAATCCATCTCCGCGGCATTCCACGCCCAGCCGCCGGAAGCTGCCGTCCAGCTTGATGTTGCTGGGCGTATAGCTGGCCACATACTGGGTACGCAGTTCGTTCTCGATCTGCTGAAAGGCCGCTTCCAGCTTCTTGCCGTCGTTGCCCACGTCGATCAGCCGCCCGCCGGTCTCCTCGGTCATCTTCTTCATGGCCGAATAGCCGCTGTAGCCAAAGAACCCGTAGAAGCCCCGGTCGGCGATCAGTATCACGTAAACCAGGGCGTTGGACTTTTGCGCCGCGGCGATGGCCTCGCCGATCTTGGTGCGGCTGCCCTCGTCTTCGCCGTCGGTGAGCAGGATCATCGCCTTGCGGCCCGTCTCCTGGTTCAGCTTTTCGTTGGAGGCCAGGTAGACCGCATCGTAGAGCAGCGTTCCCTTGGGCGTTCCGTAGACGGGAACGGTGCCTCCGCCGGCTCCCGGAATGCCCGCCGCTCCATTGCCGCCCGCGGTGTTGATCTCCGCCTTGTTCATGGCCCGCGTCAGCAGCCGGGCATTGTTGGTGTAGTCCTGCAGCAGGTCCACGTCCACATCGAAGGAGAGCAGGAAGGCTTCGTCTTTTTGCCGCAGCACGCGGGCCAAAAACTGGCTTCCCGCTTCCTGCTCCAGCGGCAACACGCGGTACTGGCTGCCCGAAGTGTCCAGCAGAATGCCCAGGGTCAGCGGCAGGTTGGATTCGGCCACAAAGCTCTTGAGCTTCTGCGGCGCCTTGTCTTCCGTTACCGTGCAGTCGTCTTTGGTCAGGTGTGGAACCAGGTTCCCCTGCTTGTCCTTGACGGAAAAAACCACGTCCACCAGGTTGACATTGACCTTGAACGTGGCTACGGATTCTTCCTCGGGCGCCGGAGCCGGCGCGGTGCTCACCGGGGGGGCGTCCGGCGAAGGGGCAAGCTGAGCCCATCCCGCCAGGGACCAGGCAGGCAGGCTGAACAGCAAAGCGGCAACTCCCAGGCGCACGCGCATCTCGGTCAATTAGACGAAAATAGGACTGCGAAGAAAGCATACCTGAACTCTTTCCCGTCTGGCTCGCAACATGCGCGGCGCTGGCGCGTCTGATACTCTGACAAGTACAGTGGAGAAATGCCTGTGAAGCTTGGTATAACGGCAATTGCGCTGGCAGCACTTCTGAACCTGAGCCCAATTTTGAGACCGGCAGCTCTGGCCCAACAGCAGCAAACCCAAGTGCCGGATGCCCCTACGCCC
This sequence comes from Occallatibacter sp., assembly GCA_049522735.1. GTDB lineage: Bacteria > Acidobacteriota > Terriglobia > Terriglobales > Acidobacteriaceae > Telmatobacter. The sequence continues at coordinate 2,155 of JBEKNO010000215.1, forward strand.
CAGGCGCCTCCTCCCCTGACCGGCGTACAGGGTACCATCACGCCCGGCAAGGGCGCCGGGGAGGAGCAGCCGGGATCCGGTGCGTCTTCTACTTCGAACCCTCCGGCCCCGCAGCAGCCCGAGCCCAGCAGCCAGCCGCCCTCCGTCCAGGGCAAGGACACGATCCAGGCCACGCCTCCTGAGATGCCTGCGGCGGGTGAAGGCGTTGATAAATTGACCACTTTGATCCACCTCAACGTCAACTTCGTTGAGGTTCCGGTCACCGTCAAGGACTCCAAGGGAAAGCTGGTCGCTGGCCTCACCTTCCGCGACTTCAAAGTCTATGAGAACGACACGCGCGTGCCCCTGGCCCTGTTCACCGTGGATCCGTTCCCGCTTTCCATTGCCTTCGTCATCGACCAGAGCCTGACCTCCGACGTGATGGCCAAGGTGAACGACTCCCTGGGCGCCATCCAGGGCGCGCTCACTCCCTACGACGAAGTGGCCGTCTTTTCTTACACCAACGGAGCCCAGGAGCGGACAGGCTTTACCGGCGCACAGAGCAACCGCCTGCCCGCGGTGCTGGCCCTGACCAAGGAGACCGGCAGCGAAGAGCTGGTGCCGGTGAACAGCGGCCCGCTGGCTGGTTGCAACATCCGCGAGAATGGCGGTTGCGTGGACCCCAACCTGCAGCCCGGCCGCTCGGCCGGCAGCACCATGGGGGTCATGACCATCCCCAAGGAAGTTCACACCCTCAATGACGCCATCCTGGCCGCCGCCAAGGAGCTGTCCAGCCGTCCCAGGGGCCGCCGCCGCATTATCTACGTCGTCTCCGACGGCAAGGAGTACGGCAGCAAGGCTACCTACAAGGAGGTGCTGCGCTACCTGCAGACCAACAACATCGCCGTCTATGGAACGCTGGTGGGCGACTCCGCGCGCTGGGGCGAGGGCTATGTGAGCCGCGTCCACCTGCCCTTCACCATGTACGACAACATCCTGTACAAGTACATTGCGGCCACCGGCGGCGCGCCGGACTCCGAGCGCGGTACCAACGGCATTGAGAAGAGCTACGCCAAGATCGCCGAAGAGGCGCGCACGCAGTACACGCTTGGCTACTACACCCATCAGCCTTTCATCGACGGCAAGTTCCGCAAGATCGACGTGCGTGTCGACCGGCCCGGCCTCGACGTGATCGCCAAGAACGGCTATTACCCCAACGCGCGGGATTCTCGCTAGCCCGTGAACCCGTCTGGAGCCGCGGCCGGCCTGGGATTGTCGGCGGCCGCCAGCTGGGGCGGCTCGGACTTCGTCGGCGGCCTAGGCGCGCGCCGCGCTCCCGCCCTGCTGTTAGTCGCCACCGGCCACATCTTTTCCCTTCTCGTTCTGCTCGCGCTCTGCCTGGGAATCCGGATTGCCGTCCCCGGCCCGCCCTATCTCGTCTATGCCGCTTTGGGCGGCTTTGAAGGCTCGCTGGCGCTGGCCGTCTTTTACCGCGCCCTGGCCATGGGCGCCATGGGGCTCACCGCGGCCCTTACCGGCCTGCTCACCGCTCTGGTTCCCGTCCTCTTTTCTCTCTTTCGTTACGGTCTGCCCGCCCCCTTGACCACGGTGGGTTTGGCCATGGGCTTAACCGCCATCTGGCTTATTACCCACGCAACTGCCGCAAAGAGCCCCGAAGAGAAAACCGCAAAATTCCGGGTGCCCCATCCTTTTAGCGTTCTTTGCGAAAAGGGTGGGAAGCCACAACACTCGACAGGCCAGGTTCTTGACGAGAGGACGGCCCCTGAAGCCAAAGCGATCACCACGCCCGCGGTCGCGCTCCTGCTGGGCGCCCTGGCCGGGGTTGGATTTGGCACGCAGTTGATTCTCTTCAAAATGGCCAGCCCCGGCGGCGTCCTGTGGACTATAACCTCGGCGCGCGCCGCGGGCAGTGTGGCCTTGCTCCTGGTTCTCGTGGCCATGCCGCCCAAAGGACCATGGAAGGGCTTCTGGCTCACCGGCATCCTGACCGGAGCGCTGGATACCATCGGCAACCTGTTTTATCTCCGCGCCACGCAGGTGGGGCGTCTGGATGTATCCGCGCTGGTCTGCTCGCTCTATCCCGCCGGCACCATCCTGCTGGCCGCGCTGGTGTTGCGCGAGTGGCCCACCCGCCGCCAGTTGGCCGGCATGGCGCTGGCCATGGCTGCCGTGGCGCTGCTCAGCGTGTAGAGCATTTTCACAGTTCCTATAAGGTGCCGTACCCCATCCTTTCGCCTTTTTACTGGCGAAAGGGTGGGAAACCACAATTCTCACTTTCTTACTGTTTCGCAGGCATTGAACGCACAAAAAAAGCCTGCGCACCCGCACAGGCCTTTGGATTCCTCTTCAATAAATTCGCACGGCCCCGGCACTGGCACCCGGCCAGGCCGTAAACCCGGCCCGGACCCTTGCGGCGCAGTGCGTTACTTAGGCTCGACCGGCGTCGAAGCCGGGGGCGGCGGTGCTGTATTCTGCTGCACGGTCGGCGTGGGAGCAGGGGGATCGGAAATGCCCTTGATGCCTTCCCTGAAGCCCTTCAATCCCTCGCCCAGGCCCTTGCCCAACTCCGGGAGCCGCTTGGCGCCGAACAGCAAAAATGCCACCACGCCCAACACCACCAGGTGCCATGGCTGAAGTAGATCGCCCATTGTTTCACCCTCCGCGCGCCGCGCTGATCCGGCGCGCTTTCTCAATGATTATTGTCGCACAAAGCCGTAGACCCGCGCACGGTATCCCGACTACTGCGGGTGCCCCACCTTCGCGGCGTCTTTGTTTTTGCCGCTAAGGTGGGATATTTATAAAGCGGCCTTTTAGTCTTTTATAGGACTAATTCACCTGCGCCGGCTTGCCCAGCCTCTCCGTCACCATGGCATAGAAGGCGCGCAAATCCTCCTCTTCGCCCACCGTCAGCCTGCGGTAGACCTTCATCAGCGGAAACAGCCGCGAGCCGCGCACCTCCACGGCCGGAACCGCCGCCACGCCGCCCGGATACGGGGTCATCTCCCAACTGCCGGCATAGCGCCGCCGCAGCACCTCGCCCAGGTAGCTGCCCCACAGCCGCACCTCGAAGTCCAGGTCGAGCTCGGGACTTTCGCCCACCCGGACCAGGATCTCGTC
>JBEKNO010000216.1:0-5216 GCA_049522735.1 Occallatibacter sp.
GCCACCACCACCGGCACGGCCGCGTCCGCGCATATGCAAGGCATCGACTTTGCCGGCAAGACCGGCACCGCCCAGGTGGTGGGCGGCGGCGATACCCACGTCAAAGGCGGCGCCAAAACTCCCAATTCCTGGTTTGTGGGCATGGTGCCCCGGCGCAATCCCGAAATCGTGATCGCCGTTCTGCAGGAGCACGGCGACTGGGGCGCGAACTCAGCCCGCATCGCCGCCCAGGTCGTGGCCGCCTACGTGAACAAGAAGCGCATGCAGGAGCACAACGTCCTGGAACAGGCTGGGACCGGAAAGCCGGTTGAAGTGGGCGCTGTCTGGCCGGAGCCTGCTCCGTCTGGAAGCCAGTTCGCCGGCGTCCCAGGGCAGGATTCTCTTCTCCATGCGGGACATTTCACCGTCGATCCCGTCTCTACGTCCGGACCCAGATCGCTTGCCAGCGGCCTGTTCCCCTTGCCGGCCTGGCTGGGTGCCCCATCCTGGCGCCTTTTTTCCGGCGCAAGGGTGGGAAGTAAGACCAACTCCTTATCAGCAATCATCAGGAAGCGAGATAAGCCCTGATGCGACGCTTTCTGAGCTTCCGCGACTTCGACTGGACGCTGCTGGTCATGGTGCTGGTGCTGTGCGCCATTTCAGTCTTTGAAATCTACTCGGCCACGCTGCACACCAAGTATGCGGGCTATTACACCCGGCAGTTCTTCTGGATCGCCGCCGGCCTGGCGGCCATGTTCATCTTCGCCAAGATCGACTATCACATGCTGCTGGATTGGGTTCCCTGGGCCTATGGCGCTTGCCTGATCCCTCTGGCGCTGCTGGCGGTCAAGATGGCGGGACACAAAGTGCTGGGCTCCCACCGCTGGATCAGCATCGGCCCCATGCACTTTCAACCCTCCGAGTGGGTCAAACTGGTGCTGATTCTGGCCGTGGCCCGCTATTTTGCCAATTTGGGCGGCCGCAGCCTCACCTGGAAGGACATCTTCAAGGCCTTTGCGCTGGTGGGCCTCCCCATGCTCCTGGTCATTCGCCAGCCCGACCTGGGAACCACGCTCACCTACACGCCCATCCTGGTCACCGGCCTCTTCCTGGGCGGCATCAACCTTCGCCAGGGGTTGATTCTCCTCACCGTCGCGGCCGTTCTGGTAGGCGGCGTATGGACCAGCGGCAAGTTTCTCCAGCCCTATCAAAAGGCCCGCCTCACCAGCTTTCTGAACCCCGACAGCGACCCCAAAGGCACCGGTTACCAGTTGCGCCAGTCGCTCATCGCCGTCGGTTCAGGCGGAGTGTGGGGCAAAGGCGCGGCCAAGGGCACCCAGACCCAGGGCGACTTTCTCCCCATTCCACACGCCGACTTCATCTTTGCCGCCTGGGGCGAGGAGCACGGCTTCGTGGGCGCGATTCTGGTCCTGCTGCTATACTTTTTCATATTGATGCGTTTGATTCAGAACGCGCAAACAGCCGCGGACCTGTCCGGTTCCTTGATTATCATGGGAATTGTGGCTGTGTTGGCCTTCCAGATCGCGGTCAACGTGGGCATGGTCATCGGGCTGATGCCCGTCACCGGAATCCCTTTGCCGTTAATGAGTTACGGCGGATCATCGGTGTTGTTTACCTTCCTGGCGCTGGGTACGGCGATGAATGTCCGCATGCGCAGGTTCGTAAACTGAGCGTTTCGGGGCCAATGGTCCCGACTGAGTTTCACAGGTTTTCTTCTTGTGTCCCCCCGGAACTGTCCGGCCCGCAAGAGAAGAAGTTTCAAGCATTCACGGCGTATTTCCCATTTGAATAACCACCGGACAGTTGTGGTTTGGGACTGCAGCGATGGGAAAAACGCCATAGCCGGCCAGGTCCGGATGGATCTCGAGCACGGCAGGACAAGGGTTAATGAGCACGCAGAGACGGGAAAACCGTTCGCAGCGTACAAATTGCACGGAACGCGCGGGAGCCTCGGGGCAGAAAAGCCCTGCTCCGATAGCGCGGTTAGGCCTCGCAAACGCCACGGTTGGAACGGCCCCGCCGGCAACACCGGCAAGGTTGGCCACAAACTCTCTGCAATTGGATCACCGCACCACACAGTTCGTCCGGCAGTACATCCGCCACGGCTCGCCGCCCCCAGGGGCAGGCTACCGCGCGGCAACCGGCACACCGGCGACTTACTGGTCATCCCATCCGCCCATCCCTTCTCCTTCCGCATTCGAGCGTTTCCATCTCGCCTCGCCGTAGATTCCCAGCAGGCTTAAGCCGCTGGACGGAAAGGTACGATGGCAAAAGAGATTTGTATATCCAGCACGCCGCATGAAACGCGGCTTGCAATTCTTGAAGACGATCAGCTCGCGGAAATCTACTACGAACGCGAAAACGAGTACACCTTGGCCGGGTCCATTTACAACGGGCGCGTCACCCGCGTCCTGCCCGGCATGCAGTCCGCCTTTGTGGACGTGGGCCTGGAGCGCGACGCCTTCCTGTATGTAACCGACTTCCTCGAACTCGAAGACGCGGAAGAGACCGACGAACTGGAAAAAGCCGCGGTTGCCGGCGGCAACCAGCCTCCTCGCGAGGTCCGGCACGCGACCGTCCCCGAGCAGAATAACGGCCAGATTGCCCGTACTGGCGGCCGCGGCGATGACCGCGGCCAGCGCCCCGGTCAAAGGCCCGGCGAGAAACAGGAGCCTCGGCCGGAACGCCAGCCCAGGGGTCGCCGTATGGCCGTGGAAGCCGTTCCCGAGGCTGCCGAAGCATCGGCCTCTGAATCACTCGCCGTCTCTGAGCAGACCGGAGGCGTTGAGGAAGATTCCGGCGCCCCAGGCGCCAAGCGCTGGCGTGGACGCCGCCACCGTCGCGGTGGCCGTGGCGCTGCTGGCGCGCCCATGAGCCAGGCTGAGAACGGCAGCTCAGAAGAAGCCACTGAGAGTTACCCCCAGGCGCCCGCGGAATCCGACGTAGCACCGGTGATCCATGCCACGGGCGGCGTCGCTGGCGATGCCCCGACCCTGAAGGGTACCCCGGCACCCACTTCGGCGCCGGAGTGGGCAACCCCGCGCTCCGGCCGTTCCCCGGCACCCCTTGTCCTTCCCGGCGAGTCGCTCCGCAAGTATGGTGGAACGCCGGAAGAGGATGCTCCAAAATCCGCGCAGGAACCTGCCGCGCCGGTCCGCCCGTCCAGCGCCTTCAAGCCTTCAACGCTGATTGAAGCGCCCCTGGCGTGGGATGGCAGCGGCCTGCTGCCCGGCGAGTCGCTCTCCAAGCATCGCGCCCGCCGGTCAGAGCCCGTCGCGAAAGCCGAACCCCAGGAAAGCGCCGCCGCACCGGACGAGATCGAAGAGGAAGAATTCCTCACCGGGCGCGCGCAACCAACTCCGGAATCTGCCGCAGAGACAGAGGTTGAAACCACGCCGGAAGAGCTTGCCCTCGAAGCCGCGGAGGACTACCTGGCCGAGGAAAATCCCATCGACTCTATCGAAGAGGACGAGTTCGAGGAGACGGCTGAAGCTTCGCCTTACAGGCATGCGGCTCCGGCTGCGCCGTCCCCTGCCGGAACCGGGAATTATGCGGTCGAGACGGTCTCCGAAGAACCCTCCGCCGATGAGCCGGAGGCAGCCCAGGTCATCGAACAGGATGAGGACGCACCCTCACTTGAGCCTGGCCAGCCTTCCATTTCTGAATCTCTGGAGTTCGAAGAAACCGAGTCCGAAGAGACCCCATCCGGCGCATCCGCATCCCACCACGTGGATCCCGTGCCCCCGGCCGGCTTCCGCCTCTTTGGCTTCGGCAAGAAGAAGGACGAAAAGGCCGCGCCGGCTAAGCCCAAGACTGTCTCCGTCTCGGCCTACGCCCCCGGCAGAGGCCTCATCGAGGAAGAGATCATCGAAGGCGAGGAGTTCGATGCGCCCCGCCATCCTCATCACGGCAAAGCCGAAGACCACGACCTGGACGATTTTGAAGAGGAGACGCTGCCCACTCACCTGCGCACCGGCGACCTGGGCGAGATGCTCCAGGAGGCCCACCTCGACCACCGCATCCAGATGAATTTCGACAGCAAGGAAGGCGAAGACGCATTCGATGAAGAAGAGGACGAGGAGGAATCCTCGGCCAAAGGCCAGCCTGCCACCGGCGATGCGCAAGCCCTGCAGCGCCGCGGACGCCGTGGCCGTGGCGCCCCGGCAGCTCCCGGCGCCCTGGGCCGCCGCGGTCCCTCGCGCCGCGCCATGCAGACCTCCGATCTGCCCATCATCAGCGACCTGCTCAAGTCCGGCCAGGAGATTCTGGTCCAGATCGCCAAGGAGCCCATCGCCAAAAAGGGCGCCCGCATCACCTCGCACATCGCCCTGCCCGGACGCTTCCTGGTCTTCATGCCCACCGTCTCCCACATCGGCGTCAGCCGCAAAATCGCCTCTGAAGAGGAGCGCCACCGCCTCAAGCGCATTCTGGTCCACGAGCGCGGCGAGGCCTCGGGCGGATTCATCGTCCGCACCGCCGCCGAGGGCGCCTCGGAAGAGGAGTTGCGCGCCGACCTGCGTATGCTGCTGAATCTCTGGGCGGAGATTAAAAAGCGCTCCGACGAATCCAAATCGCCAGCGCTGATCTATCACGATCTGGGGCTGATCGAGCGCATCCTGCGTGATCAGGTCAGCAGCAACTTCTCCTCCATCTGGGTCGACTCCGAGGCCGACTACGAGCGCATCGTGCGCTTCCTCAATCGCTTCTCGCCCTCGTTAGTCCGCCGCGTCAAGCTCTACACCAAGGAAACTCCGCTCTTCGAGCACTTCGGCATCCAGGACGAAATCTCCAAGGCCCTGCGCTCCAAGGTCTGGCTCAAGAGCGGCGGCTCCATCGTCATCAACCAGACTGAGGCCCTGGTGGCCATCGACATCAATACCGGAAAATACGTCGGCAAATCGGCCCGCCTTGAGGACACCATCGTCAAGACCAACCTGGACGCGGTGCCGGAGATCGTGCGCCAGATTCGCCTGCGCGACCTGGGCGGCATCATCGTCATCGACTTCATCGACATGGACGACCGCAAGAACCGCTTCAAGGTTCTGGCCGCTCTCGAAGAAGCTCTCAAAAGCGACCGCGCCCCCACCAAGGTTCTCCAGTTCAACGATTTCGGCCTGGTCGCCATCACCCGCAAGCGCGTCAAGCAATCTCTGGAACGGACCCTCTCGGTCCCATGCCCTGTTTGCCAGACTACCGGCATGGTCAAGAGCCCCACC
>JBEKNO010000217.1:0-5190 GCA_049522735.1 Occallatibacter sp.
TTTCGCCCGTCCACGAGTGTCTGATCGAAGAGAGCGTGCTGGGTTGGAAGGAGTACGAGCTGGAGGTGATGCGCGACCTCGCGGACAACGTCATCATCATCTGCTCCATTGAGAACTTCGACCCCATGGGCGTGCACACCGGCGATTCCATCACAGTGGCCCCGGCGCAGACGCTCACCGACCGCGAATACCAGAAGATGCGCGACGCGGCCATCGCCATCATGCGCGAGATCGGCGTGGAGACGGGCGGCTCCAACGTGCAGTTTGCCATCAATCCCATCGACGGCCGCATGACGGTGATCGAGATGAACCCGCGCGTCTCCCGCTCCTCCGCGCTGGCCTCCAAGGCCACCGGCTTTCCCATCGCCAAGATCGCCGCCAAGCTGGCCGTGGGTTACACGCTGGACGAGATTCCCAACGACATCACGCGCAAAACCCCGGCCTGTTTTGAGCCGACGATTGACTATGTCGTCGTCAAGATTCCCAAGTGGCAGTTCGAAAAGTTTCCTGGCGCCAACGATACGGTGGGTCCGCAGATGAAGTCGGTGGGCGAAGTGATGGCCATCGGCCGCACCTTCAAGGAAGCGCTGATGAAGGCATGGCGCGCGCTGGAGACCGGCAAGAAGACCGGCGCCGAGATCCTGGATCCGCGCCGCCTGACGCAGCGCCTGGTCACGCCGCAGCCGGAGCGGCTGGGTTACATTCGCTTCGCCTTCGAGCGCGGCATGAGCGTGCGCGAAGTGGCCCGGCTCACCGCCATCGACCCCTGGTTCCTGCACCAGATCCGCGAGATCACGCTGGAGCAAAGGTCCATCGCGCAGACGACTCCAAACGATATAAGCGAGGAGCGCCTGCGGCGGCTGAAGCGCCTCGGCCTCAGCGACGAGCGCATCGCCATGGAGTGGAAGCTCGAAGGCCACGCCGGAATCCAGCAGGTGAGGGAACTGCGCGAAGGGAAGGGAATCAAGCCGGTCTTCAAACTGGTGGATACCTGCGCCGCCGAGTTCGAATCCATGACGCCCTACCTCTACTCGACCTACGACGAAGAGGACGAAGCGCCGCCGACGCAGACGCCGAAGATCATCATCCTCGGCTCGGGGCCGAATCGCATTGGCCAGGGCATTGAGTTCGACTACTGCTGCTGCCACGCCGCCTTTGCGCTCAAGGAAGACGGCTACGAAACCATCATGGTCAACTGCAACCCTGAAACCGTCTCCACCGATTACGACACCAGCGACCGGCTCTACTTTGAGCCGCTCACGCTGGAAGACGTGCTGGCGGTCTACAACCACGAATCGCACTCCGGCGCACAGGTCGGCATGATCGTCCAGTTCGGCGGGCAGACGCCGCTGAACCTTGCCCAGCGGCTGCGCTCGGCCGGCGTACCCATCATCGGCACCTCGCCCGAGTCCATCGACCTGGCCGAGGATCGCAAGCGCTTCGGCAAGTTGCTGGAAGAGTTGGATATTCCACAACCGCGCGGCGGCACGGCCACCAGCGTGGAAGAGGCTTTGGCCGTCGGCGAGCGCATCGACTATCCGGTGCTGGTCAGGCCCAGCTATGTGCTCGGCGGCCGGGCCATGGTCATCGCTTACGATGCCGCGGCCGTCGCGCAATACATGACCCAGGCAGTCGAATACTCGCAGGAGCGGCCGGTGCTGGTCGATCACTTCCTGGAAAACGCCATAGAGATCGATGTGGACGCGCTCTGCGACTCTGAAGACGTGATCATCGCCGGCATCATGCAGCACATTGAGGAGGCCGGCATCCACTCCGGCGACTCCTCCTGCGTGCTGCCCGCCGTGAGCATCCGCAAGGAGACGCTGGATACGCTGCGCGCCTACACGCGCAAGCTCGCTCTCGCGCTCAAGGTGGTCGGCCTGGTCAACCTGCAGTTCGCCATCCAGCGCGACGCCCAGGGCCGGGACCACGTCTACGTGATCGAGGTCAATCCGCGCGCCTCGCGCACCGTGCCCTACGTCTCCAAAGCTACCGGCATTCCCCTGGCCAAAATTGCCGCGCGCCTCATGACCGGCCGCAAGCTGCGCGATCTGTTGCCGGCCCAACTCGCCTCGGGCGAGGATCTGGGAACCGGCTCGCATTACTACGTCAAGTCGCCGGTCTTCCCCTGGAACAAGTTCGCCGGCGTGGATACGGTTTTGGGCCCGGAGATGAAATCCACCGGCGAGGTGATGGGCGTGGCGGCCAGCTTTGGCGAGGCTTTTGCCAAGGCGCAACTCTCAGCCGGGCAGGTATTGCCCACCGCCGGCACGGTCTTCTTCAGCGTCAACGACCATGACAAGCCCGCGGTCGTCGAGTTGGCTCGCCGCTACAAACATCTCGGCTTCCAGATTGTGGCCACAGAGGGTACGGCCAACGTGCTGGAGGGCGCAGGCCTCGGCGTGGAGCGCGTCTTCAAGGTCGAGGAGGGGCGGCCAAACGTCGTGGACCTGATCAAGGGCGACCGAATTCAGTTAATAATCAATACCCCGCGCGGCCAGGACGCAATTTTTGACGAGAAGGCCATCCGCAGGGCAGCGGTGCTGGCGCACATTCCCACCATCACCACCATCGCCGCCGCGCAGGCCGCGGCCGAGGGGATTGCAGCCGTGCAACGGCATCACACCACGGTTTACGCCTTGCAGCATTTGCACGCAGCCGGCGAACCGCAAAAGCTCTAGTCGCTGGAACGACGACGCAGGGCAAGACGCGCCCCGATGGCGTACCCCATCAGCGCGGCCGCCGGCCAGGTGCACAGAAATGGACCATCGTTGTCGACCAGCCCGCTGGGCTTGGGCAGACTGAAAAGCGTCCGCGTCAGCTTCTCCATGGCGTCGCATTGCAGGCAGGCGTTGGGCGCCGTAGGCATGTCCAGAATCCACAGGCTGACGATGAGTATCCAGATAAGGCCTACCAGCCAAACCAGCGGCGCCATTTCGTCCTGCAGGAAGCGCATTATGATGAAGCCCACGGCCAACGGCACAAAGATCGACATAACCAGGATGAAGGTCTGCGAAACCGAGGGCGGGTTCAGGGCATAGCCAACCAGCATGAGCGCAAGCCACGAACCAAGCGCCAGAACAGTGTGCATGAAGAACCTCGTGGCTTGCCCTGACAGCGTCGCCGGGCTCTTCTCATCTTCTTCGCTGTGCAGTAAGGACTCCATCCGTGCGGCTCCTGATATGGATTCGTGCTTCAGTCTATTGTCTATTTTACATACGCTTCGGCGCAGAAGAGAACAATTCCAATTTGAGCAGGGAAGCCGTACGGCCGGCTTCCTGTTCCGCACCGGGCTCTACAATGAAGCCATGCTGATTGAGGGCGTCTTTGCCGCGGTGCCTACGCCGTTTTACCCCGACGAGCGGGTCTATTTTCGCAAGCTGGAAACCAATATGGCCCGTTACTCGCGCAGCCTGCTGGCGGGAATGCTGCTCCTGGGATCCACGGGAGAGGCGGTCATGCTGGATGACGCCGAGACCCGCGATGTTCTTCGCGTAGCCTCGGAGGCCGCGGTGCCGGAAAAGGTGCTCATCGCCGGCGTCGGGCGTGAAAGCGTAAGGGCGACCGTCGAGTTGGCTGAGGCGGCCGCCCGGTTCAGTTACGATGCGGTCCTGGTCCGCACCCCCACGTACTACGCCAGACAGATGTCCGCGGCGGCCGTTCTGAATTATTTCCGCAGCGTAGCCGACCGCTCTCCGCTTCACGTTCTGCTCTACAACATTCCCGTTTGCGTACCCTACGATATCCCCATCGAGATTGCGGCCGAGCTGGCGCAGCACCCCAACATCATCGGCATCAAGGATTCCAGCGGCAGTATGGAGCGGATTCGCGCCCTGATTGCGTCCACGCAGACCGCTCCCCGTCGCACGGTGACCGTCACCCCAGTCTTTGAAGCGGTAACGGCGCGCATGTTGGCGCCCGCAACCGGGGCCACCGGAACATTTGTCTCCACCGGCGAGTTGGCGAGTGGCGTGGCCTTGGCGACCGCGCCTCCTGTCGCGCCGGTCAAAACGCGTACCAGGGAAGTCGGCTTCCAGGTGCTTACCGGGTCGGCGTCCACGCTGCTTGAGTCCCTTCAAGCCGGCGCCGCTGGTGGCATTCTGGGTTTTGCCGCCTTTGCCCCCCAGGCCTGCCAGGAGGTTTATCTGGCCTGGAAAGACCACGACCTGAAACTCGCGGAAGAGAAGCAGAAGCGTATCGCCGGTCCAGGCCAGCGCATCGTTGGCCAGCTAGGCATCAGCGGCCTGAAATACGCCTGCGACTTCAATGGCTACTATGGAGGCCGTGCCCGCGCCCCACAGCTTCCTGTAACGGCAGTAGAGAAGGCAGAGATAGAGGGTTTGCTGGCCAAAATCCGCAATTAACAGGTCATATTTGCTCCATAAAGATGTCTGATTCTTCACCACAAGCAGCGATCCGGAATTGCATTATAATCATGATAATAATGGAGGTCAGCAATGGTGAAGCTAAAGGTAACGACTGTCGGGAGTTCCGCCGGAATCGTGTTGCCCAAGGAAGTTTTGACACGGCTCAAGGTTGTAAAGGGAGATTCTCTTTTTCTTACTGAGTCCCCGGATGGCTTCCGCATCACACCCTACGATCCTGACTTCGAGCGGCAGATGGGGTTAGCCCGCAAGGTTATGCGCGAACGTCGGGATGTTCTTCGGGAACTGGCGAAATGAGTTCTCCTGAATGGCATTGGGTGTCAAGAAACTCCGTGCTTGCAATCCACGACAGCCAACTTGCCGAACACGGGGGAACGCCGGGTGTACGCGATGAGTCGCTCGTACTCTCGGCGCTTGATCGCCCGCAAAATCTCGCCGCTTATGGCGAACCTGACATTGCCGATCTGGCCGCTGCTTATGCTTACGGGATTTCTAGAAATCATGGGTTTCTCGATGGCAACAAACGGACGGCATACGTTGTTGCGTACGTGTTTTTGCTTGACAACGGCTACGATCTCACGGCCAGCGATCAAGACTCTGTGTCAACTATGCTGGCTGTAGCGGCGGGGGAAATGTCAGAAGCTGAATTGAGTGCCTGGTTTCGAGGAAACATCCATCTAATCAAGTTGATCCTGAAAAAGGCTATTTCAAGCGGACTGCATGGTCGTCAGCGCGCCGATGAAGCCCGATGGGGATAGAAACCGGCTCAGGATGGCGTAGATTTCGCGCATACAGCGGCGAGGAA
>JBEKNO010000218.1:0-5183 GCA_049522735.1 Occallatibacter sp.
AAATCTACGCCATCCTGAGCCGGTTTCTATCCCCATCGGGCTTCATCGGCGCGCTGACGACCATGCAGTCCGCTTGAAATAGCCTTTTTCAGGATCAACTAATTAAGATGCGTTTGCCCTGGGGATCAGGGGTCGGAGATCAGGGGTCAGAGAACAGCAAACATGGAACCATTCGGGATGCCTGCCGCCACAAATCGCTTTGCGCCAAACGAAACAAATCAGGCGGGAATGCGTTCGGGCTGCTTGAGCCGGGGAAGCGCATGGATGGATTTCCCGGCTTTCTGTTGGGCGAGGCGCAGTTCGTAGAGGCTTTGCAGATTGAGCCAGAACTGGGCGCTGGTGCCGAAGAAATGGGCCAGACGCAGTGCGGTGTCTCCGGTAATGGCGCGCTGCCCGTTCAAAATGGCGGTGATGCGGTTGGTAGGCACCGAGAGCTTGCGCGCCAACTCAGAGGCGCTCATGCCAAGTTCGTTCAGTTCTTCGGCCAAGTGTTCTCCGGGATGGATGGCGGTGATTGGCATGGGTTCTCCTAGTGATAATCGACGATCTCGACGTTTGACGGACCAAGGTCCGGAGACGGCCACTCAAAACAGATTCTCCACTGGTCGTTGATCCGAATGCTGTACTGTCCCTTGCGATCCCCGACCAGAGCCTCGAAACGATTGCCGGGCAAGGCGGCAAGGTCTTTGAGCGTCAGGGCCGCATCCAGGCGATCGAGCTTCAAACGAGCCGACCGTTCGATGCTTTCGAATGCTTTGACGCGATTCCCGGCTGCGAAATCCCCGGTGCGCTTGTCTCGATAGCTGAGGATCACACATCAGGATATCGCATGTTATGCGTTACGTCAAGCATAACGAGCGAAATTTGTTGCGTTGAATCGATCGTCGGTCCGATTCAAAGCGCCTCCTCCAGGATGTGGGCGGCGCGGTCGAGGGCCTGGGTGAGGACGGCCAATTGCCGCGCGGCGCGCTGCGAGTATCTGGCATCGATGGCCTCGTTGACGCCGGGGATGACGACGGCGGCGTAGCCGGTGAACTCGCCGGGGGCGTAGATGGTGTGCCGGAACCAGGGACGGTTGGGCAGGCCGTCTTCAGTGAGGAGGGCGGTTTCAGCCTGGCGGAGGGCGAGATTGAGTTTGGCCAGGTCGCCGGAGGGAGCGATCTGCAGCGCATGCGCCTTTTGGGCGGCGGCGGCAAAACGGACGGCGGCGGCCTGGGCGGGGGCAAAGTCGAGCGAGTTGAGACCGGCGTCGGAGGCCTTCCGCTTGGCCGCATCAATGTAGGCGGATATAACGCGGGCGTAGGTCACGTAGTCGTAGGGCAGCACGTCGCTGCCGGCCATGCGCAAAACTTCAAGGCCGAAGACGCGGGCCATCTGCTGGAGATAAGTGAAGTAGGGGTCGGCGTTCTGGGTGTACCAGGCGTAGTTGTCGAAGACGGAGTGGTAGACGCCGTAAGGGCCATCGGAGCCGATGTCGGTGGAGGGCACGCCCACATGCTGGAAGAAGGGCGTGAAGTCGGAGCCGGAACCGAGGACGCCGACGTGGGCCTCATCGGCGGGCGTGGCTCCGGAGGCGCGGCGCTCGTCGTCCTCATGGTGAAGAAATTTCCACTGGTCGTAGACGGTTGCGCCCAGGGAACTGGGAACGGAGCGGGTGAGTTCGCGGAGGAACTGCCTGAGGGAGGGGACGGCGGAGGCGGTGAAATCGGGGCCGGCGACGGCCGCGTCCATATTGAAGTAGGCGACGGCGCGATCAAGGGTATTGGCGTGTTGCTCGACCCACTCCGTGGAGCCGATGAGGCCTTCTTCCTCGGCGTCCCAACTGCAGAAGACGATGGTGCGCCGGGGCCGCCAGCCATGGCTGAGCAGGACGCCGATGCCGTGCACCGATTCGAGCATGGCGGCGGTGCCGCTGGAGGGGTCGACGGCGCCGTAGACCCAGGCGTCGCGGTGGTTGCCGGCGATGACCCACTCGCCGGGATACTGCGCGCCTTTCACCTTTCCGATCACGTCCCAGATGATGCGCCGCTGATAGTCCTGCACGGAGACGAGGTGAACTTTGATCGCGCCGGGGCCGGCGGTTTGTCCGATGTGATAGCGAAAAGGCAGCGCGCCCTGCCAGCCCTGCGGCACGCCGGGGCCTTTAAGAGCCTGGAGGATGGGCGATGCGTCGTGATAGCTGAGAGGGATAGAGATAATATGGGGCTGGTTGCCGTAGGGAGAGCTGCGGGCGGAGTCAGGCAGGTCAAGGGTGGAGGCTACGCCGGGGGTTTCGGGATCGCCGGGGTACCTGGAGATGAAATGCACCGAGCCGCGCTGTACGCCGGTTTCAGGACGCCAGGGGCCGAGGGGCCAGGCATCACCCTTGTAGTAACCGTCGTCCTGCGGGTCGGAGTAGATGAGCACGCCGGCGGCGCCGCGCTGCTCGGCAATGTAGACCTTTACGCCGCGGAAGTTGGCGCCGTAGCGGCAGATGACGATTTTGCTGTGCAGGTCAATGTGCTGGGCGGCGAGCTGGTCGAAGTCCTCCAGGCGGCCGTAGTTGGCGTAGACCGCTTCGGCGGTGACGTCGCCGGAGCCGGAGGAACCGTTGAAGGGCATCACCACCCGCGGATTGTCCTGAAAGGGGTCGCCCAAAACCTGCTCGGGGGTGGGGCCGGTCATGAGCAGTTTCCCGCTGAAGTCATAAGCCTCGACGCGGACGGTTTTGGGCATGTTGATCAGGACGCGGTAGGGGACGATCTCCGTATCGAGGCCGGCGGCGCGGAACTTATGCGCCACGTACTCGGCGGTCTTGCGGTCTTCAGGCGTGGAGGCCAGGTGGGGCTCGGCGGTGAGGATTTTCAGATGCTGGCCGGCCAGCCTGGCATCGGGCACGGCGAGAAATTGCTCCTCGATGCGGGACTCGGCGGTGAAGTCCGCGTAGCCGAAGACGGGGGGCTGGGGAGCGGACTGGGCCGGAATCGGACAGGGCGCGAGCGCCAGAAGAAGCAGGAAGGCAAGCGGGGTGCGCGCGGTCATGAGTGGGGCTCTCTTTCAGCGAGTCAGCAAGTTAGCCGGTTGGCGAAGTAGCGATTCCGGAGTTTGCCCCTGCCTCAGGCACGGGTTGGGCGCAGTAGGCGCAGCGCTTGGCGGCCAGCGGGATCTCGCTCAGGCATTCGGGGCAGGTTTTGAGGGTGGACGGCGCATCCGGCGCGGGCTTCTTGAGCCGGGCCTGGAGCGTGTTCAAGGGCAGAACGATGGCGAAATAGACCACAGAGGCTACGATGAAAAACGAAATGACGGCATTGAGAAAACTGCCGACCTTGATGTGACCGTTGCCGACATTGATGATGACGTTGCTGAAGTCCGGCTTGCCGATGGTGGCGGCAATGAGGGGGTTGAGCACGTCGCCGACCAGGGCCGTGACGATGGCGTTGAAGGCCGCGCCGATGATGACGGCGACGGCCAGGTCCACGACGTTGCCGCGCAGAATAAAATCTCGAAAACCTTTGAGCATGTTTACCTCTCATGGCCTCTCCGGTGAGAGTGCCGCTCTCGATCAGGGGGAGCACGATCGCGTGTTTTGCACCATCCTACACGGGAGGCGCGGGCTAACGGTAGCCGGGGCGGTTGGGGCGGCGAGTTTTAGAAGGGATAGAGGCATAGAAAGAGCGCCAGGGCCAGGATCATGAGTTCGGCGTAGAGCAGGATGAGCACGCCGACGTGATAGAAGCTCCATTTGCGGCCCAGGCAGCGGAAGGTTTCCACATTCCCCAGCAGGCGAAGGGCACGGCGAGAATCTGCCAGGGCGAGGCGTGGAGGTGGTCAGCATCGGGAAAGCCTGCAAGGCGCAGACTGGCCGCGAGAGCGCCGAGAGAGAGCAGAACGCCGCGGAGGAGGGATCTGGACCGCAGGCGGAAAATGGATGGACGGGGAAGCGCCACACTCTTACTGTAGACAGTTTACCCTACTGGGGCGCCAGTTCCATCGTGCGCAAAGACTCGGCGTAGGGGGCGCGGAGGAGGCCGCGTTCGGTGACGATGGCGGTTACATATTTGGCCGGTGTTACGTCGAAGGCGGGATTGCAGATGCCGACGCCGTTGGGGGTGGTCTGCCTGCCGCCGTGATGGGTGACTTCAATGGCGGGGCGCCCCTCGATGGGGATGGAGTCGCCGGTTGCAGTGGCTAGGTCGATGGTGGACCAGGGGGCGGCTACATAGAAGGGGAGGCCGTGCTCTTTGGCCAGGATGGCGACGTTGTAGGTGCCGATCTTGTTGGCTACGTCGCCGTTGGCGGCGATGCGGTCCGCGCCGACGATGACGGCCTGGATGCGGCCGGCGCGCATGAGGCTGGCGGCCATGTTGTCGCAGATGACCGTGGTGGGGATGTGGTCTGCCATCAGCTCCCAGGCGGTGAGGCGCGCGCCCTGCAGGAAAGGGCGGGTTTCGTCGGCATAAACATGGATGCGTTTGCCCTGCTCGATGGCGGAGCGGATGACGCCGAGAGCGGTGCCGTAGCCGCAGGTGGCCAGGGCTCCGGCGTTGCAGTGGGTGAGGACACCGCCATCGTCGGGCAGCAGAGCCGCGCCGAATGCGCCCATGGTCCGGCAGGCGGCGATGTCTTCCTCGTACATGGCGTGGGCTTCAGTGAGGATTTTTTCCTTGATCTGGTCGAGGGTTGCGCCTTCGGCGAGCAGAACAGCGAAGAGGCGCTTCATGCGGTCGATGGCCCAGAAGAGATTGACGGCGGTGGGGCGGGTTGCAGCCAGGCGGGCGCAGATGCGGTCGAACTCGGGCGCGAATTCATGGGGCGTGAGGGCGGAAGTGCGCATGGCGCCGAGGGCGATGCCGTAGGCGGCGGCGATGCCGATGGCCGGGGCGCCGCGAACGACCATGGTGACGATGGCCTGAGCCACCTGCTCGTAAGTGGTAGCGAGAACGTAGCTCTCCTCCAGGGGGAGCTTGGTTTGATCGATGAATCGGACGCCTTGCGGGGTCCAGGCCAGGGTGGGAATCATGCTTGTCCAGTTTAAATGGTAGGAGGGATGGGAATCAGGGACTAGGGACCAGGGCCAGGGAACCAGGGCAATCGCATTTGAAAACTGCTTGAACCAGCGTTGACACTTACTCGGGGCGAACAGGCAAGCGACTCTTGCAGGAGGGCCGAGCCATGCCCAAATCTGCGTCCCGCGAAGAAACTCT
>JBEKNO010000219.1:0-7678 GCA_049522735.1 Occallatibacter sp.
GGACTTGCGGTACTCGGCCGGAGTGGTGGCGCCGATGCACTGAATTTCGCCGCGGCTGAGCGCCGGCTTGAGGATGTTGGCCGCGTCCAGCGAGCCCTCCGCCGAACCCGCGCCCACCAGGGTGTGCAGCTCGTCGATAAAGATGATGGAGTTCTGGCCCTCCATCAGCTCTTTCATGATGGTTTTGAGCCGCTCCTCGAACTGGCCGCGGTACTTGGTTCCCGCCACGATCAGCGACAGGTCCAGGCCCAGCACGTGCTTGTCGGCCAGAAAACTGGGCACCTCGCCGTCGGCGATGCGCTGCGCCAGGCCCTCCACGATGGCCGTCTTGCCTACGCCGGGCTCGCCGATCAGCACCGGATTGTTCTTGGTGCGGCGGCAGAGAATCTGCACCACGCGCTCCAGTTCGCCTTCCCTGCCCACCAGCGGATCGAGTTGCCCGTCCATGGCCGCCTGGGTCAGGTCGCGGCTGAACTCGGCCAGCAGGCTGCTCTCGCGCTGGCGCTGTTGCGGCTGCACTTTTTCCTGGGTCACGCGGGCCAACTCGTCGCGAATCTGCGCTAGCTTCAGGCCGCGCTCCTGCAGAATCTCCGCGGCAAAGCACTTCTCTTCGCGCAGCAGCCCCAAAAGCAGATGCTCAGTCCCGATGTGCTTGTGGCCCAGCCGCTCGGCTTCCTCCGCCGCATAGGCCAGCACCCGCTTGCACTCGTTCGAAAGCGGCAGGTCCACACTGGTGGAGACCTTCTCGCGGATGGTAGTGTGCGCCTCAATCTGCTTGCGGATCGACTCCACCGAGGCGTGCGAGCGCAAAAAGCGGTTGGTTAACGCCTTGTCCTCGCGCAGCAGACCCAGCAGCAGGTGCTCGGTCTCGATATAGGGCGAGCCAAACTGGCTGGCCTCATATCGCGCGAAGAAGATCACGCGCCGCGCCTTCTCCGTATAGCGTTCGAACATGATGTTCTCCCCTGAACCAGGCTATCGGCTGGAGTGGCTGTCCGGTTGGTCTTCCCGGCTTCAGCCCAACCCGCGCCTGCCCTTTCTTTGAACTACGCAGCCGGAGGCGCCCTGGAAAATAAAACTTTCGCCCCGAACGGCCCTTGAAGATGGTTGGAGAGCTTTCTTCTGCCCAGTTGTCCGCGGCGCCCGTGCTGCCGAAAAGACTTCCATCCCGCCCTGCCGGCCTGGTGGAGATGAAAACGCATCCCTTCCCAGGCTGCTTACTGATTAAGATTCAAAAAACGCCGGAATGGTGCATTATCCGTCAAAGCTTTCCGGCTTGCAATCCCACCTGGTGGTTAGCTGCCACAGGGGTGAGACGCCCGCATTCAAGACGCAGAGCCCGCGTGCAGCGCGCGGCCAGCTCCGGGTTGTGCGTCACCAGAATCGAGGTGAGGCCGTGGCTCAAGTGCAGCCGTTCAATGAGGTCGAAGACGCGGCCGGCGGTGATCTCGTCCAGGTCGCCGGTGGGTTCGTCGGCCAGCAGCAGGCGGGGATTGTTGACCAGCGCGCGGGCCAGCGCCACGCGCTGCTGTTCGCCGCCAGAGATCTCACCGGGCCGATGGCTGCCGCGATCCTCCAAGCCAACCTCCCTCAGCCAGTTTGCCGCCACTCCGAGCGCCTGCCGCTTGTTTACGCCGCCGGCCAGCAGCGGCATGGCCACGTTTTCCAGCGCCGTAAACTCCGGCAGCAGGTAATGGAACTGCCACACGTAGCCGATCTCCCGGTTGCGAAAAGCGGCAGCCCCGCCCGGGGAGAGATTCGCCACGTTGGTTGAGGCGCAGTATACCGTTCCCGCGGAGGGAGCATCAAGCGCGCCCAGAATGTGCAAAAGCGTGCTCTTTCCCGCCCCCGACTGGCCCACGATGGCCACCATCTCGCCGGCCTCCACCTGGAAGTTGAGCCCATCAAAGAGTTTCAGCGTGCCGCGCGCGGTCTGGTAGCTCTTTTTGAGGCCCTTCACCCGCACCATGGGCGCCCGCAACTCCGGCTCCCGCGCGGTGCGCGAGACTTGCTGAGGAGCCGCTGGAAAGGTTCGCATCATCCGCTTAACTCTATTTTACCGTGTTAAGGGCTGATGCTGCGCCATTGCACTGCTGAGATGAACGAATCGGAAGTACCTCGGGCAGCGTTACAGACGGGGCAGGCCTTACTTTCCGGCCGGAAATCCCGACGCGTTCAGCCGCGCGATGCGGCCGTTGGAGCCCACGACGAACGGCAGCGACAGCGCATTCCAGTTGCCGTCGTCGAGCGGCTGCCAGGTCTTGCCGTCGTCGCGGCTTTCATCCGATCCATTCGTGCCCGCGGTAATCCACGCTTTGAGCGCTTCACTCCATTGCACCGAGGAGCGGAAGCCGTGGGGCGGGGTCTTTGAGGCAGACCAACTCTCGCCGCTATCAGTCGTGTAGGCGGCTGTGCCCTGCGTTTCACCTGGCTTCTTGTAATCGCCGCCGACCACGATTTCAACTCGGATAGCCCCGCTCGGATTCGCGTCCCAGGCCAGAGAAAAAGCGCCGCTGCTTTCTCCATTGCTTGGAATCGGAAGACTATCCGGGAGATCCCAAATCCATCCATCTGCACACGCTGTTTTGCCAGTATCTTTGGAACCACAAATTAAACCAAAACTGGTGAAATACAGACTCGCCGTTCGTTTGCAACGAATTCGATGATTCTGTTCTTCCTCGGTCTAAGCATCAAAGAAGAGTTACTTGCCGCATAAATGCCTGCTCGCATCGTTACCACCCTCAACACATCGTCGTCGTCGAGTGGCTGCCAATTCTTACCGCCGTCTGAAGTTATCCGAACGAATATTTTGCCATTTACCGGATCACCTAAAATCACGCCGGCATTTTGATCAAAGAACCGGACAGCGTCCCAAAATCCATCTTTGTCGGGATTTTTAAAGGTCAACTTCCATGTCTTGCAGCCGTCGGTTGTTTTGTAAAGGCGCGATTTTTCTCCCGGCCCCGAGGCCATGACGATGGCCGTGTTTGCATCCCAGGCTTGCACGCCGCGAAAGTCCAGCATTGCGCCGTCTCTGGCTGCGTCCGGCACGGCGCACTTCTGCCAGTGCGCGCCCCCATCGGTGGTTTTGAGCACCGTGCCGCCCGTTCCGCTGGCCCAGGCAACCGTGCCGTCCACCGAATCAATGCCACGCAAACCGGCTGTCGTGCCTGACTCCTGCATCTGCCAGGGCGAATGAGCCGGGACTGGGGATTGTGCAACAGCGAGAGCCGAGGCAGCTAGGAGCAACGTAAGCGGTATCACTTGCATGGCTCGCAGTATAGACGCGCGCTCAGCGGTTACGCCAGACGCGCCTCAATACTCGACCAAATAGCGCGGCGCATAAATTCCAAATTGGCTTGGGCGGCCATCGTTTCAAGTATATGAAGTTATGAAGGCAGCTTTCAGCGTCCAGCTTCTCGCCGGTTTTGCGGCTGGGCGCCCCATCTATACGCCAAAAAGACAAGCGCAAGCCTACCCCGCCCGCATCTTCCCCCCCGGCAGCAGTTGAAAGACCCGCCCCCGCCATACAATCCGGCTCGACCAGTAACTCGCCGCCCAGAAGCCGAAGCCCATCAGATCGTGCACCGGGTAAAGCGCCAGCAGCCCCAACCAGCTCTCGTCGCCGGCCACCAGCCGGCCCACTGAAATCGAGAGCGCCAGCCGCGTAGCCACGCTCCAGCCCAGCAGCGCCAATCCCCAACAGGGGTGCCCCAGCGCCGCCGCCGCCCCCCAACCCAGCAACCCAAAGGGCAGGCTGTAAGTCAGCGCCGCCCCAAAGTGCCCCCTGGGCCGCGAAAACCGCGTGGACCGCATCCATCGCGCCTGGTGCTTCAGCGAAGCCGCGAGTCTGGAGTTGATCACCATGTGGTCGATGGCGTGGTGGCTCAGCACCACCGACCGGCCCTGCTTGAAGGTTTCGTGGCCCAGCACAAAATCGTCCGCGCAGTGCTCGGCCGTCACCTTGAAACCGCCCATGCGCCGGATTACTTCCCGTCTAAAGGCCATGGTCGGCCCCAGCACGAACTGCATCCCCTCCATGGCCCGCGCCGCCAGCACCCCGCTGGTCATCTCCACGCTCATCCCCACAGCCTCCAGCCGCGCCCACAGCCCTCCTTCGGCCGCCACGCCGCGATAGATGCAGCACATCGCGCCCACCCGCGGGTCCGCAAAGGGCAGCGCCACCGCCCGCAGATAACCCGGCGTCACGCGCACGTCGCTGTCGCTGATGACCAGAATCTCGTGCGCGGCCGCGGCTTCCATGCGCTCCATCGAGACCACTTTGTCGTTGATGTAATCCGGCTGGCCATCCGTCCACAGAAACTTCACCGCTACCTGCGGATATCTGGCCGCCACCCGCCGCGCTGTCTTGAGGCCCTCGTCCTCAGCCAACCGCGCGCAGAAAAGAATCTCGTACTCCGGGTAGTCCTGCTCGAAAAATGTAGCCAGGTGCGTCTCAAGGCCGGGCTCGGCCCCGTGCAGCGGCTTCAGAAGGCTCAGGGGCGGCGTAAACCCCGGCCGCGCCTCAAGCTCGGCCAGCGCCCGCCGCCGCTCCCGCAGGTAGCCCGGCACAGTCCACAGCACCATGCCGGCAAACACTGTGGAAGTCACCAGGCCGAAGACGGCCAGTCCAAGAAGAACGTACAACATGCAGCTTTCAGCATACCCGGCTCAGGCCGAGTCCGGCGATGAAGTTTCAGCAGCGTGAATGGGCGCCAATCAACCGGAAGGAAGTGCCCGCAAAGCAGCCAGGGAATCTCTGAAAAATCGATGTCCTGAAGGGTACGGGCTTAAGCCCGTACATAAACCCAGCAAAATCAACTGGGCTTCAGCCCCTGAGGGAATGCGGACTCACCGGATGACGCAAGGATTCTCTACGGCTTCTTCCCTGGCGCCGCCTTGGGCACAACCACCGGCTTCCGCAAAGGCACAATCGCCCCAGCCGAGCCCGCCGCGGCCTGCTGGAAGCGCGCCAGCATCTCCGTGCGCACGTACTCCACAAAGCTCTGCATCTGCCGGTTCATCTCCTCCATCCGCTCCCGCATCTGCAGGATGATGGCGATGCCCGCGATGTTCACCCCCAGATCCCGCGCCAAGTTCAGGATGAACTCCAGCCGCTCCAGATCCTCGTCGGTATAAAGCCGCGTATTGCCCTCGGTGCGCGAAGGCTTCAGCAGACCCTCGCGCTCATACAGGCGCAGCGTCTGCGGATGAATTTCATACATCTCGGCCACGGCCGAGATCATGTACGCGCCCTTCGATTTTTTCTTCGCAGCCATCGTACTGTCCGCCTAAGTCCCTTAGTCCCTAGTTCCTGTTCCCTATTCCCTGCCTTTTCACAGCTTCTCAAACAGCGCCGTCCGCGGATCCTGTGGATTCAGCCTGGCGAATTCCCGCATAATTTCCCGGCTACGTTCGTCCTGCAAGGCCGGCACCACCACCTCCACGGTCACAATCTGGTCCCCGCGCTGGCCGGGCCGTTGCGCGTTCTCCACGCCCCGCTCCCGCATGCGCAGCTTTTGCCCGCTCTGCGTGCCCGGAGGAATTTTCAACTGCGCCCGCCCGTCGATGGTGGGCACGTCCACCTTGGCGCCCAGCGCGGCCTCGGCCACAGTCACCGGAACGGTCAACTGAATATCGTCGCCCACGCGCGTAAACACCGGGTGCGTTCCGGTGCGCACAATCACGAACAAATCCCCCGCCGCTCCGCCGTTCAACCCCGCGTTCCCCTTGCCCTGCAACCGTATCCGCTGCCCGTCGCGCGTTCCCGGCTTCATGCGGAACTCCACGGTCTCGGTCCGGCTCACCACCCCTTCGCCGTGGCAGGTCTTGCAATCGTTTGAAATCCGTCCCGTCCCGCTGCAGCGCGGGCAGGAAATATTGAACTTCATCCGCCCGCCCATCTGCGTCACCTGCCCCGTCCCGCTGCACTCCGGGCACTGCATCGGCCCCCCGGTATGCGCCTGGCCCTTGCAGGTGGGGCAGATCTCCTGGCGGTTCACCTGCAGGCGCGCCTGGCCGCCCCGGATCGCCATCCAGAAGTCCACCGTAGCCTGGTACTCGAGATCGCTGCCCGGCTGCGGTCCACGGGGCCGTTGCTGCTGCTGCTGCGCCCCGGAGAAAATTCCCGAAAAAATGTCCTTGAAGCTGCCCCACCCCGCCGAACCCTCTCCCGTCTGCTGCCCCGGCCCGCCCTGAAAGCCCGAAAAGTCGAAGCCCTCAAAATCCACCGGAGGCCGCCCGCCCCCGCCCTGCCGCGCATAGGCCTCGGCCGTCGCCGGGTCGATCTGGTCGGAGTAGAACCCCAGCTGGTCGTAGATCTTCCGCTTCTTCTCGTCGCTCAGAACGTCGTTGGCCTCGGAGATCTCCTTGAACTTCTCCTCCGCCCGTTTATCCCCCGGATTCACGTCCGGATGATAGCGCCGCGCCGCCTTGCGGAAGGCCTTGCGAATCTCCTCCGGGGTCGCCGTCTTCTTCACGCCAAGCGTGCCGTAATAGTCCTTGTTCTGTGTCGTGGGCATGGGTATTTTCTTATCTCACACCAGAATACGTGTTGCTTTGTGCCTTTCCTGCATGAATCCTGCCAATGATCGTAAATCCTCGTCGGCAAAGACTCACGCAATGCGAAGCGCCTTCTGCACAGCCTTTGGTTCGCGGTCGATTACCAGCAGATAGGCGCGCGTCGGTCCCTCGGGAACGCGCCGTCCCTGCTCCCAATGGCGCACAGTGTTCACGCTGAATCCAAACCGGACGGCAAACTCCTGCTGCGTCAGCCCCAGCCTGCCGCGTATAGCCTTCACGTCAATCTCCGCCGGGATGTGGACAACATAGGTGCCCTTCTTGGCGGTTCCATTTGCAATAGCTAGGGCCTGTTCAAGCCCGCGGATCATGCCCGCGCCAACCTTGCTCATCGCAATTGTCTCCTTGCCAGCCCGCTTCTCATGATTGCTTCAGATAAACAAGTTTGGCACAACATGTATCAAATTGCTTATCAAACTCCTCCGTTTCCGCCCGATCCAGGCCTACACCGAACAATGCGTATTTGACCGAAAGATAGGTGCCAACAACCACCGTCATCAATGGTTCGAACCGGTGGTCGTAATTGGTCTTGAGACCATCTGCGACTTTGTATTGAAAACTCGATATTGCAAAATTATTGTCAAGAGCCCGGATTGAGCAGTGAACCATCGCAGAAGCAGCACGATAGGCGGTGCTGTAGTGCATCAGGATCGGACAGCGACCATCGAGATCCGGATCAAGTGGATGTGCCTCTGTGACGATCTTGAACCCGTCCCAATCATGGCTCTCGAGCTTTTTCCAATCGCTTATGCGTCTTTTTCTCGGGTCCGACCACATCTTGTCCACTCCTTCTGACTTCGCCAGGGATTCGATGCGATCCAGAGTGTCCCTATCCTTGATCTGCGACCGACAAAGCTCGAGGAAATGCTTACGTTCGGCATGAAAGAAATTCAGAAAATTGTTGGATCGTAGATCGATTTCGTTCGGGTTCAACGTCAGATAGCGTAGGTTAATGGCACATTCGAGAACCGAACGGCTCAGCCCATAGGCTTCGTCCGAAAATCCCGCCTCTATGAGATGAACGCACGCCTGACTCAGGCGATAGGCTTTATTTAATGTCGAAAACGCGATGGAGTCGTAAAGACGGGCATGAGGCTCT
>JBEKNO010000220.1:0-5175 GCA_049522735.1 Occallatibacter sp.
TGGCAATCAGCCTGCGCATGGGAACGCGGCGGAATTCGGCCAGGGGATGGGGCGTGATGGATTCGGGCGAGCCTTTGAAGGTCAGGTCGCGCTCCCTGGCCAGCGGCTTGTTCTGCACGCAGACGGTCTTGGGATCGAGATCCTCCGGACAGGCGTACATGGTGCAGAGATTGCACTCGCAGCAATAGAGCGTGGCGGCCATGGCGTCGTTGCCCAGGGCGAAGCCGAGGGACTGCATGGCGCGATGCGGCTGGATGGGATGCCCGAGCAGATAGCGGGGACAGAATTCGGTGCAGAAGCGGCACTGATCGCAGGCTGAGCGGCCAATCTTGGCCACGTGCAGCCAGGGCGCGTTGTGGCGCTGGATGAGCGAGTGCGAGGCGGGCAGCACGACGATCCCGCCGGTGGTCTTGGTCACGGGGTCATCAAGGCTGGCGGCGGGACGCGCCATCATCACGCCGCCGAGGAGCACGCCGAAGTCGGCCACGGTGGGCCCGCCGGCGGCTTCGATGACCTCTCCGATGCTGATGCCCACGGGTACGCGCAAGGTGACGGGCGTCTCCACGGCGCCGGCCACGGTGAGGTATTTGTGCGTTACCGGACGGTCTAGGCCGATGTTGATAAGGGTTTCAACGTTGGAGACCACCGCATCTACATCTTTGGGAAGGCCGCCGGGGGGAATAACGCGGCCGGTGACCATGTGGACGAGGATGAATTCATCGCCTGCTGGGTAAACGTCCGGCAAGGGCACAACCCGCACTCCCGGCGGTGCCTGCTGTAGCAGAGTTTCTATGATCTGGTGATACTTTTCCTTGATTCCGATGACGCCCTGGGGCGCGCCGGCAAGCTCCATAGCTGCCCGCAAACCGCGCAGGAAGGGCTGGGAACAGTGGTGGAGCAGCTCCTTGTCCTTGTGCAGCAGAGGCTCACACTCAGCGGCGTTGGCGATGACGAGCGAGACCCTGGTTCTGAGCTTTACAGCCGCGGGGAAGCCGGCCCCACCGGCGCCAACGATGCCAAGTTCCTCCAGGCGGTCGGCAGACGGGGCTTTTGCCCCGCCAGCAGCCGGCTCAGCTCGCGATATTTCAGGATTTGCCGTCATTTGGTCTCAGCCTCAGAATCTGTCAAAATAACGGTTGACTTTGACTGATACTGTATTATATCATTCAACTTCAGTCAATAGCTGTCAAACATGAAATGCTTGATTCCCAATATCGGTAGCACCTCGTTCAAGTACCGGGTTCTGAATATGCCGGAAGAGTCCGTTTTGGCGGAAGGGCGCGTGGAACGGATCGGGCTGCCGGGCGGCGAGTGTGCCGATTACCCATCGGCTATCGACAAGTGCCTTGCGGCGATTGCGGGCGAAGGCAAGGCCCTCAGGCATCTTTCGGAGATTGACGCGGTGGGGTTCAAGGTGGTTCATGCGGGGCCGCTGAGTGAATCGCAGCTCATCGGCGACGAACTGCTGGCCGCCATGGAGGAGTTCTCGTTCCTGGCGCCGGCCCATAATCCCCCTTACATTGCGGCAATTCAGGCCTTTCGCCAGGAACTTCCTTCGGTCCCGCTGGTGGCGGTGATTGAGACGGGCCCCTACCGGTTCATGGACGAAGCGGCCACCACCTACGCGGCGCCGTACGAGTGGCGCCAGGATTTCGGGATTCGGAGGTATGGATTCCACGGCGCCAGCCACCGCTCTGCCAGCGAGCGTACCCAGGCGCTGCTGGGCCGCACGAATCTGCGCCACATCTCCTGCCATCTTGGAGGCAGCGCCAGCGTGGCTGCCTTTCGCGATGGCGTAGCCGTGGACGTGAGCATGGGCGCCTCGCCCCAGTCCGGTCTGCCGCAGAGCAACCGGGTGGGCGACATCGACGCCTTTGCGGTGCTGTACATGATGAAGAAACTGGGGCTGGATCCGGACGGTATGGCGGCGCTGCTCAGCCGCCGCTCGGGTTTGGCGGGGATCAGCGGCGGCGCCAGCGACATCCGCGACCTGAGCCAGGCCGCGGCAAGTGGCGGCAAGCGCGCCCAGCTAGCGCTCGATGTATTTGTCCGCGCCGTCCGCCATTATATTGGCGCGTTCATGCTCGAACTGGGCGGGATCGATGCAATTTCATTTTCCGGCGGCATCGGGGAGAACAGTGCGGAGATTCGCGGCGCCGTTCTGAAAGATCTGTCCGGCTTCGGAGTGGTACTGGATGAGGAGAGGAACCGGTCATTGAAAGGCGAGGGCGCCATCTCAACCGGCAGCTCTCCGGTGAAGATTCTTGTGGTTCCGGCCAACGAAGAGATGATTGTGGCTCGGGAGACCGCGAAGGTCGTCGGCGAAGCGCGTAAAGGATGATTTGGTATCCCACCCTAGCCGCAAAAACAAGAACGCGGCGAGGATGGGGCACCCAGGAATAACGAGTTCGGGAACTCATATGGGAAGCTCAGCAATGGCAAACACGCTTGGTTCCATCGACAGATCGATGGTGGAGCAGATCGTCCGGCAGGTGGCTCTGAAATACCTGGGCCGGGAGAAGAACGGGACGGCGCCGGTGCTGACCGTGCAAACCTCCTCGCGGCATATGCACATCTGCCGCGAGGATATGGATATTCTCTTCGGGCCGGGCACGGAACTGACCTTTGACCGCGCGCTCTTCCAGGAAGGCAACTTCGCGGCCAAAGAAGCGGTGACCATTGTGGGTCCGCGGAGCCGTTTGATTTCCAACCTGCGCATACTGGGGCCGATGCGCAAGCAGTCGCAGGTAGAGCTGGCCTTCACAGACGCCATCATGCTGGGGTTCACGGATATTCCCGTGCGGCTGTCCGGAGACATCGCGGGCTCGCCGGGCGCGGTCATCATTGGCCCCAAGGGCGTGGTGGAACTGAAGGAAGGCGTGATTCGCGCCGCCATTCACGTGCATATGAGTCCCGCGGAAGCAGAGTACTTCGGCATCGTCAAAGGCGACATGATGAAGCTGCGCGTCGGTGGCCCGGCGGGCCTGACTTTCAACAATGTTCATGTGCGCATCGACCCTAAAACACGGCTCAACGTGCACGTGGACACCGATGAGGCGAACGCGTGCGGTTTGCACCTGACCAATGATGTGGAACTTTTCAAGTAACCCAACGAAGAAGAGAGGAAGCGATGAAACAAGCGCTAGGAATGATTGAGACCAAGGGGCTGGTCGGGCTTTTTGAGGCGACCGACGCCATGCTCAAATCCGCAAACGTGACGTTCGCCGGCTGGCAGTCCGTAGGTTCCGGACTGGTGACCGCCTTCGTGGAAGGAGACGTGGCCGCGGTGAAAGCAGCCACCGACGCGGGCGCGGAAGCGGCATCCCGGATAGGCGAGGTGATCAGCGTTCAGGTGATCAGCCGCCCCCACGACGAACTGCCGAACTTTGTACAGCCGGGCAAGAGCGCCGCAGCCCAAAAACCCGCGGCCGCGAAGTAAGCGGAGGAGAGCGAGATGAGTGAAGCAATCGGATTGATCGAAACCAAGGGCCTCGTCGGACTGGTCGAGGCAAGCGACGCGATGGTGAAAGCCGCCAGCGTGGAACTGGTAAAAACCGTGCAGATTGGCGGCGGATACGTTACGGCCATCGTGCGCGGCGATGTGGGCAGCGTGCGGGCCGCGGTGGACGCGGGATCGGCCGCCGCCAAGGCGGTGGGCGAACTGGTGTCGGCGCATGTAATTGCCCGTCCCCATGATGCGCTGGTCGAGAGCATGTTGAAGTAACGAGCGGGCGCGATGGAGTTGACGCGGATCAAAGCGAAAAGCAACCGCAGGTTCTTCGACTCCGCTGCGCTCAGGATGACGGCATTTGAGGTGGTTCGATCCTTTGGGACCGAATCGACAACAGGGAATCAGGAGAAGGCAAATGGCCAATGAAGCGATTGGAATGATCGAGACGAAGGGCCTGGTGGCGCTGGTGCAGGCCACAGACGCGATGCTGAAGGCGGCCAGCGTGAAATTCGTGGGCTGGAACAAGATTGGCGGCGGCCTGTGCTCGGTGTTTGTTCAGGGAGACGTGGGCTCGGTGCGCGCCGCGGTGGACGCCGGGGGCAACGCTGCCCGCGCCGCCGGTGAAGTGCGAAGCGTGCATGTGATTGCGCGTCCCCATGGCAATCTGGGAACTGTATTGCCGAAATAACCGCAGGCGGCAGACGTATTTCTGCCCTGATCCACGAGGTGAACCGGCATGTTCATAGCCAAAGTCATCGGCAATGTTGTTTCCACCCAGAAGTGCGCGAAGTTCCTGGGGATGAAGCTGCTGTTGATCCAGCCCTACATCAGCAGGGACGGCAAACTGCAGATTTCGGGCAGTTCCGTGGTCGCAGTCGACAGCGTTGGAGCCGGAGAGGGCGAGTGCGTGTTGTTTACGCAGGGCAGCTCGGCTCGCCTGACGCCAGCCACCAAAGATGCGCCGGTAGACGCGGTGATCGTTGGCATCGTCGATGCCATCGAGGTCGAAGGCGCGGTATTGGAGAAGCCATAAATGCCAGTCAGAGAGCCAATTCGGGCAGAAGTGATTGATGAGATCGCAAAGGAAGTTGTGGCCAGGCTGCGCGTGCAGCTGCAACAGCCGCAGCCGTCCGCCGCTACCGCCGTGAAGGGAGCTGCTGCACAGGACGGGGTTTTCGCGACCGTGGACGAGGCCGTCAACGCGGCCTACGAGGCACAGAAGCGGGTAGAAGCCATGAGCCTGGCGGAGCGCGGGCGCATGATCGAGATCATGCGCCGCATCTGCGAGGAGCGCCGTGAAGAACTGGGCCGCATGGAGCTGGAGGAGACCAAAGTCGGCCGCCTGGACCACAAGATCCAGAAGCTGATGAACATGCGTCTTGTGCTGGGGGTTGAAGCCATGCGCAGCGATGCCCGCAGCGACCGCAACGGAATGTGCATCATCGAACGGGCGCCCTGGGGCGTGATCGGGATGATGCTGCCGGTGACTCATTCTGTGCCGACCATGGTGTCAAACGCCATCAACATTCTTGCCGCCGGCAATACCGCGGTCTTCGGGCCTCACCCGTCGGGAGCCAAGGTAGCGCAATACGCTTTGCAACTGTTCAATCGCGAGATCGAGCGCGAGTGCGGCGTGGCCAACGTGCTAACCACCACGCGCGAGGCGAGCATTGAGGCCGCCGAGCAGATATTCAATCATCCGAGGGTCACGCTATTGTGCGTCA